>JAVKHY010000003.1 GCA_031459765.1 Armatimonadota bacterium | reverse complement strand
GACGAGCTTGGGGTCGGCGGTCATGATCCCCTCCACGTCCGTGTAGATCTCGGCGGTCGCCGCGCCCAGCGCCGCGCCCAATGCTACGGCCGTCGTGTCGCTGCCCCCGCGGCCCAGCGTCGTGATCTCGCCGTCCCGCGTCACGCCCTGGAAACCGGCCACCACCACCACCAGGTCCCGCTCCAGGTGACGCCGGACGGCGACGGGGTCGATGCTCAGGATGCGGGCGTCGTTGAACTCGTCGGTGGTGAGGATGCCGGCCTGGCCGCCGGTGAGGGCCACGGCGGGACACCCGCTGCGGGACAGGGTGTGGGCCAGCAACGCGGTGGAGATCGTCTCGCCGGTGCTGAGCAGCAGGTCCAGGGTGCGGGGGTCGATCTCCTCGCCCACGTCCCGGACCAGGGTGACCAGGGTGTCGGTGGCGTAGGGGTCGCCTTCCCGGCCGATCGCGGAGGCGACGGCGACGACGGCGGCGCCCTCCTTGCGCGTCGCCGCGATCTGCTCCGCAACCTGCAGACGTCCGGCCGGCGTGGCCAGCAGAACGCCGCCGTACTTCTGGACCACAATGCGCATGCGCGTCTAGGCCCGGACCGAACCCCTCAGCAGGCCGCGCTGGACCAGCGTCTCGGCGATCTGGACGGCGTTGAGCGCGGCCCCCTTTCTCAGGTTGTCGGCGGCGGCGAAGAAGGCCAAATTTCCCGCTCCGTCCGTGCGGATACGGCCCACGTAACACGGGTCGCGCCCGGCCGCCAGCAGCGCCGTCGGGTAGCGCGCCTCCGCCGGGTCGTCCACCACCGCCACCCCCGGGGCGCGCTCCAGGATCGCCCGCGCCTCCTGCGGGTCCAGAGGGCGGCTGAACTCGGCGTGGACGGCCACCCCGTGTCCGACCAGCGTCGGCACCCGCACACAGGTGATGCCCACCGACAACTCGGGGGCGCCGAGCATCTTCCGCAGTTCCGCCGCGACCTTGACCTCCTCGCCGGTGTGCGCGCCCTGCAGCCGCCCGATGGCCGGGATGATGTTCATGGCGATCGGGTGGGCAAAGGCGCGCCCGCCCGGCCGCTCCGGCGGACGGCCGCCGCCGACGGCGTCGCGGAGCTCGTTCCAGAGCTGCTCCACCCCGTGCTGCCCCGCGCCCGACACCGACTGGTAGGAACAGGCGATCACCCGCCGCAGCCCGGCCCTGCGGTGCAGCGGGGCCAGGGGGACGGCGATGGTGGCGCAGGTGCAGTTGGGGTTGGCCACGATGCGGCGGGGGAGACGCTCCAGGTCGTGGGCGTTGACCTCCGGGATGACCAGCGGGACTTCGTCGGCCATGCGGAAGGCGGCGGAGTTGTCGATGACCACCGCGCCGCGGCCGGCGGCCACCGGCACCCACTGCTCGGCGACGGCATCGGGGGTATCGAAGATGGCGAGGTCGAGCCCGTCGAAGCGCTCCGGGGCGACGGCTTCGACCACCCGTCCGTCCAGGCGCGTCCCCGCCGACCGCGGCGAGGCCAGCAGCCGCAGGTCGGCCAGCGGGAAGGCGCGCTCGCGGAGGATGCGCAGCACCTCGCGGCCCACCGCCCCCGTGGCGCCGACGACGGCAACACGAAACCCGTTCATCGCACCTTTGCCCGACACTCTATCACGGTCAGCCCAACTCCAACAACGGCTCCAGGCCGTAGATCAGCCTGCCGGCGGTCCGCACGCGGCGGATCGCCAGGAGCATGCCGGGCATGAAGGACTCTTCGTTGATCGAGTCGTGGCGGATGGTCAGAGTCTGCCCCGCCCCGCCAAAGATCACCGCCTGATGGGCGACCAGGCCGGGCAGCCGCACGCTGTGCACGGGCACGCCCTCCACCCGGCCGCCGCGCGCGCCCGCGGCCAATTCCTCTTCCTGCACCGCGGGGAGCGGAGGCTCCCCGCGGGTCTGCGCGATGAGGGCGGCGGTTTTCATCGCGGTCCCCGACGGGGCGTCGCGCTTGCGGTCATGGTGCATCTCAATGACTTCCGCGTGGGGAAAGTACCGCGCCGCCTGGCGGGCGAAGACCATCATCAGCACGGCGCCGAGGGCGAAGTTGGGCGCGACGACGGCGCCCAGGCGGTGGCGCTCGCACAGCCGGCCCAGCTCGTCGATCTGCGGCGTGGTGATGCCGGTGCCGCCGATCACCGGGCAGACGCCGGCGGGGATCGCCGCCCGGGCGTGTTCCACTGCGGCCGGCCCGGGGCTGAAATCGACCAGGACCTCCGCCCCCGCGCGCAGCACGGCCGCCAGATCCGCGGTGATCGCCACGCCCAGGGGAGCACCGCCGGCGACGACGCCGGCGTCCTCGCCGACGGCGTGTGTCCGACCGAGGGCCCCGACCAGCGCCAGATCCGGCTCCCGGGCGACGGCCCGCACCGCCGCCCGGCCCATCCGGCCGGCGGCCCCGGAGACGGCGACGCGGATGGGCCCGGCCACGGTCAGATCGCGGCCTCCACCGCGGAGACAAAGGCCTCGCGCATCGCCCTGGCCAGCCCCCCGTCGGAGCGGAACGGTCCGATCGCCGCCATCGAGAGGCGGCGCGGCTGGAACAGTTCGGCGGCCAGATGCCGCAGCTCCTCCGCGGTGACGGCGTCGATCCGGGCGATGAGCTCGTCCAGGGTGATCTGCCGGCCGTGGTAGATCTCGGAGCGCGCCAGGACCGACATCCGGCTGCCCGTGCTCTCCAGGGAGAGCATCAGGCTGCCCTTCAGCGACTCCTTGGCCCGGGCCAGTTCGGCGGCGGGGACCGGCTCCTGCGTCATCTTCTCCACCTCGTCCAACGTGAGCCGGATGACCTCCGGAGCGGCGTCGGGGCTCATCCCGGCGTAGATGACGAAGAGCCCGCCGTCCCGGTAGGAGGTGGCGTAGGAGGAGATGGTGTAGACGAGGCCCCGCCGCTCCCGGATCTCCTGGAACAGGCGGGAGGACATCCCGCCGCCCAGCAGGTGATCCAGCAGGGACAGGGCGTACCGCCTCTCGTCGGCCTGGGCCAAGCCCTGGGTGCCCAGACAGAGGTGTACCTGCTCCGTTTCCTTGAGGCGGGTCACCACATCGGCCTGGGGACGGGGCGGCTCGGCCACCACCGGCGGAGCCGGACCGTCCCACGCCCCGAAGTGACGCCGGACGGCGTCCACCACCGTGGCGTGGTCGATGTCGCCGGCCACCGCCACCACGACGTTGCCCGGTCGATAGAAGTGGCGGATGTGCTCCAGGAAGTCCTCGCGCCGCAGCCGGCCCACCGTCTCCAGCGTCCCGATCACCGGGCGGCCCAGCGGGTGGCCGTTCCACACCGTCTGGGCGAAGAGGTCCTGGACCAGTTCGTCGGGGGCGTCCTCGTAACTCTTGATCTCCTCGGCGATGACCTGCCGCTCCCGCTCGATCGCCTCCGGGGCCAGCGTGGGGCGCAGCAGCATGTCGGCCACGATCTCCACGGCCTGGTCGAAGTGGGCGGAGAGCACCTTGACGAAGAAGACCGTCTGCTCCCGGTCGGTGAAGGCGTTCATCTGGCCCCCGATCTCGTCGGCGGCCTGGGCGATCTCCAGGGCGGACCGGGTGGCGGTGCCCTTGAAAAACAGGTGCTCCAGGAAGTGGGAGATGCCGTGCCGGCCCGGGGGTTCGTAGCGGGAGCCGGCGTTCACCCAGACCCCCAGGGCCGCGGTGCGCACCTGCGGCATCCGCTCGGTCACGATCCGCAGCCCGTTGGGCAGCACGCTCTTGGCGATCTCGTCGCGCATGAGGGTCACCCCGCGGCTCCGCCCGCGGGGCGGTGCTTTCTCCTCTACTGTACCTGTCCGGGGATTCCTCTTGGGGTTTTGCCCGCGCTCGGACTATTCCGGTCTGCGCCCGCGCGGTTCCCCGCGGTGGTCGGGACGGCGCCGCCGCGCGCCGCCGCCTTCGGGGCGGTGCCGCCGGTCGTCGCCGCGGCCGGCGCGGGCCGCCCGCCGCAGCCGCTCGTCCTCGGGCCCGGGCTCCAGCCGTCGGGTCAGGTTGATGCGGCCCAGGTTGTCGATCTCGCGGACCCGGACCTGCATCTCGTCGCCCACCTTGACCACGTCCTCCACGCGCGTCACCCGTTCGCCGTCCCCCAGCTCGGAGATGTGCAGCAACCCCTCTTTGCCGGGCAGCACCTCGAGGAAGGCGCCGAAGTTCATCAGGCGCGTCACGCGGCCGGTGTAGATCTCGCCCACCTTCACCTCGCGCACGATCTCCTCGATCATCCGGATGGCGCGCGCTGCGGCCGCCTCGTCGGCGGAGGCCACGTGCACCTTGCCGTCCTGCTCGATATCGATCTTCACCCCGGTTTCGGCCGTGATCTTGTTGATCACCTTGCCGCCGGGACCGATCACCTCCCGGATCTTGTCCGGGTTGATCTCGATGGTGATGATCCGCGGGGCGTAGGGCGAGAGACCGGGCCGCGGCTCGGCGATGGCCTGGGCCATCACGTCCAGGATCATGAGGCGCGTCTCGCGCGCCTCGGCCAGGGCCCGGGCCAGGATCTCCCGGGACAGCCCTTTGATCTTGATGTCCAGCTGCAGGGCGGTGATCCCGACCCGCGTGCCGGCCACCTTGAAGTCCATGTCCCCGAAGGCGTCCTCCAACCCCTGGATGTCGGTCAGGACGACGAACCGCCCTCCCTCTCCCGTCACCAGACCCATGGAGATGCCCGCCACCGGGGCCTTGATCGGCACGCCGGCGTCCATGAGGGCGAGGGTCGAGCCGCACACCGAGGCCATGGAGGTGGAGCCGTTGGACTCCAGGACTTCGGAGACCAGTCGGATGGTGTAGGGGAAGACCTCCTCACCGGGAAGCACCGGCTCCAGCGCGCGCTCGGCCAGCAGGCCGTGCCCGATCTCCCGGCGGCCGGGCGAGCGCAGCGGCCGGACCTCGCCGACGCTGTAGGGCGGGAAGGAGTAGTGGTGCATGAACCGCTTGCGCGTCCGCGGGGAGAGATCGTCGATGATCTGCTCGTCTTCGCCGGTGCCCAGCGTGGCCACGGAGAGGACCTGGGTCTGGCCGCGCTGGAACAGGCCGGAGCCGTGGGCCCGCGGGAGCAGGCCGACCGCGGCGCGCAGCGGACGGACGTCCCGCACTCCGCGGCCGTCCACGCGGCGCCCCTCCTCGAGGATCCCGCGGCGGACCTCCTCCCTGATCGCCGCCTGGAGGATCTCCTCGATCTCCTTGCTCCGTTCGGGGTACTGCTCGGCGAAGGCCGGCGCGACGCGCTGCAGCACCTGCCGCAGGGCGTCCTCCCGCATCAGCTTTTCCGGCTGGGCCAGCGCCTCGCGGATCAGCGGCCGGGCCCGATCCCGCACCGCGGCGGCCAGTTCCTGATCGACCTGCGGGACGGGGACCGCCATCTTGGGCTTCCCCGCCCGCGCCGCCAGGTCGCGCTGGGCCTGGATGATGCGACGGATCTCGGCGTGGGCCAGGTCCAGGGCGGCGAGCACGCGCTCCTCCGCCACCTCCCGCGCCCCCGCCTCGACCATGATGATGGCCTCGTCGGTGGCGGCGACGATCAGGTCCAGCTGGCTCTGCGTGTCCAGCTGCGTCTGCGTCGGATTGACCACGTACCGCCCGTCGATCAACCCGATGCGCACGGCCCCGATGGGTCCGTCGAAGGGCACGTGGGAGAGCATCAACGCGCAGGAGGCGCCGTTGATGGCGGGAATCGCCACATCGTTCTCCTGATCGGCCGACAGGACGGTGGCGATTACCTGCACGTCGTTGCGGAACCCCTTGGGGAACAGCGGACGGATCGGCCGGTCCATGAGGCGGGCGGTCTGGATGGCCCGCTCCCCCGGCCGGCCCTCGCGCTTGAAGAAGCCGCCGGGGATCTTGCCGGCGGCGTACATCTTCTCTTCCAGATCGCAGGTCAGGGGGAAGAAGTCGATCCCCTCCCGGGGCTCCTCCGAGGCGGTGGCGGTCACGAGGACCATCGTGTCGCCGTAGCGCACGACCACGGCGCCGCCCGCCTGGCGGGCCAGGACGCCGGTCTCGAAGGACAGCACGCGTCCGGCCACCTCGACCCCGACCTGCTGGGCCTCCCACTGCATCATCAGCCTGTTCCTCCTCTATCGCCTGCCATCTCCCATCCCTACACACGGAAGGAGCGGGGACGACCCCCGCTCCCGAACCCGTCACCTCATCGTTGCTCCGTACCGGGGCCGCGCTCCGGCGGCGCCCCGATCACCGGCGCAGTCCAAGGGACTCGACCAGCTGCCGGTACCGGGGAAGGTCGGTCTGCTGCAGGTAACTGAGCAGCCGGCGGCGCTGGCCGACCATCTTCAGCAGCCCGCGCCGGGAGTGGATGTCCTTCTTGTGCAAAGCCAGATGCTCCGTGAGCTGGTTGATGCGCTCGGTGAGCAACGCGATCTGCACTTCCGGGGACCCGGTGTCGGTTTCGTGCCTGCGGTGACGGTCCACGATCTCGGTCTTCTTCGTCTTGGGCAAGGCCACGACAGGGCCACCTCCATCGGTGAATCAAGGCCCGGCGGCCGCCGGAGGCACGCACCGCCCAGCCAGAGACTCAATGGTACTTGTTAATTTTACCACGCGGCCGGTCACCCCACAACGCAACGGGGCGGCCGCGCCCCGGCCGGCGGCGCGGGGCGACGCCGCCCTCAGGCCGGGTCCACCGGCGCCTCCAGCAGGCGGCGGGTCTCCTCCACGTCCTCTCCGATCTGCCTGATGAGCGCCTCCTCGGAGGTGAAGGCAATCTCGTCGCGCAGCCGTTGCACGAACTCCACCTCGAGCTCCTGATCGTAGAGGTCGCCGGAGAAATCCAGCAGATACGCCTCCACCACCAGCGCGCCCGGTCCGAAGGTGGGACGCGTGCCGATGCTCACCGCGGCCGCGTACCGGGCGCTCCCGAGGTGGGCCAGGGCGGCGTAGATCCCGCCGGCGGGGACGAGCTTGTCGTCCCGGGGCACGAGATTCGCGGTGGGAAACCCCAGCCGCCGTCCTCGGGCGTCGCCCCGCCCCACCCGGCCCCCCAGCCGATACCACCGGCCCAGATACCGGGCCGCCTCGCGCACCTCTCCGGAGCGCAGCAGCCGCCGGATCAGCGTGCTGCTCACCAGCGTCCCCCCGACATGCACCGGCGCGATCACATGTACCCGGACGCCCCGCGCCTCCGCCCACCGCCGCAACAGCTCGGCCGTGCCGCCCCGATCCCGTCCGAAGGTGTAGTTGTCCCCGCAGAGGAGGTGCTGCATGCCGACGTGCCGTTCCAGCATGGCCATCCAGCCCGCCGCGTCGATCCGCCGCAGCGCTTCATCGAACCTGACTACCACGGTCAGGTCGATGCCCTGCGCCGCCAGCAGCGTCAACCGCTCGTCCAGGGTCGTGAGCAGGAAGGGTTCCGGAGGCGGAGCGATCACCGTCAGCGGGTGCGGGTCGAAGGTGATCGCCGCGGCGCGGCCGCCCACCTCCCTGGCCAGACGCACGGCGGCCTGCAGGAGGGCCTGATGCCCGCGGTGCACGCCGTCGAAGGTGCCCAGGGCCAGGGCCACCGGGACGCGCTGGCGCGGAAAGGCGGCAAGGTCCCGGACGACCTCCATCAGCCCTCCCGCAGCACTTTGAAGGGTTTCAGCACCCCCTGCTCGACGCGGGCCAGCGCCACCAGGCCCCGGGCGTCGCGCAGGCGCACCAGGTCCGCCTGGACCAGGCGTTGCCAGCCGGGCACCTTGAACAGCGGAACCGGCTGACCGTGCACGACGGCCTGGCGCTGCACCGCGGTGAGCTCCACGGCGGGCAGATCGGCCAGGGCCGCCTCCGGCGACTCCAGGGCATCCTCCAGCGACCGGGGGGTCAGCTCCTCCAGCGCGTAGGCGTCTTCCAGGAGGTAGCGCCCGACCCGGGTGCGGACCATGAAGGAGGCATGGGCGCCCACCCCCAGCGCCGTCCCGATCTCATGGCACAGTCCGCGGATATAGGTGCCCTTGGAGCAGGTGATGTGGAGCCGCCCTCGGGCGGGACGCTCCGCCGCAAACTCCACTAGCTCGAGCTGGTAGATGGTCACCCGTCGGGGCGGCACGTCCACCCGGGCCCCCTCCCGGCGGAGCTCATAGAGCCGTCTGCCCCCCACGTGGACGGCGGAGGCCATGGGCGGAACCTGTTCGATCTCGCCCATGAACGACCGCAGGACCTCCCGCACCCGCTCCGCCGTAAGACCTTCCGTAGGGTGCTCTGCGACCGTCGCCCCGTAGGCATCCCCCGTGTCGGTGGCGCGGCCGAAGGTCACCTCCACCAGGTACTCCTTGTCCGTCACCGCCACGAACTCGGCCAGCCGGGTGGCCCGGCCCACGACCAGGACCAGGACGCCCGAGGCGCCGGGATCGAGCGTCCCGGTGTGGCCGACGCGCCGCGTGCCGGCAAGACGCCGCACCGCATCCACCACGTCGTGGGATGTCATCCCCACCGGCTTCAGCACGTTGAGGATGCCGTCAGGAGGCGGCATGGAGCTCCTTCTCCGCCGCGGCCAGCGTCCGGGCCACGACGTCGTCCAGCGACCCACTGGCGGTGAACCCGGCCGCGCCGGCGTGGCCGCCGCCGCCGAACGCCTCCGCGATGGCGTGGGCCCGGACGCCGTCGCGCGAGCGGATGCCCACACGGACGCCGTCGGGCGTTACCTCAAAGAGCAGCGCAACCTGCACGCCGCGAATCTGGCGCAGCAGGTTGACGATGCCCGTGACGTCGTCCGCGCCGGCCCCGGCCTCCTGCAGCATCTGCGGGGTCACCGCCGTCCAGGCGATCCGACCCTCGGCGGCCAGCGCCAGCCGTTGCAGCGAGGCGCCGAGCAGCCGGAGGCCCCCCGCCGTGCGCGTCTCATAGACGCGCTCCACGACGGCCGGAATCGACCCCCCGGCGGCGACCAGGTCGGCGGCCAGCCGCAGCGTCCGCGGGGTGGTGTTGGGAAACCCGAACCGGCCGGTGTCGGTGACGATCGCGGTCAGCAGGCACTGGGCCAGTTCCCGGGTCAGCGGGACGGCCATCGCCCGGATCACCTCGGAGATCTGCTCGCCGACCGCCGCGGCCGCGGGATCGTGGAAGACGATGTCGCCGAAGGCGGTGTTGCTCTGGTGGTGATCGATGTTGATCACGGTCCGGGACCGGGCCAGCACCTCGGCGAAGGCGCCGGCGCGGTCGAGGGAGCTGCACTCCACGGCCACCCCCACCGCGCACGCCCGCTCGGGCGGGGCGGTGAGGATCCGGTCGCTGCCGGGCAGGAAGCGGTAGACCTCGGGCACGCCGTCCGCGCTGCCCACCAGGGCCTGGACGCCGCACTGCCCGCAGGCCAGGGCCAGGGCCAGGGCGGACCCCAGGCAGTCCCCGTCCGGCGCCACGTGGCAGACGATGAGCGCGTCAGGCGTCGTGCGCAGGATCCCCGCGATCGTCTCGGGCAGCGTGGGCATCGGGAGCGCTCTTCACTTCGCCGAGCAGCTTGAGGACGCGCGAACCGCGTTCGATGGACTCATCGAGGGTGAAGGTGAGGTCGGGGGTGTAGCGCATCTGCAACCGCCGCCCCAGGGCGCGGCGGATGTAGCGCGAGGCGCTGTGCAGCCCCTCCATCGTCGCCGTCTTGGCCCCGGGATCGCCGAGCACGCTGACGAAGACGCGGGCGTGGCGCAGGTCCACGCTGACCTCGACATCGGTGACCGAGACGAAGCCGATCCGCGGATCGCGCACCTCGCGCTGCAGGATCCGCATCACTTCTTCTTTGATGAACTGCTCCACCTTCTCCGGTCGATGGCTCACGGTCGCCCCTCAGCGCCATTCCAGCTCCACGCCGGTGACCACGATCTCGGATTCGCGTTCCACCAGGTCCAGGACCCGGGAGAGCACGGCGCTGGCGTGGGCGGAGGTGCTGCTCACGTAACTGATACCCACCTCGGCGTGGCGGCGGCTGTCCTGACGGTCCACTTCGGCCGCGGAGACGTTGAAGGTCTGGTGCAGCCGGTCCAGCAGGCTCCGCAGCAGACGCCGCTTGTCCTTCAGGCTAGTGCTGCCGGGGAGGCTGAGTTGCAGACGCAGGACGCCGACGACCATCTGCCGTGGCGGGCGCCGCCGGCGGCGGGCGGTGTCGGCCCGTCCACCGGCCCGGCCCGGGGGCGGCCCGTCAGGCCGGCTCTTCCCGGATCTCGAACGCCTCGAGCACGTCCCCCACCTTGACGTCGTTGAATCGCTCCAGCGCGATGCCGCACTCGAACCCCGCACCCACTTCGCGCACGTCCTCTTTGAAGCGGCGCAGGGAAGCGATCTTTCCCTCGTAGACGACCACGCCGTCGCGGATGAGGCGGACGGACGCCGACCGGGGAATCACCCCCTGGGCCACAAAGCAGCCGGCCACGGTACCCACCCGAGAGATGGTGAACGTCTGCCGCACCTCGGCCTGACCGAGGGACACCTCGCGCTTCTTCGGCGCCAGCAGTCCGCGCAGCCGGTGGCGCAGATCGTCGAGCGCCTCGTAGATCACCCGATAGCTGAGGATCTCGGTCCCTTCCTGCTCGGCCAGCTTGCGGACCTGCGCCTCCGGCCGGACGTTGAACCCGACGATCACGGCACGACTGGCCACGGCCAGCATCACATCCGACTCGGTCACGTTGCCCACCGCGGCGTGCAGGATGGCGATCCCCACCTCCGGCGTGGCCAGCCGACTCAGCGACGCGGTAAGCGCCTCGACGGACCCGTGGGTGTCGGCCTTGACGATGAGCCGCAGTTCCTTCGGCCCTTCTCCGGCCGCCGCCTCCTCCGCAGCGGCGGGTCGGACCACGGCCATCTCCAGGGCGCGGCGCCGCTCCCGGCGCTCCTGGGCCACGGCTTTGGCCAGCCGGTCGTCGCGCACCACCTCCAGCAGGTCGCCGGCCGTCGGCACGCTGTCCAGCCCCACCACCTCCACGGCGCTGGACGGACCCGCCGCCGTCAACCGCTCGCCGCGGTCGTTGACCATCCAGCGCACCCGGCCGGAGGCCTCGCCGGCGACAACGGCGTCGCCGGCCCGCAGCGTCCCTTCCTGGACCAGCACGGTGGCCACAGGACCGCGGCCCTTGTCCAGGCTGGCCTCGATGATCGTGCCCCGGGCCGGACGGTTCGGGTTCGCCCGGAGTTCCTGCAGGTCGGCCACCAACAGGATCATCTCCAGCAGTTCCTTCAGCCCGGCCTTCGTCCGCGCCGAGACCGGCACCATGACGGTGTCCCCGCCCCAGTCCTCGGGCACCAGGCCCTGATCGGAGAGCTGCTGCTTCACCCGATCCACGTTGGCCTGGGGCAGGTCGATCTTGTTGATGGCCACGATGATCGGCACCTTTGCCGCCCGGGCGTGGTTGATGGCCTCCAGGGTCTGAGGCATCACCCCGTCATCGGCGGCGACGACGAGCACCGCGATGTCGGTGACCTGCGCCCCCCGGGCGCGCAGCGCGGTGAAGGCTTCGTGGCCCGGGGTATCGATGAAGACGATGCGCCTGCCGTCCAACTCCACCGTCGAAGCACCGATGTGCTGCGTGATCCCGCCGAACTCCCGCGCCGCCACATCGGTATGGCGGATGGCGTCCAGCAACGAGGTCTTGCCGTGGTCCACGTGCCCCATGATCGTGACCACCGGGGCGCGCGGTTCCGCTTCCTCGTCCCGCGCCACCTCCAGCCGGCGCGGCACCGGACCGGCGGCGGCCGGGGCGGGGCTGGCGCGGCGGACCCTGGAGCCGAACGCCTCGGCGACCCTGGCCGCGGTCTCCAGGGGAATCTGTTGGTTGATTCCGGCCAGCACGCCCTGCTCCAGCAGCTTCTTCACGACCTCGCCGGCCGGCAGCTCCAGCTTGGCGGCGAGCTCACCGACCGACAACGCGCCGGTGAGCTCGATCTCGGCCGGCACCTTGGGCGGCAGGGCCACAGGTTGCGGCGGAGGCGGCGGCGGAATGAAGCGTTCCTTTTTCTTCGGAAACTCGCGGACCGGCGCAGGCGGCGCAGGCGCCGCAGGCGCGCCGGCAACGGGCGCGACGGAGCCCGGCACGGCGGCGAGCGGCGGAGGAGGCGGAACCGGCGGCCGCACCATGGGAGCGCGGGGTGCCTCCCGGCGCGGCGGCATGGGGCGCGCGCCGGGACGCGTCGGGCCCGACAGCCCCGGTCCACCCGGACGCGCCGCAGGCCTCTGGTCCCTGGCCGGAGGGGCCGGCGGCCTGGCCGCGGGTCGCACAGCCGGAGGAGGCGGCGGCGGGCCCGCCGGCGCAGCACGTTGCGGCGCCTCAACGGCGGGCGGCCTGGGCTTCTCCACCATCTCGGCGGGTGCGGGCTTCGGTGCCTCCACTACCGGTGCGGATGCGGCGGGCGTCGGTGGGGCGGGAACGACGGTTGCGGTCGGCGGTGCGGCCGGCGCAGCCGCGACCGGAGCGGCCGGGACGGACGCCGCCGGCCCGGCCGCGGGCGCAGAACCGCCGGGGACGCCCGGCGCTTCCGCCGGAGACTCCACCGCCGGCGGCGGAGAAGGGAGCACGATCTTTCGCATCCCCAGGATGCGCTCGCCCGTCGGGGTCTTCGCCACGCGCACCGGTCCCGGCGCCGGCTCGGGGGCGGGGGCACTCCTGGCGCGCACCTGGCGGCGAACGCGTTCCGCCGTCCCCTCGTCCAGCGTGCTGCTGTGGCTCTTGACCTGCACCTTCATGCCGGCCAGCAGATCCATCAGCGCCTTGCTGGACAACCCGAGTTCTTTGGCCAGTTCGTGCACCCGCATCAGCGTCGCCGTCCTCCGGACTCCGCCACCCGGTGCTCCGCGGCCACGGCGTCGATGGCCCGCAGGACCTGGTCGAGGATCTCCGCGGGGACGGGCACCTCCAGGGCGTGTTGCAGCCGTCCCTCACGCACCGCCCGCTCCGCGCACCCCCGGTCCGGATCGACATAGGCGCCCCGGCCGGAAACCTTTCCCGTAAGATCCACCTTCACCTCGCCGGAGGGCGTGCGCACGATCCGGAGGAGCTCCCGCTTGGGTCGGGTGCGACCGCAGGCCACGCAGGACCGCTGGGGGACCTTCCGGATCCTAGCCATCGCGTTCCGATTCGACCAGCACTCCCGTCCCGGCGGGGGCTTCCCCGTCCTTTCCGTCCCCCGCCGCCGGCAGGACGGCGGGGTCCTCGGCAGACGCGGGGGCAGCCGCAGCCGCCTCCGGCGTCCCACCCTCCTCCTCGGGCAGGTCCACGAAGAGCTTCTTGGCCTCGATCTCCTTGATCTGCGTCTCGCTCTTGATGTCGATGCGCCAGCCGGTGAGTTTGGCCGCCAGCCGGGCGTTCTGTCCCTCCCGGCCGATGGCCAGGGAGAGCTGGTTGTCGGGCACGATCACCCGGGCGGTCTTCGTCTCCTCGTCGATCTCCACGCGCGTCACCTTGGCCGGCGACAGCGCCGCGGCGACGAACAGCGCCTGGTCCGGGTTCCAGGAGACGATGTCGATCTTCTCGCCCTTCAGCTCGTCCACGATGGCCTGCACCCGGGTCCCCTTGGGCCCCACGCAGGCGCCCACGGCGTCCACGTTCTTGTCCCGCGAGGCTACGGCGAACTTGCTGCGCGCTCCGGCCTCCCGGGCGATGGCCTTGATCTCCACGATCCCCTCGTAGATCTCCGGCACCTCCAGCTCAAAGAGGCGCTTCAGCAGTCCGGGGTGGGTGCGCGAGACGACGATCTGGGGCCCGCGGGTGCCCTGGCGCACCTCGACGACGTAGGCCTTGATCCGCTCTCCCTGGCGGTAGCTCTCCCGCGGAATCTGCTCCGTGGGCGGCAGCACCGCCTCGATCCGGCCCAGGTCCAGGTAGACGTTCTTCCGCTCGATGCGCTGGACCTGGCCGGTGACGATGTCCCCTTCCCGGTCGCGAAACTCCTTGTAGACGATGTCCCGCTCGGCCTCCCGGATCTTCTGCACCCAGACCTGCTTGGCGGTCTGGGCGGCGATGCGGCCGAAGTCGCGGGGAGTCACCTCGATCTCCACCATCTCGCCCACCTGGGCGGTGGGATCCCACTCCCGGACCTCCTCCAGGGCGATCTGGGTGGCCTCGTCTTCCACCTTTTCCACGACGGTGCGGATCTGGTAGGCCCGGATCTCTCCGGTCGC
This sequence comes from Armatimonadota bacterium, assembly GCA_031459765.1. Classification (NCBI taxonomy): domain Bacteria; kingdom Bacillati; phylum Candidatus Sysuimicrobiota; class Candidatus Sysuimicrobiia; order Candidatus Sysuimicrobiales; family Candidatus Kaftiobacteriaceae; genus Candidatus Kaftiobacterium; species Candidatus Kaftiobacterium secundum. The sequence goes on along the minus strand of JAVKHY010000003.1, from coordinate 320,855 downwards.
CTCGTCCACCTCGATGCGCACGCTCTGGGCGGAGGCGCCCGGATAGTTTTTCTTGTAGGCGGTCAGCAGGGCGGACTCCAGGGCCTCGATCAGCACCGCCTTGCTGATCCCCTTCTGCTCGTGGATCTCGTCCAGGGCCCGCTTCAGCTCCAGGTTCATCGCCTCACCTCACCTCCGAGCCGGGCGCCGCAGATCGGCGCGGAGGTCTTCCGCCTCGACGACCAGGCGCGCCTGCAGGATCCTGGCCCGCGGGATCTGTACCTGCCGGCCGTCCACCTGCAGGACCACCGCTTCCCCCACCACGCCGAGGACGATGCCGCGGAAACGCCGGCGGCCGTCGATCGGCTCGTCGGTCTGGACCTCGGCGCGGCGGCCGGCGAAGCGCCGGTAGTCGGCGTCGCTGCGCAGCGGCCGGTCCAGACCCGGCGAGGACACCTCCAGCGTGTAGGCGTGGGGGAAGAAGTCATAGAGGTCCAGCCGGCGGCCGAGCTGTTCGCTCACCCGGGCGCACTCCTCCACCGTGATCCCGCCCTCGGGCCGGTCCATCAGCACGCGCAGCACGGTCCGCTCCGCCTCGCCGTGGACGTCCACCTCCACGACCTCCAGCCCCATGCGCGCCGCGATGGGCCGGAGCAACGCCTCCACCTGTGTCCGAATTTCCTCCCGTGTCATGGTCACGCCCGTACATGAAAAAGAGTGGGCCCCAATACCTCCCACTCCTCCGCTTCCGACCGGAAGCGCCGTCGATAAAGACCATCGCGCATTGCACGCGACGCGTTGAGTATAGCACGGCCCCCCGGGGATGGCAACCGCGGGGGCGATCGGGCCGATGAGGCAGCGAAGGCGCCGCGCGGCGGAGCGGAGAACACCCCTCCCCTGGAGGGATCGTGATGCGCATCCGCATTGAAGACGCCGCCGCCCACGCCGGCTCCGAGGTGGAGATCCGCGGCTGGCTGTACCACAAACGCAGCAGCGGCAAGATCCACTTCCTGCTGATCCGGGACGGCACCGGGATCCTCCAGGCCGTCCTGGCCCAACAGGACGTCAGGCCGGAGGTGTTCGCGGCTGCGGAGACGCTGACCCAGGAGTCGTCGCTCATCGTCCGGGGCGCGCTGCGCCAGGACCGCCGGGCGCCCGGCGGGTACGAGGTGAGCGTGACGGACCTCACCGTGGTCCAGCGCGCCGAGCCCTATCCCATCTCGCCCAAGGAACACGGTGTGGAGTTCCTGATGGACCACCGCCACCTCTGGCTGCGCAGCCGCCGTCAGCACGCGCTGATGCGTATCCGGGCCGAGGTGATCCGCGCCTGCACCGACTTCCTGGACGGAGAGGGCTTCCTGCGCGTGGACACGCCCATCCTCACCCCGGCGGCGGTGGAGGGCACGACCACGCTGTTCGAAACCACCTACTTCGACCTCGGCCGGGCCTATCTGACCCAGTCCGGACAGCTCTACAACGAGGCGACGGCGGCCGCCTTCGGGCGCGTCTACTGCTTCGGACCCACTTTCCGCGCGGAGAAGTCCAAGACGCGGCGCCACCTCATCGAGTTCTGGATGGTGGAACCCGAGGCCGCGTTCATGACGCTGGAAGAGTACATGGACCTGGCCGAGGCCATGGTCGTCCGCATCGTGGCGCAGGTGCTGGAGCGACGGCGGCCGGAGCTCGAGGTGCTGGGACGCGATCTGCGCAGGCTGGAAGCGGTCCGCGCGCCCTTTCCGCGGATCTCCTACGACGAGGCCGTTCGGCGCCTGGAGGCGGCCGGCCATCCCGTGCGCTGGGGGGACGACTTCGGGGGGGACGAGGAGACGATTCTCTCTTCCGGCTTCGAGCGACCGGTCTTCGTCCACCGCTACCCCGCGGCGATCAAGGCCTTCTACATGCAGCCCGATCCGGAACGGCCCGAGGTGGTGCTGGGCGCCGACCTGCTGGCGCCGGAAGGCTACGGGGAGATCATCGGGGGCGGCCAGCGCATCCACGATCGCGCGCTTCTGGAGCGCCGGCTGGCCGAGCATGGCCTGCCCGCGGACGTCTACCGCTGGTACCTCGACCTGCGGCGCTACGGCAGCGTCCCGCACTCCGGCTTCGGGCTGGGCCTCGAGCGGACCGTGGCCTGGATCGCGGGCATCGAGCACGTGCGGGAAGCCATCCCCTTCCCGCGCCTGCTCAACCGGCTGTACCCATAGCGCGCAGCGCGGCCAGCACCTCGGCGCTGTGCCCCTGGACTTTCACGGCGGGGAAGACCCTGGCCACCCTGCCCTGCTCGTCGATGATGAAGGTGGTCCGCGCCACCCCCCAGTACCGGCGGCCCATCATCGTCTTTTCCACCCAGACGCCGTAGGCCTCGGCCGCCTTGTGCTCCACGTCGGCCAGCAACGGATGGGGGATACCGAGCTTCGCCTTCCACCGGGCGTGGGACTCCACGCTGTCCGGGCTGACGCCGAGCACCGCCACGTTCAGTTGCTGATAGGCCGCATAATCGTCACGGAACGCGGTGGCCTCGGCCGTTCAGCCGGGGGTGGCGTCGCGGACGTAGAACCACAGCACGACGCGGCGTCCCCGGAAGTCGCGGAGCCGCACCGTCTTCCCCGTCTCATCCGGGAGGGCGAAGTCGGGCGCCGGCTGCCCCTCGGTGATCACACTGAATGGATTTGGCGCTCGCCGCGCGAATCCCCTGGTGCTGTGGCCGAACCGGCGGAGATTGCCCTGATCTTCGACCTGGACAACACCCTCATCCACTCCACCATCGACTTCCTGGGGACGCGCCACCGGCTGATCGATCTCCTCCTCGACGCCGGCGCGGCTCCCGCGTCCCGCGACGTCCTGCTGCGGGAACCGATTCCCCTCCTGGTGGCGATGGGTGAAGCGGCCGGGGAGCGGATCGGCCGCGCGATGTGGGAGATCGTGGCCGCGGCCGAAGCCGAAGGCCTCCGGCAGGCCGTCGCGGTGGAGCACGCCGCCGAGGTCCTGGCCGAGCTCCGGGCCCGAGGCTACCGGCTGGCCGTGCTGACCAACAACGCGCGCCCCGGGGTGGCACCCAAGCTGGCGGAGCTGGGCCTGGACCGGTACTTCGAGGTCATCGCCACCCGGACCGAGGTCCCGGCGCTCAAACCCTCGCCCGAAGGGATCCACTACATCCTGGATCGCCTGCCGGGCGTCCGGCTGTGCTACATGATCGGCGACGCCTGGATCGACGGGCAGGCCGCCCGGGCGGCGGGGGCGCGCTTCATCGGGTTTGGCCCCCGCCGGGAGGCGGCCCGGGAACGGGGGGTGACCCCCTGGGCGTGGATCGACGACCTGCGGGAGTTGCTGACCCTTCCCCTTACCAGAGATGCCTGAACTTGGCGGCGAAGCGGCGCTCCATCTCCTCCTGGTGCAGGTCGTACACCGGACACTCGCGCAGCCGGCAGACGTGCAGGGCGTGGTTGCAGTAGGCGTCGGGGAGTTCCCAGCACCGCTTGTTCGCGAAGTAGGCCGCGCAGACGCCCTTGCGGGGCAGACGGAGCGTCATCTCTTCCACGGACGGCGGCGGGGGATCCACAGGCGCCACATCGCGCACCAGCCGCAGGATCGGACGGATGGGCTGCTCCAGCCGGTCTCCGGCCGCCGGCCGGGGCGCGGCCGCGGGTGATCCCGCCGCCGGGGGAGCGGGCGGGGTCGCCGGAGGAGCGGAGGCCGCCGGCCGACCCGGACCCGCCGGCGGACCGGAGGCGGATCTCTCCGGGGCCGCAGCCGGCACCGCCCCGTTCATGAAATCGGCCAGCTCGGCCCCGGCGTCCTGGATGAAGGACCTAAGTCCGCGCCGCAGCTCCTCGCGTTCTCTCTTCAAGCCGCATGACCTCCCGGGCGAGCTCCATGTACTCCTGCGCGCCGCGGCTCTGAGGGTGATGGATAAAGAGCGGCACGCCCACCATCGACGACTCGACCAGTTTGATGTTGAAGTGGATGGTCGTCTGAAAGACCTTGTCCCCGAAGAAATCCTTGATGCCCTGGACGATCTCTTTGCTGATGTTCGTCCGCGAGTCGTACATCGTCGGCAGCACGCCCAGGATCTCCACGTTGTGGCCGACCTCTTCCCGCACCATCTTCAGCGTCCGCAGCAGCTGGCGCATCCCCAGCAGCGCGTAGTAGTGGGTCTGGATGGGGATGATGATGCTGTCCGCGGCGACCAGCGAGTTCAGGGTGAGCAGGCCGAGGCTGGGCGGGGTGTCGATGATGATGTAGGCGTACTGGTCCAGCACCGGCCCCAACCGCTTGCGCAGGGTACGCTCCCGGCCCAGGCGCGGCGCCAGCTCCAGCTCGGCCGCGGCCAGGTCGATGGAACTCGGGGCGATCATCAGGTTCGGGACCGTGGTGGGCACGATGATATCCAGCAGCCCCAGCCCGTCGCCCTCGTCTCGCTCGCCGTCCACCAGGACGTGGTAGACGGTCCGGCGCAGGCCGGCCGGATCCACGCCCAGGCTGACCGTGGCGTTGGCCTGGGGATCCATGTCGATGAGAAGGGTCTTCCGCCCGCTGACCGCGAGGCAGGCGGCCAGGTTCACGGCGGTGGTGGTTTTCGCGCAGCCGCCCTTCTGGTTGACCAGGGCCAGCAGGCGCGCAGGTTCAGGTAGGGTCACGATGTCTGCTCCGTTGAAAGGACGACGCGATTCAGTTCTTCACGAGCCCGCTCAGCCGGCGCTCCACTGCGTCGAGCACGGCCTCGGCGGCCGCCTCTTCCAGCGGCCCTCGCCGGCCCAGCGCGCTGCCGATCAGGTGCTCGGAGGCTCCCTCCTCCGTCTCCAGCAGAATGTGCACCACCACGGCCTGCCCGCCGGCCAGCGGCTGCACCATCGCCTGCTCCAGCCCCCAACGGGCCCGGCCGGGCGCCACCTGCCGAACGGCGTTCAGCGCCGCCTCGGCGGCAATGGGCACGGTCTGGACCTCGCCGCCCGCGCGATCGGCCCGCCCCGTGATCACCGCCCCGTCATGACCGAGGCTGACCGTCACCGACACGCGCCCCGGTCCCCGTTCGAGGCGGACCCCCGCGATCCGCAGCCGTCCCGCCACCGCTTCGCCATCCGTCCTGCGTGAACGGCGAGCACCTGAGGGGGGAACAGGCCACCGTTCCGGCGTCTCGTTCGGTTGCCTGTTCGACTCTTTCCGGAGGTTTTCCTCTCTGCCGTGCGAAGTGCTAGAATTGCGGTACTCGGTGCGAGCCCCCCCGGGGCAGAGGGCGAGAGCGGATCCACAGGGGAGGGGTCAGGATGCGTATCACGGTCAGCGTGATCAAGGCCGACATCGGCGCGGTGGGCGGTCACACCCAGCCCAGCACCGAGGCCCTGGCGGTGGTGCGCGACCGCGTGCTCCGCGAGCGCGGACGGTTGCTGATCGACGCCTTCGTCTGCCACGCCGGAGACGACATCGGGATCGTGATGAGCCACACCCGCGGGACCGACAATCCCGACATCCACCAGCTGGCCTGGGAAGCGTTCCTCGCCGCCACCGACACGGCCAAGGCTCAGGGGCTGTACGGCGCCGGGCAGGATCTGCTGAAGGAGGCCTTCTCCGGCAACGTCCGCGGACTGGGGCCGGGCAGCGCCGAGATCGAGTTCGAAGAACGGCCCAGCGAAGCGCTGATGGTCCTCCTCGGCGACAAGTGCGGTCCGGGCGCCTTCAACCTTCCCCTCTACCTGGCCTTTGCCGATCCCATGTACTCCCCGGGCCTGATGCTCTCCGAAGGCCTGCACGACGGCTTCACCTTCCACATCATGGACATGGACCACACCGAGGGCGACCGGCTGATCGTGCTCGAGGCGCCGGAGCGGCTCTACGACATCGCCGCGCTGCTGCGCGACACCAACCGGTACGCCATCGAAGCGATCTGGTCCCGCAAGTACCCCCAGGAGCAGGCCGTGGCCGTGGGCACGACGCGCCTGCGGAACATCGCCGGACGCTATGTGGGCAAGGACGATCCTCCGGCGGTGGTGCGGGTGCAGAAGATCTTTCCGGCCACCGAGGAGTTCGGCCCGGCCTTTGCCGTCGGCGCCTTCGTCGGCGGGGACACCCGGGGCAGCCACAACCTCCCGCTCATGCCCGTCCCCGTGAACACGCCGGCCTCCACCTTCTTCTGCGTTCCCATGGTCTGCGCGCTGGGCTTCTCCATGCACGAGGGCCGCTTCACCGGACCGGTCGACCTCTTCGCCGATCCCTTCTGGACCCGCGTGCGGGAGCGCATCGCGGACAAGGCGGCGGAGATGCGCCGGCAGGGGTTCTTCGAGCCGGCGATGCTGCCCATGTCGGAGCTGGAGTACGGCGGGATCGTCTCGCGGCTGCGCCGGCTGGAGGCGCTGTGGCGCGTGCGCAACGGCGCCCGCGAAGTTGCGCCGCCGCGGGTCGAGGCGGGGGTGCAGGGGGAAGATCCGGACTGACCGCCGAAGGCGGCGAACGGCCCGGGCCTCAGTGGGGCTGGCCCGGGCCCTTGTTCTCCTTCAGAACCGTCGTGTCGAGCTTGCGGACCAGGCCGGGCAGGTACTTCGGCAGCAGCGCGCCGATGACGACGAAGAGGGCCAGCAGTCCGAGGAAGAGGTAGACGATCTCCAGCTCACGCACTCCGATCACCCCGACCGATGGGTTTCCCCTCCGGAGTGGATGAACCCTCTCCGGGACCGTAGGTGCGTAGGAGGAAGGCCCGGGCGTCGGCCGCGCTCCGCAGGGTCCCCTCCAGTTGTCCGTCCCGCACCGCCTCCAGCATCTCCCTGAACCGCGGCCCCGGACGGTACCCCATGGCGATGAGATCGTCCCCCGTGAGCAGCGGGGCGGCCGGGGGCGGGGTGCGCAGGTAGGCCTCGCGGGCCGCCACCGCCCACTCGTACACGCTGAGATCGCCGTGGCTGCCCAGGCAGTCCGCACGGTGGAGTTCCAGATGGTCCGGGGCGTCCGCCCGGAGAAGGAACCGCGCGGCCCTGGCCGGACGCATCTTCGGCAGGTCCTTCACCCGCAGGTGGTCCGCCACCAGCGCCACGATGCGATCCACGTCGTCCCCGGGCAGACGCAGGCGCCGGCCGATCGCCTCGGCCAGACGCGCTCCGACCTCGGCATGGCCGTGAAATCTGATCCGGTCCCCGCGCACCAAGGTGGAGGGCTTGCCCACGTCGTGCAACAGCGCCGCCACGGCCAGCACCGGGTGGGGGTCGCGGAGGTGCTCGAGAACCAGCACGGTATGGGTGAACACGTCGCCTTCGGGGTGGAACTCCTCCGGCTGCGCCACGCCCACCGTGGCCTCCACCTCGGGGAGGATGGCGCGCAGCAGCCCGCTCTCCTGCAGGAGTCGCAGCCCCCGTCCCCGCTGCGGGGACACCAGGATCCTGAGGAGCTCGTCGCGGATCCGCTCGGCGCTGACCTGCAGGACGGCGTCGGCCTCCGCCCTGATCGCGGCGAAGGTGGCCGGCTCGATCTCGAACCCGAGCTCGCAGGCCAGGCGCACCGCCCGGAGCATGCGCAGGCGGTCCTCCCTGAAGCGCTGTTGGGGGTCGCCGATGGCCCGCACCAACCTCCGGGCGATGTCCTCGCGTCCGCCGACGTAGTCGATGGTCGTCCCCGTCAGCGGGTCATGGAGGAGCCCGTTGACGGTGAAGTCGCGGCGCTGGACGTCGGTGCGGGCGTCGACGAACTCCACCACACTGGGCCGCCGGCCGTCCAGGTAGGGCCCTTCGGCGCGGAAGGTGGAGATCTCAAAGTGGTGGCCGTCCCGGGGGACGACGACCACGCCGAACCGGGCGCCGACGGAAAGCGCCCCGGGAAAGTACTCCAGCAGCCGGGAGGGGAGGGCATCGGTGGCGATGTCGTAGTCGTGGGGCTCGCGCCCCATCTCCAGATCACGCACGCAGCCGCCGACCCAGTACGCCTGGTGACCGCGCCGGCGCAACTGCCGGACCAGTTCGGTCGCCTGCTCACGTCGGCTGCTTGGGACGCCGGCCATCTCGCCCGTCGCTCCGCCGCGACCCCTGGTGCCGGGCGCCGTCAGGCCACGACCGGGGCGCCGGTCCGGACCCGGGTGATGACTCCTCCGCCCAGCACGCGGTCGCCCTCGTAGAGGACGACCGCCTGGCCCGGGGCGGCCGGCCGCTGCGGGTGGAGAAAGCGAATCACCGCCTCTGCCGGACCCGGACCCGGGCGCACCACGGCCTCCACGTCCGGCGCGGCGTGCCGGAGCCGGGCCGTGACCTGTCGCTCGCCGGCGAGGTCCGCACAGGCAATCCAGTTCATCCCCGAGGCGGTGAGCTCGTCGCAGACCAGTTCCTCCGCCCCGCCGACGATCACCGCGTTGCGGTCGGGATCGAGGGCTACGACGTAGACGGGCTCGCCGACGGCCAGGTTGAGCCCCCGCCGCTGCCCGACGGTGTAGCGGGCGATGCCCCGATGGGTGCCCAGGACGCGGCCGCGGGTATCGAGGATCGGGCCCGGCCGCAGCGCGTCGGGCCGCAAGCGGCCCACCACGTCGTGGTAGGATCCCGCGGGCACGAAACAGATCTCCTGACTGTCCGGCTTGTCCGCCACCGGCAGCCCGAACTCCCTCGCCAGCGCCCGTACCGCCTCTTTATCGAACTCGCCGACGGGCAACCGCAGCCTCGCCAGCTGCTCCTGGGTAAGGCCGTAGAGGACGTAGGACTGGTCCTTGCGCCGGTCCCGCCCGCGCAGGAGGTGGTAGCGTCCGGAGGCGTCGTCAAAGCGCACGCGCGCGTAGTGACCGGTGGCCAGGCCCTCGCAGCCCAGCGCGGTGACCTTGCGCAGCAGCAGCGAGAACTTGACCGCCTGGTTGCAGGCGATGCAGGGGTTGGGAGTCCGTCCCCGCGCGTACTCCGCGGCGAACGGGGCGATGACCGCCGCTTCGAACTCCTCGCGCATGTTCAGGACGTAGTGACGGATGCCCAATCGCGCGGCCACGGCCCGGGCGTCGGCGATCGCGGAGACGCCGCAGCAGGTCCGCACGGCGCGGTCGGGGGAAGGCAGCCACGCCGGCCACAGGTTCATCGTGATCCCGATGACCTCGTGCCCCTCCGCCGCCAGCAGCGCCGCGGCCACCGCACTGTCCACCCCGCCGCTCATCGCGACGGCCCACCGCGCCACGGCCTCCCTCCTCGCTCCCGTTGGTCTCAGGTATCATACCACTACTCCGGGCGGTAGCGCTTGATGCCCTTCCACCACTCCCGAAGCCGCCTGGCGATCTCGGCCTCGCGGCCCTCGCCGCCGGGCTCGTAGTAGATCCGGTCCTTGAGGGCTTCCGGGAGGTACTGCTGCGGGACGAACCCTCCGGGGAAGTCGTGGGCGTAGCTGTAGCCTGCGCCGTACCCCAGCCGTCGCCGCGCCTCGGGATGGCTGGTATCACGCAGGTGCAGGGGGACCGGGTCGGCGCGCTCCTCGGTCACATCCCGGCGGGCGGCGCCGAGGGCGCGGACCACCGCGTTGCTCTTCGGCGCCGTGGCGATGTAGATCGCGGCCTCGGCCATCGGGATCTGCGCCTCGGGCAGCCCCACGAACTCCACGGCCTGCGCCGCCGCGGTGGCCACGACCAGGGCCATGGGGTCGGCCAGGCCCACGTCCTCCGCGGCATGGATCACCATCCGCCGGGCGATGTACCGCGGATCTTCCCCCGCCTCCAGCATCCGCACCAGCCAGTACACCGCGGCGTCGGGATCGGAGCCGCGCATGCTCTTGATGAAGGCGGAGATGTGGTCGTAGTGGGCGTCCCCCGCCCGGTCGTACCCCAGCACGCGGCGCTGGGTCACCTCCGCGATCATCGCCGCGGTCACGCGCCGCCCCTCTTCCTCCTCCGGCGCCCCCAGCGCCGCCAGTTCCAGCGTGTTTAGGGCGACCCGTGCGTCCCCGCTGCTCACCGCGACCAGATGGGCCAGCGCCTCCTCGTCGAGCCGGACCCGCAGGCGCCCCAGGCCGCGTTCGCCGTCCGCCAGCGCCCGCTGGACAATCGTCCGGATCTCGTCGTCGCCCAGCGGCTCCAGGCGGTAGACCCGCGAGCGGGAGACCAGGGTGGCGTTGACCTCGAAGAAGGGGTTCTCGGTGGTCGCGCCGATCAGCACCAGCGTCCCCTCCTCCACATGGGGCAGGAGCACATCCTGCTGCGCCTTGTTGAAGCGGTGGATCTCGTCGATGAAGAGGATCGTGCGCTGCCCGTGGAAGCGCCGGCGGTCCCGGGCCCGGGCGATGACCTGTTTGAGGTCGGCGACCCCGGCGGTGACGGCGTTGACCTGCTCCACCGCCGACTTCGTGGCCGCGGCGATGAGGTGGGCCAGCGACGTCTTCCCCGTGCCCGGCGGACCGTAGAGGATGAGCGAGGTCAGCTCGTCGCGCTCGATGGCCCGGCGCAGCACGCGCCCCGGGCCGACCAGATGGTCCTGGCCGACGAACTCGTCCAGGGTGCGCGGGCGCATCCGGGCGGCGAGCGGCGCCTGGGCCTCCGTCCCCGCGGGTGCCCGATCGAAGAGTTCCACGCCCCGATCGTAGCACACCGGCCTGATTCCCGTCGGTCTCGACGGGCCGGGCGGCAGGAAATCCAGACCTGGCGCGGTAATTCGAAGGGCGGCACTCATCTCAAGGCCTCAGGGGGGATCTCATGGCGAAAGCGATGACCAAGTCGAAGATTGCCGAGTACCTGGCCGGCAAGCTCGACGTCACGAAGAAGCAGGCGACGATGTTCCTGGACGAACTGGCCAACCTGGCCTACCGGGAGGCGAAGAACTCCTTCACCCTGCCGGGATTGGGCAAGCTCGTGCTGGTCAACCGGAAGGCGCGGATGGGTCGCAACCCGCAGACGGGAGAGCCGATCCGCATCCCGGCGAAGCGCGTGGTCCGCTTCCGGGTGAGCAAAGCGGCCAAAGACGCCATCCTCGGCGGCCGGTAGGATGTCTGCGCTCCACTGAACAGGGCCGAGATCGTCCGATCCCGGCCCTGTTCCCATCGCTCCCGCCGTGCCGTAAGGTTGCAGTCCCCAACCTGGTTCACTACCAAGTGGGTGCCCGCCCGACCGCTTCTGGCATCCCCACGACCTCTGGGGCCGGCCATCGACGGCCGGAGCAGGGCTCCCGACGTCATGCGTGTTGGATCGGGACTGTCATCCTCCACGCACACGGCAGGAACGCTTCCCTGCTCATCATACGGCGGGGGACGCGGCGGGCGCAAGCAGGAGAGGCCGGCTAGGGCAGGAGGCGGGTGGGGCCCCGGAACAGGAAGGTCGCCTCGCGCAGGTTCGGCAGCCCGAGCAGCACCATGAGCATCCTGGCCAGCCCCGCCCCGAACCCCCCGTGGGGCGGGCACCCGAAGCGGAAGAAGTCCAGGTAGAACTGGATGGGTTCCAGGTTCAGGCCCTTCTCCCGGGCCTGCCGGACCAGGACGTCGTAGCGGTGCTCCCGCTGGGCGCCGGTAGTCACCTCCACCCCCTTCCACAGGAGGTCGAAGCTCTTGGTCGTTGCGGGGTCGTCCTCGTAGCGCATGTGGTAGAAGGGACGGACCCCGACCGGGTAGTCGGTGACGAAGATGAACTCGTGCCCGAACTCCTCGCGGGCGTACTCCCCGATCAACCGCTCCCCCGTGGGGTCCAGGTCCTCGCGGCGCTCTTCTCCCGGGGTGTGCCCCCGTCGGCGGACCAGGTCCTGCGCCTGGGCCATGGTGATGCGGGGGAAGGGCAGCGCCGGCACGGTGATCTCCACCGAGAAGGTCTCCCGCACGGCGTCCCCATACCGCGCCTGCAGCCGCTCCAGCACGTAGCGCAGCCACCGTTCTTCGAAGCGCATCACGTCCTCGTGGGACTCCACCCAGGACATCTCCATGTCCAGCCCGGTGAACTCGGTGCTGTGCCGGGTGGTGAAGGAGGGGTCGGCGCGGAAGACCGGCCCGATCTCGAAGACGCGGTCGAAACCGGCGGCCATGGCCATCTGCTTGTAGAACTGCGGCGACTGGGCGAGGTAGGCCGGCCGCCCGAAGTACTCCAGGGAGAACAGCTCGGCGCCGCTCTCGCTGGGGCTGCCCATCAGTTTCGGCGAGTGGATTTCCAGGAACCCCTCGGCCAGCCAGAACTCCCGCATCGCCTGCTCCGCCGCCGTCTGCACCTCGAAGATCAGCCGGTTCTCGGGACGCCGCAGGTCCAGGTAGCGCCAGTTGGCCCGGACCTCGGGATTCGCCTCCGCCGGACCGGAGGGGTCCAGCGGCAGCAGCGGCTCGGCCCGGGAGTCGACGCGCAGGGTGCGGATCCGGATCTCCACCCCGCCGGTCTTCACCACCGGGTTCTCGACGACCGTGCCTTCGACCGTCACCGCGGACTCCCGGGTGAGGGAGGAGATCGTCCGGTTCAGCGCCGCCTGCCCCTCCGACTTCTCCACCACGGCCTGACAGAGTCCCGTGTGGTCCCGGAGAATCAGGAACTGGATCCGCTTCTGGTCGCGGAGGGCCTTGAGCCATCCCTGGACGCGCACCTCGCCGCCGATGTGGGCGCGCAGGTCTCTGATCAGTGTCCTAGTCACGGCTGATCCGGGCGCTCAGGTAGGCGGGGACCTCGCCGAACGCCACCTCCGTCTGCTCCCCTGTGCGCATGTCCCGCACCCCCGCCCGCCCCGCGGCCACCTCCTGCGTGCCGACGATCACCGTAAAGCGCGCCCCCAGCCGGTCGGCGCTCTTCATCTGAGCACGCAGGCTGCGGCCGGCCATCTCGCCCACGGCCCGCACCCCCGCGGCCCGGAGGGCGTCCAGCAGGCGGAAGGCCGCCTCGGCCGTGCCGTCGCCGGCGGCGGCGACGAAAGCGTCGAGTCCGGCCCGTATCCCGAGATCGGGAACCGACAGGTGCTCCGCCTCGAGCACCAGCAGCAGGCGGTCCAGCCCCAGCCCGAAGCCCACGCCCGGGACGTGCGGCCCGCCCAGCTGCTCGGCCAGGCCGTCGTACCGACCGCCGCCCAGCACCTGATGCTGGGCGCCGCCCAGCCGTCCGGAGTGGATCTCCGCCGCGGTGCGGGTGTAATAGTCCAGTCCCCGGACGATGAAGGGATCCTCCACGTACGGGATCCCGATGGCGGTAAACAGCTGCTTCACCCGGTCGAAGTGCCCGCGGCACGCGGGGCACAGGAACTCCAGCATCACCGGCGCGCCCTCGGCCGCCTCCCGATCCCGGGGATCCTTGGACTCCAGGATCCGCATGGGATTGGTCTCCAGCCGCCGCTGGCTGTCGGGGCTCAGCCGGTCGCGGCGGGGGCGGAAGTGGCGCCGCAGGGCCTCCAGGTACTGCGGCCGGCAGGCCGGATCCCCGACGCTGTTCAGGCGCACGACGGTCTCGGTCAGCCCCAGCGACTGGACCAGCCGGATGGGCAGGCTGAGGACCTCGACATCCGCCTCCGGCGCGTCGCTGCCGATGATCTCGGCGCCGAACTGATGGTGCATGCGGTACCGCCCCTTCTGCGGGCGGTCGTAGCGGAACATCGCCGCCAGATAGTAGAGGCGGACCGGCTGGGGCCGCGCGGCCATGCCGTGCTCGAGGTAGGCGCGCACGACGCCCGCCGTTCCCTCGGGACGCAGGCTGAGGCTGCGCCCGCCCCGATCGGTGAAGGTGTACATCTCCTTTTCCACGATGTCCGAGGTCTCGCCGGAGGTCCGCTGGAAGACCTCGGTGTGCTCCACCACGGGGGTCCGGATTTCTTGGTAACCGTAGCGTGCGGCGAAGGCCCGGATGTAGGCCTCCAGGGCCTGCCACCGCCCGACCTCCTCCGGAAGAATATCGTGCATGCCCCGCGGGGCCTTCATCACGGCCTGACCATCACCCTTCCGAGTCATACGCGCTCCAGTGCACGTTCCCTGTCCAGAGTATGATAGGAGGGGACCCGGCGCAAACCGAATGCCGGTTGCCGGGTCGGGCGACGGAGGTGAGGGATGCAGGCGATTATCCTGGCCGGAGGCAAAGGCGAGCGGCTGCGGCCGTTTACGGAGGACCGTCCGAAGTGCATGGTGGAGATCCTGGGCATCCCCCTGCTGGGCTACCAGCTCCAGTGGCTGTCCGCCCAGGGCATCACCGACGTCATCATCTCCTGCGGCTATCGCCACGAGGTGATCAGGGGCTACTTCGGCGACGGGGAGAAGTGGGGCGTGTCCCTCCGGTACTCTATTGAGGCACAACCCCTGGGACGCGGGGGCGCCCTCAAGCTGGCCTTCAGCCAGCTCCTCCCGGGGGAGGACCTGTGCCTGGCGACCAACGGCGACGTGGTCACCAACGTCCGCATCAAGCCGCTGGTCCAGGCCCACCGGCAGAACGGGTGCCTGGCCACGGTGGTCCTGGCCCCCTTCATCAGCCCCTACGGGATCGTGGAGGTGGATCCCGACGACCGCATCATCGCCTTCCACGAGAAACCGGAGCTGCCCTACTGGATGAACGCCGGCATCTACGTCCTCTCCCGCGAGGTGGAACCGCTGTTGCCCGACCAGGGCGACCACGAAGACTCCACCTTCCCCCGGCTGGCGCGGGAACGCCGCCTCGGCGCCTACAAGTCCCGCGCCTACTGGCGGTCGGTGGACACCGTGAAGGATATCACCGAGGTCAGCAAGGAACTGGAGAAACGCCTGATGACGTCCTTCCTGGCCTGAGCCCGCCGGTCGATTCGACCCTCCTCGGTCAACCGAGCGCCGGCCGCCGCGACCAGTCCGCGGATGCCTGGTAGGCGGCCGCCACCCGCAGGATGACCGGCTCGCCGCCCGGCGGTCCGACGAGCTGCAACCCGACGGGAAGGCCCGCCCGCGTGTAGCCGCAGGGAACGGACAGTGCCGGCAGGCCGCTGACGTTGAAGGGGTTGGTGAACCGGGTGAGCGGCACGCTCATGGCCAGCGACGCCGCCGCGGCGGACTCCCCCTCCTCATCGATGGGGACCGCCGGGACCTGCGTGGTCGGAGTGACCAGCAGGTCCACCTGATCGAAGACCTGCAGGAACGCCCGCCGCAGGAAGTGCTGCGCCCTTCGCCCGAGCAGGTAGTCGGGGCCGGAGAGAAAGAACCCGCGCAGTAGACGCGTCCGCACATCCTGGCCGAAGTGCCCGGCCCGGCTGCGCAGCCGCCGGTCGTGAACCGCGGCCGCCTCGACGGACATCACCACCGCGGCCGCCGCCCCGGCATAGGAGGCGTAGGGGAGCTCGAGATCGCGCACCGCCGCACCCAGATCCCCGATGGCCCGGACCGCCGCTTCGGCCAGGCGCGCCACTTCCCCGTCCAGGCGTTCCCAGAAGAACGACCGCGGGACCCCCAGGCGCAGACCCCTCAGGTCCGGAGGCCCGGTCGGTGCCGCCGAGACGGCGCGCTCCGGATCGCCTCCGGCCATGACCTCGAACAGGAGCGCGGCGTCCTCGACGGTGCGCGCCAGCGGCCCGGCGTGGTCCAGAGACCACGACAGCGGCGTGACACCTTCGAGCGGGATCCGGCCGAAGGTCGGTTTGAGGCCGACCACGCCGCACAGCGACGCGGGGATCCGGATCGAGCCGCCGGTGTCGGTGCCGACCGCGCCCGCGCACAGCCCGGCAGCCACGGCCGCGGCCGATCCTCCGCTGGATCCCCCGGGGATGCGCGTCGGATCCCAGGGGTTGCGCACGGGACCGAAGTGCGGGTTGAAGTTGGTCACGCCGTAGGCGAACTCATGCAGGCCGGTCTTGCCGATGATGACGGCACCGGCCGCCCGCAGGCGCGCGACGAGCGGGGCGTCGGTCGTGGCGACGCGGTGAAAGGCGGGATGGGCGCCAGCGGTCGTGGTCGTTCCGGCGATATCGACGATGTCCTTCACCGCCACCGGCACCCCGGCCAGCGGCCCGAGGGGCCGGCCGCGGCGGGCCGCCTCGTCAATCGCCCGCGCCTGGTCCAGGGCGGTATCCGAAAGGATCTGGGTGAAGGCGTTCAGGCGCGGCTGGAGCCGCTCGATCCGTTCCAGGAACACCTCCGTCACCTGATGCGCCGAGAGCTCCGCCCGGCGCACGCGGCGGGCGAGGTCGACGGCGGGGAGGAAGGCGATCTCAGGGAGCGACATCGGCATCGTCGCCGATCGGAGGGTCCTCGTCCGCCAGCGGAAGCTCCCGGAGGCGGTGGGCGGCGGCGATGACCCGCTCGACTTCGGAGAGGACAGCGCGGGCCAGCGGACGGTCCACCGGCACCTGCAGGGCCTGAGCCATCCGCAGCAGGTCTTCTTCGGTCATACCAGGAGGACCCCCGAGTTGACGGCTTCCACGACCGTCCCGTGCCGCGAGCGACGGACGACGGACACCGATCCCGGAGCGACGTCCAGGGCGCGCATCCGACAAAGCGGCATATCCATCAACCGGCAGAGCAAAGCGGCCAGCGGATCCTGGTGGGAGACGATCACGCCGTGGCCGCCCCGCTCCATCCACTCCGCGGCGGCGGCCTCCATCCGGGCCGCGACCTCCTCGAGGGTTTCCGCCCCCTCCAGCCGCAGGTGGATCGGATCCTCCCGCCAGATCCGCCACTGCTCCGGATAGAGGGCCTGAATCTCGGCGATCCACATCCCCTCCCACGGCCCCAGCGCCCACTCGATCAGGCGCTCGTCCGGCGTGACCTCAAGACCGTGGGGACGGGCGATGATCTCCGCCGTCTCCATCGTCCGCTGGATCGGGCTGGCCGCCACCCAGCGCAGGGGAACCGCGGCCAGCCTGTCGGCGATCGCCTGGGCCTGGCGGCGGCCCTCCGCATTGAGCGGGATGCCCGGCAGACGGCCGGCCAGCCGGTTGGCGCCGGGGCGCAACCAGTCGTGCATCCCGTGCCGCACCAGGTAGAGGACAGTCTCCACGGCTATCGGATACCCCGCCGCTCCAGCGCCGCGATCTCCCGCACGACCCGCTCGCCGTCTTCGGGGGTGTTGTAGAAGTACGGCGACAGGCGGACCACCCCCGGCCGATAGTCCACCACCACCTGCCGCTCGCGCAGGGCCGCGACGACGGCAGCCGGATCCTCCCGGGGAATCGTCACGATCCCGGCGAGATCCCGGAGTCGTGCCGGCACGCGCGGGTGCAGTCCGTGGGCCCGTGCCGCCTCCACCAGGTGGTCGAGGAGCGCCACCTGGCGCTCCCGCAACCGCGCCACCCCGATCTCCTCCACGATCGCCATGCCGGCGCGCGCGGCGTACACCGCCCCGACCGCCGGGGTCCCGCCCTCAAACCGCCGCGCTCCGTCGGCGTACTCGAAGCGGTGGACGTCGAAGGCGAACTGGTTGCGGTGGGCGAACCAGCCGACGTCCGCCGGCCGCATCGAGGCGGCCACCTCGCGGCGCGCGTACAGGTAGGCGACGCCCGGCCCGCCGAGCAGCCACTTCAACCCGCCGCTCACCAGAAAGTCCACCCCGGTGGCGCGGACATCGGTGGGGAGCTGACCCACGGACTGGTAGGCATCCACCAGCAGATGCGCCCCCTGCGCATGGGCGACGGCGGCCAGCGCGCCGAGATCCTGGATTGCCCCGCTGGTGAAGTACACGTGCGAGGCCACGACCAGCTGGGTCCGACCGTCGACGGCGCGCGCATAGAGGTCGACGGGAACGGTCAGGGGGTCCGGCGAGCGCAGGAGGTGGACGTCGACCCCGCGGTCGGCCTTGGCCAGCCACTGGTAGACCGTGGTGGGAAACTCGCGGTCGCTCAGCACGACCTTCGGCCGCGCCCGGTAGTCGTAGGCGCTGGCCACGGCGGTCAGCGCCGCGGTGATCGAGGGGAAGATCGCCACCTCGTCCGCCGCCGCCCCGATCAGCCGGGCAAAGGCCGCCCGCAGCGCGTCGATCTCCGCGAGCCACGGTCCGTACCACGCCGAGGCGCCCCACTCCTCCCACTGGTCCAGGAAGGCGCGGACGGCGGCGGCGACAGGTCGGGCCAGGGCGCACAGGGAGCAGGTGTTGTAGTACAGGCGGCGGGTGAAGATGGGAAATTCCTCGCGCCAGGCTTCCCAGGAACGCGGCTCGGTCGTCGGGTGCGCCATCGCCTGGCCGGTCCCGGCCCTACCGGTTGATCCGGGCGGTGAGCCGGCCGAGCCGGCGTCCGACCTCCGCCAGCGTCTCCTCCCGCTTGGGATAGGCGAACCGGACGTAGCGTCGCCCCCGCGCGGGATCGTGGTAGAAGCTGCCGCCCGGGACGCAGGCCACCCCCACCTCTTCGACCAGCATCCTGGCGAAGGCCGCGTCGTCATCGTGGCCGAGCCCGCTGATATCCGCCATGATGTAGTAGGCCCCGAAGGGCACAACGCACCGGAAGCCGGCCGCCCGCAGGATGTCGAGCAGACGATCCCGTTTGCCCTGGTACATCGCGGCCAGGTCGCCGTAATAGGTCCGGGGGAAGCGCAGGGCCACGGCGCCGGCCTCCTGCAGCGGCGCGGCCGCGCCCACGGTGAGGAAGTCGTGGGCCTTGCGGATCGCCGTGGCGATGGCGGCGTCGCGGACGATCGTCCACCCCACGCGCCAGCCGGTGACGCTGTAGGTCTTGCTGAGGCTGTTGATCGTCACCGTGCGCTCCGCCATGCCGGGCAGCGAAGCCAGGCTGACGTGCTCCCGGCCGTCATAGACGAGATGCTCGTAGACCTCGTCGGTGATGGCCAGCGCGTCATGGCGGCGGCACAGGTCGGCGATGAGCTCCAGTTCGGCCCGGGTGAACACCTTGCCCGTGGGGTTGTGGGGGGTGTTGACGATGATGGCCCGCGTGCGGGGAGAAAAGGCCCGCGCCAGGGCGTCGGGATCAAAGGCGCAGGCCGGATCCTCCAGCTCCAGCGGCACGTACCGCGGCACCGCTCCCGCCAGCCGCGTGTCGGGCCCGTAGTTCTCGTAGAACGGCTCGAAGATGACGACCTCGTCGCCCGGATCGGCCACGGCCAGCAACGTGGCGATCATCGCCTCGGTGGCGCCGCAGGTCACGGTGATGTGCCGCTCGGGATCCACCTCGACGCCGTTGTACCAGGCGAACTTCTCGGCGATGGCCCTGCGCAGGCGGGGCGACCCCCAGGTGATGGCGTACTGATGGTAGCCTTCCTGCAGGGCCCGGGCGGCGGCCTCCACCAACTCCGCGGGCGGGGGAAAGTCGGGAAACCCCTGGGCCAGGTTGACGCCGCCGTGGAGGGCGCTCAGGCGGGTCATCTCGCGGATGACCGACTCGGTGAAGTAGCCGACCCGCGCCGCGGTGTGTCCCATGCTCATCGAGATTTGACGCGCCTCACCTCCCCCCTGCCCCGGTTCCCAGGAGCTGCCTGACGAGGTCCCGGGCGTCGTAGTAGACGCGGTGACGGACGATTTTTCCGTTGCGGAAGCCCAAAAACGCCGCAAAGGCATGCCGATACTGCGACGACCCCGTGGGGATGCGACCGGGGAGGCGCAGGTGGAGGGTCCGGTGGCGGCCTGTGGTGATCCCCTCCACCGCGGCCGTGCTGCCCTCCACCACGACGCGGTCGTAGGTGCTCTGCTCCTCCCACTGCTCGAAGAAGACCTGGAAGGCCCGGCGGATCGCCGCCCGCCCTTCCACCTTCGGGCTGGCCGGCAGCTCCAGCACGGCGTCCTCGGCATAGAACGAGACCAGGCGGTCCAGGTCGCGACCGTTGAGGGCGGCCAGATGCTCCGCGACGACTCTGGCCAGGACCCGGGAACTCAACTGTGCAGGACGCGCTCCACGGAGTACACGTCGGGAACCTTGCCCACCCGCTGCATGACGTTGTGCAGCTGGGCGACGTTGCGGATGTCCAGGACGATGTTCACCACGCCGACCTTGTCCTTGCGCACGCGGGCGTTCACGGAGACGACGTTGGTCTTGCTGTCGGCGATCGTGGCCAGGATGTCCTTGAGCAGCCCGACCCGGTCGAAGGCCTCGACCTCGATCTCCACCTGGTAGGTGCCGTCGGTGGACGGCTCCCACTCCACCTCGATCAGACGCTCCGGGTGCTCGCGGAAGTAGCGGGAGTTGGGGCAGTCGAAGCGGTGGATGGTCACGCCGCGTCCCCGGGTCACGTAGCCGATGATGCGGTCCCCGGGCAGCGGCGTGCAACAGCGGGAGAACTTCATCAGCACGTTGTCCGCGCCGCGCACCCGCACGCCGCGGGAGGGCGCCGGGGCGCGGGCCGCCGGCGGCGCGGGCGCCGCGGCGGGCGCCGCCTCCGCCGGGGCCTCGCCGCGCAGAGCCTGCACCACCGAGAGCAGGGAGACGTCGCCGTTGCCGATGGCGGCCAGCAGATCCTCCTCCGTGGCCGCGTTGAACTTCGGGGCGACCTCCCGCAGCCGACCGGGCTTCATCAGGGCCACGCCCCCCAGGCGGCGCAACTCCTTCTCCATCAGCTCCCGGCCCCGGGCGATGTTCTCCTCGCGCGCCTCCTTCTTGAACCACTGCCTGATCTTGGCCTTGGCGTTGCTGGTGACGACGAAGCCGAGCCAGTCCCGGCTGGGTCCGCCCGCGGTCTTGCTGGTGACGATCTCCACGATGTCCCCGGTGTGCAGGGGATGGCTGAGGGGCACCAGGCGGCCGTTCACCTTCGCCCCGACGGTGCGGTGGCCGACGTCGGTGTGGATCCGGTAGGCGAAGTCCACCGGCGTGGCCCCGGCCGGGAGGTCGATGACGTCGCCCTTCGGCGTGAAGACGAAGACCTCGTTCTGGAAGATGTCCAGCTTCACCGACTGCACGAACTCGCGCGCATCCTGCAGCTCGGCGTGCCAGTCCAGCAGCTGGCGCAGCCAGGACAGCTTCTGCTCCACCTCCCGTTCCGCGCCCTTCCCCTCCTTGTACTTCCAGTGGGCGGCGATGCCGTGCTCCGCTTCGCGGTGCATCTGCACGGTGCGGATCTGGATCTCCAGCGGCTCGCCCTCGTAGACCACGGCGGTGTGCAGGGACTGGTAGCCGCTGGTCTTGGGGTTGGCGATGTAGTCGTCGAACTCGCCGGGGATAGGACGCCACAGGGCGTGCACCACGCCCAGGGCGGCGTAGCAGTCCTTCACGTCGTCCAGGATGATCCGCACCCCCAGGCGGTCGTAGATGCGGGCCACGGGCTGCCCGGCGTACTTGGGCCGCTGCATCTTCTGCCAGATGCTGTAGATGTGTTTCGGCCGGCTGGTGATGCGGTCGCGGGCCACCTTGATCCCGGCCCGGTTCAGCTCGCGGTGCAGGGTGTCCGCCACGCGCTCCAGGAACGCGGCGCGGCTGGCTTCGGCCTCGGCCAGCTGGCTGCGCACCTCCTGGTACGCCTCGGGGGACAGCACCTGGAAGGCCAGATCCTCCAGCTCCCGCTGCAGCCGGCCGATGCCCAGACGCTGGGCCAGCGGGGCGTAGATGTCCATCGTCTCCTGCGCGGTGCGCCGCTGCTTCCACTCCGGCAGGTACTGGATCGTCCGCATGTTGTGCAGCCGGTCGGCCAGCTTGATGAGGACGATGCGGATGTCGTTGGCCATCGCCAGGAACATCTTGCGCAGGCTCTCCGCCTGGCGTTCCTCCCGGCTCATCCACTCGATCCGGCCCAGCTTGGTCACGCCGTCCACCAGGGAGGCGATCTCGTCCCCGAAACGCTGACGGATGTCGGCCAGGGTGATCCCGGTGTCCTCCGCGGTGTCGTGCAGCAGCGCCGCGGCCACGGTGACGGGGTCCAGACGGAGCTCCACCAGCGCCGCGGCCACGGCGACGGCGTGGTTGATGTAGGGCTCCCCGCTGGCGCGGGTCTGGTGGCGATGGGCGGCTTCGGCGAAGAGGTAGGCCTCGCGGATCACGTCCAGGTCGGCCCGGGGGAAGTACTCCCGCATCCGGGCCACGAGCGTCTGCACCTCGCCCGGCAGGTCCTGGAAGGCGCTCGATTGTCGGGACTGCAGCCAGCGCATTTAACGCCTCTCCGGCCGGTCCGCGACCTCCCGGCCGCCGCCGGCCGCGGCGCGCAGGAGGTCGGGGAGCGGCCCGAAGGCGAGCCGGGCGAGTTCGCCGGCCTCCCGCATCGCCCTATTCCCTTCAGTGTAGCGCAGGGACGTGCTCAGGTCACGGCGTCCGCCGTCGTCGGGGAGGCTGAGGCGCCAGCGCTCCCCGTCGTATTCCCGGGCGATGACGCCGGCTTCCGCCAGCACGTCCAGCCCCACTCCGATTGTACGCCGGGACGGCGTGACCGGTCCCAGGGCGGCGGCCAGGTCGTCGTCCGGCCACGCCGCCCCTCCGGGACGTCCGAGGCGCTCCCGCACAGCTCGGAAGATCGCCGCCAGCACCTCCCGGGTGGGATGGCGCTCGGCCAGGGCGGCCTGCACGGCCTGGAGGTCGTCCCGGCCGTAGAGGAGGACGACGGTCGCCGGGCGGCCGCCGGCTCCGGCGCTCCCGATCCACTCCAGGAGTTCCCCCCGATCCGGCGGCAATCCGGCCAGAATCACCTGGGGCACGGGGCGGGACGCGGCATCCTCACTCCATCCGTCGGCGGCGACGAGCACCGGGATCCGGCCGTCGGCAAAGGCCTGGGCCAGCACCTCCCGCACGCGGAGGGGCAATCCTCCATGGCAGTAGGCGGCATCCACCCCCCGCCCCCTCAGTTCCCGGGCCACGGAGACGGCCCCCTCCCTGGTGGTGACCCGCACCAGCGTACGGTCGGCCCGGGCGGCGGCGTCGACCAGCACCGTCAGGCGGTCGCGCTCCCCGCGCCGGTCGACCAGCCTGAGGTTCGTGCGAAGGTCCGCCTCTCCCAACAGTTCCAGAGGGGCGAGGGCCCGCAGCGCTTCGAGACCCGCCGCATCCAGTCCCGAGGAAAAGACGCTCCACAGGGGACGGCCCAGACGGTCAAGGGCCTCCCCAAACGCCGCGGCGTCGCAGACCGGGTCGGCCTCCAGGATCACCAGCGCCGGATGCAGCGTGGGAGGAGGATGCCGGAGGAACTCCAGACTGGCGACCACCACATCGGCGGCGCCCGCATCGAGCACCTGCAGCAGCCGCTGGCGCCGGCGGAAGGGCTGCGCGCCGTGGGCGGAAGCACAGCGCAACCCGATGGCGTCTAATGGCGGGGTCAGCGCGGCGTGAAGGCGCTCGACCTGGCCGCACAGCGGGAGGGCGATCGCCACCGGTCCCCCGCGGCGGACGGCGAAGGCCGCGGCGGCCTGGGCGACCACGGCGGCCCGGCCGCGGCCGGGCCCGAACACCGCCAGTACCGCCCGCCCCTCCAGCACGGCGAGCACCGCCTGGGTCTGCGCAGGACTCAGAGCCGTCCCCCGTCGCAGGTGGATGCGCAGGCGATCGAGGAGCGCCTCCGCCGGCAGATCCCGCCATCCCGCGCTGAGCAGGCGACCGGGATCGCGCTCGTCCCCGGAGGCTTCCCGACGCTGGACGCAGACGTTCACGCCGAAGCTGCGCGCGGCGTCCTGCTCCGTCGGTCCGCCGGTGACCTGGGTGACGGTCGCCGTGTAGCGCGCCCCCGCGTCCATCGAGGGCGCCACGCGGGCCGCGACACGCGCGCTGAGGTAGCCGACCTGCCGTCCGTCGTCGGTGAGGACGCCGATGGCGTGGGGATCGACGGGATTGGCGGGCTCCCGCCGAAGCCGCAGCGCGTCGCCCGGACGCAGCATCCGCACGACCTCCTGGCGACCCTCGTAGGTCACGCCGACCACTTTGGTGTAGAAGGCTTCGGCCTCCTCGAGACCCAGCGCCCCGTCGCCCAGGTAGTCCTCGGCCCGCGCGAAGAGGCGGTCGACGAGGAGCCGTCCGTCGGTGAGCACCGCCTCGAGATCCACCCCGGGCGTCTGCAGGTCGCGTACGACAAGCTGCAGGCGCGGCCGGCCGTCCCAGAGGTCCAGCGACAGCGTGAAGGCCAGGTCGATCCGCGCCCGGGTGAAGGCCAGCAGCTCCGAGGCGTCGCCGAGGCGGAAACCGACGGCCTCGGCGAACCCCTCGCCGTCGGTGAGACCCAGCCGCAGATGGACGCCGTCGCCCATCACGCGCGTGCTCACCGCCCTGATCCCGCGCAGGGCCAGCACGGGTTCCGGGTTGCCGTTTCCGAAGGGGGCCAGGCGCGCAAACTCCCGGGCCAGGGACTCGGTCAGCCCGGCCAGGGTCGTGTCGGCATCGATGGAGATCGTGGGCAGGAGGTCGTCCGGCCGGAGCAGCCGTCCGGCCGCTTCCGTGAAGCGGCGGGCGAACTCCTCGATGCGGGAGGCCTCAATAGTCAGTCCCGCGGCCATGGCGTGACCGCCGTAGCGCAGGAGGAGGTCGGCACAGGAAGCCAGCCCGTCCACCATCGGGAAGGCGGGGATGCTGCGCGCCGAGCCCCGCCCCGTGCCGCCCTCGACGGCCACCACCACCACGGGCCGGTAGTACCGCTCCACCAGCTGCGAGGCGACGATGCCGATCACTCCCGGATGCCAGCCCTCTTTGGCCAGGACGATGGCCGGCAGGTGGTGCAACCGGCGGCCTTCCACCTCCTCGACGGCCTGGGTCAGGATCTGGTCGCACAACTGCTGACGGGCGCGGTTCTCGGCATCCAGCGTCGCCGCGATCCCCTCCGCCTCCGACGCATCGGCGCTCAGCAGCAACCGAACTGCCCGGCCGGCGTCCCCCAGCCGCCCCGCGGCGTTCAGCCGCGGGGCGAGCGCATAGCCGACATGGCGCGCCGTGAGTTCGCCGGAGAGCCCGGCCGCCCGGATCAGCGCGGCGATCCCCACCGAAGGCGCGCGCTGCATCCGGTGCAACCCCGCCCGCGCCAGGATCCGGTTGTCGCCCGTCAGGGGGACGAGGTCGGCGATGGTGCCGAGGGCGGCGAGGTCCAGCGCATCTTCGGGCATCTCCGGCTGTCCCATCCGTCGGCGCACGGCACGGAGGAGCTGGAAGGCCAGCCCCGCCGCCGCGTACTCCCCGAAGGGGGGCCGCGCCGGGCCGGCCTTCGGAGCGATCACGGCGAGCGCCGGCGGGAGGACTTCGGACGGCTCATGGTGGTCGACGACGATGATCTCCTGGCCGAGGGCGCCGGCCTGCCGGATCTCTTCCACGGCGGTGACACCGCAGTCCACGGCGACGACCAGGAGGCCGCCGCCGCGGCGAATCCGCTCCAGCGCCTCCGCCTGGAGGCCGTAACCCTCGACGAAACGGGAGGGGACGAACCATCCGACGCGCCCGCCCAACGCCTCCAACCCGCGGACCAGGATCGCCGTCGCCGTGACGCCGTCCGCGTCGTAGTCGCCGTAGACGGTGAGAGGTTCTCCGTCCCGGAGGGCCTGCACCAAGCGGTCGGCGGCGCGGGCCGTCCCGGGGATCGCCTCGGGATCGCAGAGCTCCTCCAGCGGGGCGTCGAGGAACCGCCTCGCCGCCGAGGGATCGGTGTACCCGCGGTTGACGAGAACTTGGGCGGTGATCGGCGAGATCCCCAGGGCGGCGGCCAGGTCGGGGACCCGGGGAGTGGGAGCGGCGATGTGCCACCGGGGCGCGGCCATCACCTCCCCCGGTGACCGGGCCGGCGGCCGGGATGGCCGGAGGCGCGGCCGCCGGGGCCGCTACACACGGGCGGCCTGGTCGCCACCTTCCGCCTGCCGCTGCTGGCGCTCGAGGTCCCGCAGCCGGGCCTCGGCCGAACGCAGCTGCGCGCGCAGCTGCGCCTGCTTGACGAAGCTGCTGACGTAGATGATGACCGCCCCGACCAGCACCGCGGCCAGCAGAGCCACCCCCAGCGACGTCGTGTAGCTCCAGGCCAGGAACTCGATGGTGACGATCGTCTTCTGGTTCTCCAGCACAAAGACCGTCGCCAGGACCAGAACGATTGCCCCGATGATGACCATGGCGTCCCTCGATCCGCCGTTGACCTGCTCCAGTCAGCGGTAAGTGTTCCCTGCGGGGCGGACCGGTCCCTTGCCGACCCTAGCGGCGGGCGCGGCGGCGGGACGTCCGCGGGCCGGCGACGGCGGGGGGGGGCGGCAGGGGCTCGGGAGCGCGGACGGCCGCGGGACGCCCTGCCCGCCGCTCGCTCCACAGGTGCCAGTCCACGAGCAGCGCGCTGGCCACGAAGATCGAGGAGTAGGTCCCCGTGACCACGCCGGCGGCCAGGCCGAAGGCGAAGTCGCGGATCGTCACCCCACCCAGGAAGTAGATGGCGACGATGGCCATGATCGCCCCGATGCCGGTGGTCAGGGACCGGGTGAGCACTTCCAGGATGCTGCGGTTCACCAGCTCCGGGAACCCGATCCGCAGCCGCTGGCCGGCGGTCTCGCGGATCCGGTCGAAGACGACGACGGTGTCGTTGATCGAGTATCCCACGACGGTGAGGAGGACGGCGACGAAGGAACTGTCCACCTGACGGCGGGTCAGGGCGTAGAGGCCGACGACGACCAGCAGGTCGTGGAGCAGCGCGACGTCCGCCGCCACGGCGAAACGCAGGGAGCGGAAGCGCCAGGAGATGTAGACGACCTGGAGGAGCAGCCCGAGGGTCACGGCCAGGACGGCCTGGCGGCGGAGCTCCCGCCCGATCTTGGGCCCCACCCGCTCGGCCAGCAGCAACTCCACGCCGCCGAACCGCCCGCGCAGCGCCGCCATCACCCGCGCCGTCTGGGCCTCGTCGAGGTGCTCGGTGCGGATCAGCACCTGCCGCGGGCGGTCGGGAGACGTCTGGATCACGGCCTCCGCCTGCCCGAAGGCGCCCAGGACCTCGCGGACCTCCTGGATGGACGCGTCGCGGCCCAGGCGCACATCCAGCAGCGTGCCCCCGGTGAAGTCGATGCCGAAGTTGATCCCCCAGCTGACCAGGGCGATGACGCCGGGAAGGAGGATCGCCAGCGAGAGCAGGTAGCCGTAGCGACGGCTTCCGATGATGTTCCAGGTCTTCATCGCTCGGCCCCGAAGCGCAGCCAGGAGGGCCGCAGCGCCGCCGAGGTGGAGTCCACCAGGATGCGCGTGACCACGATGGCGGTGAACATCGAGATCACGACCCCCAGGGCCAGCGTCACGGCGAAGCCCTTGATCGGCCCCGTGCCCAGGACGAACAGGACCAGCGCCGCCAGCAGCGTGGTGACATTGCTGTCCAGGATCGCGCTCCAGGCCCGGGTCCATCCCCCGCCGATGGCGGCCCGCAGCGTCTTGCCGGCGCGGAGCTCCTCTTTGATCCGCTCGAAGATCAGGATGTTGGCGTCGATCGCCATCCCCACGGAGAGGATGAAAGCCGCGATGCCCGGCAGCGTCAGCGTCGCCCCCAGGGCAGTGAGCCCGGCCAGCAGGAAGATACCGTAGAGGACCAGAGCCGCATCGGCCAGGAGCCCTCCGACGCCGTAGAGCAGGATCATGAACAGCAGGACCATGACCAGGGCCACGCCGCCCGCCCGCAGCGTCCGATCCAGGGAGTCGCGCCCCAGCGTCGGGCCCACGGACCGCCGCTCGATGACCTCCACCGGCACGGGCAGGGCGCCGCCGCGGAGCAGGACGGCCAGGTCGCGCGCCTCCGCGATGTCCCGGAACCCGCCGCTGATCTGCCCGTTGCCGCCGCCGATGCGGTCGCGGATCACCGGGGAGGAGATGACCTCGTCGTCCAGGACGATGGTCAAATATTTGCCGATGTTGGCCGCGGTGAACTCCTCGAAGACCTTGGCGCCCTTTCCCTTCAACTGAAAGTTGACGATGGGCTCCCCCGTAGTCTGATCGAAGGAGGCCTGGGCGTCGGCCAGGTCGGCGCCGGTGAGGATGACCTTCTTCTCCAGGGTGAGCGGCTGCGCCGGAGGCGGAAGCTGCACCGTCTTCCCGTCGGCCGACCAGCGCGCGCCCTGGGGCAGCTGGGTGAGCTGCGTATCGACGAACTCGAGGAGGGCGGTTTTCCCGATGAGCTCGATGGCCCGTTCCGGATCCTGGATGCCGGGCAGCTCAACGATGATCCGGCGGCTGCCCTGCCGCTGCACCGTGGGCTCCACCACGCCCAGCTGGTCGATACGGTTCTCGATGACCCGCATCGCCGCGTCCACGGTCTCGGGCGTCGCGCGCAGGGTCTGGGTGTCCTGCGCCTCCAGCACCAGGTAACTGCCGCCCTGGAGGTCGAGCCCGAGGTTGACGCGGACCTTGAAGCCCTGGTACTCGGGAGTGCGGCGGACGATGCGCACCGGGGCGAAGACGATCTGGACCGCGGCCACCGCCAGGATGACCACGAAGAGCATCCGGACCCACAGCCGTCTCACGGCACCACTCCTCCCGGAACCTCATCAATCATAGGGAGGCGATCCGGGAGTGTCAATCGAATCACTCTCTGTGGTCCCTTCGGTGCCCCTCGACCTCGATCGGCCCGCCCGTCCCGTGACCGTCGGACGCTGTGCGGTCTACGTCGGAACCTGCTCCTGGGCCGATCCCAACTTCGTCAGGGAAGGGGGATTCTACCCCCGCAGCGTGCGCAACGATCCCGAGCGCCGCCTCCGCTACTACGCCACGGTCTTTCCCACGGTCGAAGTGGACGCCACCTATCACGCCCTGCAGAGCCCGGATCGGGCGGCGAAGTGGGTCCGGTGGACGCCCTCGGGTTTCATCTTCGCGGTGAAGGCCTTCGCCCTGTTCACCTGGCACGCCACCGATCCGCGCCGGTTGCCTCCGGAGATCCTGGCCCTCCTGCCTCCTGCGCTGGCCGCCGCCACCGAGGTGGAGGCGGCGCACCTCCCGGAGGAGATCCTCCACGCCCTGTGGGACTACTTCGCCGCCTTCCTGGAGGAGTTCGTTCGGGAGGGCCGGCTGGCCCACGTGCTCTTCCAGTTCCCCAAGGGCCGCAGGTACACGCCGGACCTCTTCAGGCATCTCGACCGCTGGGAACCGTACCTGCGCCGCTGGCCGGTGGCCGTCGAGATCCGCCACCGCGAATGGCTGGAGGAACCCCACCGCTCCGAGCTCCTCTCCTATCTGCGACGCCGCGGATATGCCTACGTGATCCCCGACCTGCTGGCGCAGGCCTACCTGCCGCCCAGCGATGTGGAGGTGACGGCACCGTGGAGTGTCGTCCGCTTCCACGGCCGGAACCCGGCGATGCTCGAATGCCGCGCGCCCACCAGCCGGGTCTACGACTATCTGTACACGGCAGAGGAGCTCCGGCCCTGGGTGCACACGGTGCAGAGCCTGGGCTCCGAGGTGGAACGGATCTTCCTGCTGTTCAACAACCACTACCGGGGACAGTCGGCCCGCAACGCCCGGGAGATCCTGGCCATGCTCACAGAGTCGCCGGCGCGACCCCCCTGACCCACTCCGAGAAGAGATCGACGATCTGCGGATCGAACTGCACGCCGCGCATGCGGCTCAACTCGGCCAGCGCCTCCTCCGGTGACAGCGCCGACCGGTAGGGCCGGTCGGAGGTCATCGCCTCGAAGGCGTCGGCCACGGCCAGAATCCGCGCGTAGAGCGGAATCTGTTCTCCCTTCAGGCGGTCGGGATAGCCGCGGCCGTTCCACCACTCGTGGACGTGGCGCACGGCCTGTTTGACCGCCTCGCCGAAAGGCGCGTCGTGGAGGATCCGGCTGCCGACGACGGCGTGGCGGCGCATCAGCCCCCATTCCTCGGGCGTCAGCGGCCCCGTCTTGCGCAGCACCGCATCGGGCACGCTGATCTTGCCGATGTCGTGCAACGCCGCGGCCAGGCTCAACTCGGCGATGGCGTCGCCGGACAACCGCAGGCGCCGGCCGATGGCCACGGCGTAGGAGGCCACCCGCCCGCTGTGATCGCCGGTCTCCCCGTCGCGGGCATCCACGGCGCTGGCCAGAGCGCGGAACACGCCGTAGTGCACGGCCTCCTGGTCCTCGCGGCGGCGCATGGGCAGGGCGGGCCCGCCCACCACCAGCGCCAGCAGGGCGCCGTAGAGGGTCAAGATGCCGCTGGGAATCCCCGTCCACACCCCGCGCTGGAGCTGCGCGACCTTCCGCTCCAGCGGGCGAAAGTCGTAGGAGACCTCGAAGGCGCCGGCCGGCACCGTCGCGCCGCTGGCGCGGGCGGGCAGGTAGAACCGCGCCGTCCCGCTCTCCGCCCTGTGGGCGACCACCGTCTTGGGCGAGGCGGCGCGCACGGCCGCGGCGAGCCAGACCTGGTTCTGCTGGAAGGCCAGGTAGCGCAGGTACCCTTCGGCGGACAGGTACATCGTGTCGGAGGTGAAGGGGCGCACGGTGGATGGCAGGGAGGCGTAGGCGGGAGTCGCGCCGACGAAGGCGCGGACCGCCGCCCGCAGTCCCTCCGACACGGGAGCGCGCTGTCCGACCGCGCCGCCGGTGCTGCTGTAGAGGAGGAGTCCGTCGCGGCTCCACAACCGCACCTGGACCACGCCCACCGTGCCGGATGTGGAGAGGAGCGCATCGAGGCGGCGCCGGGTGGCCGGACGGACGCCGCTGCGGAATTCCTCCGACGCAAACGCGGTGGCGACGAGGCGTTCCACCTGCGCCGTCACGCGGCGGGCCTCTTCGCGCACCACCGCCTCCTCCACCGCGGCGGCGGCGAGCGGAGACAGCGTGGCGATGAGGGCGACAGCCACCAGCCCCCCGGCCAGGGCGATGCGAACCGTCGCGCGTCGCCCGGTTCGACCCCGAGACTTCCGCCGTTGTCGCACAGGTTTCCTGGGGGTTCTCTAAGCAAGTTTCCCGCCGCGTCGCGCGGGTAGACCGGAGGCGGCGGGGACGTGCGGCGTGCGGGAAGAAGCCGGAAAGAATGGAGGAAGAATCGGCGCGGATCAGAGGCCGGAGGGCGAACGTTCGGGAGATCGGCGTTCACGGTCCCTCCGGGGACCGGCGTGTCCACATCTCCCGCCACAGCCGGTCCTCGCCGTACCCCAAAAGATCCAGCACCGTCCCGGCCGCCCGCACGACCATCCGCGCGTAGTCGTCGGCATCGTAGCTCCAGTCGTCGCCGAGCAACGTGCAGGGCCGCACGCGGTCCTCGGGCGCCTTCGCCCTGCGGTCGGTGATGATGTACTGGATCGCTTCCCCCGGATGGAGACGGGCGCCGTGGCGGGACAGCGAGCGCGCCGTGACGGCCTGCACGGTGTGGTGCCGGTAGTCGGCGACCTCCCGGGACAGGCGCGTGGTCACCACCAACTCCTCGGGCGCGACCTCCCCGGTCCGCAGCCGCAGCAGGGCCTCGGCCAGGATCTCGAGCACCTCGGGCAGGGCGGCGCGCAGCGCCGCCAGATCCCGACAGGCGAACATCCGCTCCAGCATCCGGGCCTGTGTCTCCGCCGCGATCAAAGGCACGTCCGAACGCCGGACCTCGATGCCCCGGACCTTCGTCGTGCCGTCTTCGAAGACGCCCAGGTACCGGTTGGGGACGCCGACGCCGGCGTGGGTTTTGGACGGCAGGAACCCGAGCCAGCGGTAGACGCCCTCGACGAAGATCGGCAACCCCGTGGCCTGCGTGACCTCGCCGGCCAGCGCGTCGTAGTCCTCCCGCGTGGCGCCGGGACGGTGCAACCACAGCGAGTCCACCAGGGCGTGCAGCAGGCGGTAGCCGCGCCGCTCCGCCACCTCCTTGGCCTGCAGGAGCTTCTCGCGGGCGAAGGCCGTCACCGCCTCGTGGGCCTCGATGCGGCCGAAGCGGGCGTTGCGGTAGCCGAGGTAGCCGAAGGATGTCACCAGACACCACTTCAGCGCCGTCTGCCGCTGGTGGTAGAGCGCGCGCTGCGCTCCGCGGCTCTCATTCCTGCGCCGCTTGTAATACATCCGCCGTTCGAGGAGATGGTCCAGCACGCGCGGCACCAGCCCGCGGCGGCGGCGGCAGACGCTGTAGCCGATCTCGGGCACCCGGGAGTCCGGACAGCACCGGCAGCCGATCGTCTCGGGAGAGAGATTGAACGTCGCCATCAGCGTCGGGTACATCGAGGAGAAGTCAAGTTCGCCCACCTGCTCGTACAGCCCGACCAGCGGCTGGTAGGTCAGCCCGCCTTTGTCGGTGAGGAGCAGCTGGGAGCCGGTCTTAAACGCCTCCGGCTCGCTCTTCTGCCAGGGGATGAGCACGCCGTCGCGGACCGCCTGCTGGATCTGCATGGAACTGATCGCCGTCCCGGTGGAGGTGCGGGCTTGGTCCTGCACCGGGATCCCGGACAGCCGCGCCACCTCCAGCAGCCCGGCCAGTTCGCCCTCGCTGTAGATGAAGGAGTTCTGGAGGTCGATGTGCCAGCGGCCGTACAGCATCTGCGCCCCGGCCTGATAGACGACCTGGCCGTAGGTCAGATAGGAACGCGGGCGGCGGGTGCGCACCGCGCCGTGCGGCTCCCGGTTGAGATAGAGCGGCAAGCCGCTGCGGGCGGCGAGCGCGCGCAGGCGCGGCAGGAGGACGGCATCCCCCCACTCCGTGAGGATCACGTCGGGATCGTAACGGGCGAGCAGCCGGTTCAGGCTGCGGATACAGTCCGCGGGATCGTCGCCGTCCACCACCACGGTCTCGCCGTCCACGCCCGCCTCCAGCAGCCCCCACCGGCCGTGCGCGGGGCTCGCCAGCGCGTCGCCGCGGAGGGGGGAGACGAGCCGCAGCCGCAGGGTCAGAAGCGGCGGGAGGTCGTACTCCAAATCCTCGGGATGGCTGAGCGGCTCCACGGCGCGTGCCACGCCGTCTTCGACCTCGAACCGGCAGCGGGCTAGCGGGAACAATCGGGACTCGTAGAAAAACAGCCGGCTGACCGGGATGTCGCAGTTGTACAGCGTCAGCCCGGGGAGGCGGGCCAGCCGCCGCGCCGCGGCGGGAAAGAGGAGCGGATTGCCGACCGAGAGGCGGAAGACCGCCACCTCCTCCCCGCTCATCAACTCGCGCTGGACGGCCGGGCGGATGGTCACCGGCGCGTTCAGGGGACGCAGCGCGCGCTCCACCTGCTCGACGGCGCGCAGGGGTCCGGCGAAGAACATCCCCGGCTGGTAGCGCACGATCAGGCGGTGCGGGCGGCCGTCACGGTCGAGGACCCATACCACCATGCCCTCGGCGGCGGGGTAGACGTCGAACAGCCAACCCTCGAGTGCGCGGCCCTCAATGCCGCCCATGGGTCAATCGTCGGCGTTCGGCATCAACTCGGTTCGCACCGAGTTGCGGGCCGAAGACGCGGCATGACCCGAATGGGGCATGGACGCCTCGCCGAGCGAAGGGACCTGGTCCTCTCCGGTTAGCGCATCGAGCCGGCGTCCCAGCGCTTCCACGGCCTTCATCGTCTCCAGGAGCATCGCCAGCAGGATCGCCTCGAAGGGCGTCGCGTGCGAGGCGTAGTGCGCGGGGGCGGTGTGGTGGCGCGCCGCGGCGAAGAGCCGGTCGAAGATCCGCTGGTCCTCCTTGCGCAGCGCGCGGCGGAAGGGGGCCCAGCAGGCCTCCTCCTGCGCCACCAGCTGCGTCATCGTCTGCGTGGTGCGTCCCATCGCTACTACCACCACCTTCGCGGGGCGATCAGCCCGATCTGCGGCTCCCACGTCCAGGTGGCCTCCGCCGGCCGGCGGCAGGTGATGCGGATGTGGTCGGGATGGTCCGCCCCACGGGTCACCTCGAACACCCAGCGCGCCGCCCCGCACAGCGCGGGGAACAGGCGCTCGCGTCCCGGCCTGGAGACCGGCGGCGGGCAGGCGCACAGCGTCAGGATGCGGGAGGCGGCCAGCGCGCGCAGGACCGGCGGGATCAGCCGGAAGATCCGGCCGGCCTCCCCCGCCGGAACTTCCTCATCGAGCAGCGGGTCGAGGATCCCTGAGAAATATACCGCGCCGGCGTGGAAGCGCCGGACCGCCTCCAGCAGGCGCCCCCGCAGCAGCGCCTCCAGCTGGTGACAGGTGAAGACGCGGGAGATGCGGATCTGATCCAGCAGGGCCCGGGGCGCCACCCCCGACTTTCGGGCGAGGTCGGCGATCAGAAAGGGGTCGAAGGCGTTGGCCCCGTCCACGATCAGCAGCGGCCGCTGCGCGCGCACCCCGCGCAGACCGATCAACAGGGCAACGGTCAGACAGGCGTCCTCACCGGCGAACACGGCGGGGCCGGCGGCGATTTCGGGAAGGGAGCTGCGCACCGCAAGCATGAAGGGCCCTCCGGCGAGGGGAAAGTGGATAACGAACAAATGTTCGCTATCCCCTTCCTCACTGTACCACTGTTCGGAAGAGCCCTGTCAAGGCCGCGGAGCCCGGGCCGAGGTAATGGGGCTAGTAAAGGACGTTCAGCAACAGGTAGACCCCCAGCCCAAGGAACAGGCTGAGCGACCACATCGCGACGGCGACGCGCCCCACGCGCCGGTGCGCCGTCCGGGCCACCGCCGCGGGATCGCGCGTCAGCCCGACGAAGACGTTGTAGATCACCGGCGGCACGGACAGGATCGACAGCAGAATGTGCACGGCCAGCATCGGCAGGTAGAGATACCTCCGCAGCAGGGCGGGCCCGGGAAACGCCTTCGTTCCCCCCAGCGTCACGCGCGTGACGTAGAGCACAAGGAAAGCCGTGATGAGCGCGGCGGCCGCCAGCATGTAGCGGCGGTGCACCCCAACCTGCCCCCGTCGGATCGCCCGCCACCCCAGGAGCAGACTGGCGAGCGCCGTCGCGTTGATCAGGGCGATGAGGTGCGGGGCGAGGGCGACGAGTCGCGCGAGCGCCGGCGGGAGAGACTCCGGGGGCCGGCCGGTGAGCGCATAGCCGAGGATTGCATAGACGAGGGCCGCGAGGAACGCGGCCGCCACACCGGGGTGCCGGAGGAAGAGCTCTCGGCCCAAGCGGACGTTCACGGGCTCCGGGCGCTCAGAGCACCACCGCCGTCACGGGATGTGCTCGACGACCATGGCGATCCCCTGCCCCACCCCGATGCACATCGTGGCCAGGCCGTAGCGCGCCTTCCGCCGGCGCAGCTCGTGGACCAGCGTCGTCACCAGGCGCGCCCCGGAGAAGCCGATGGGGTGGCCCAGGGCCACGGCGCCGCCGTTGGGGTTGAGCTTCTCGAGGGGAATCTGCAACTCCCGGATGCAGGGGATGACCTGGGCGGCGAACGCCTCGTTCAGCTCAATCACGTCCATGTCCTCGATGCGCAGACCCGCGCGCTGCAGCACTTTGCGGGTGGCGGGGATGGGTCCCAGACCCATGTACGCGGGATCGACGCCGGCCACGGCGGAGGCGATCACCCGGGCCATCGGCCGCAGCCCCAGCTCCTCCGCCGCCTCCGCGGAAGTCAGCAGCACGGCGGCCGCTCCGTCGTTGATCCCCGAGGCGTTCCCGGCGGTCACCGTGCCGTCTTTTCGGAAGGCGGGCCGCAGCTGCGCCAGCTTCTCCAGGGAGGTGTCCGGCCGCGGATGCTCGTCCCGATCGACGATGACAGGATCGCCGTTCTCCCGCGGGATGACCACCGGGACGATCTCATCTTTGAATCGACCTTCTGCGATCGCCCGCGAGGCGCGCTGGTGGCTGAGCAGCGCGAACTCGTCCTGCTCCCGGCGGGTGATGCCGAAGCGCTCGGCAACCAGCTCCGCGGTCTCGCCCATGCTGTAGGGCGGATAGGTCTCGGCCAGACGGGGGTTGATGAAGCGCCAGCCCAGGGTCGTGTCGTACATCCGGAGGTCGCCGCGGGGATAGCCCGCCGCGGGCTTGGCCATGACGAAGGGGGCCCGCGTCATCGACTCCACGCCGCCGGCGATGAAGACCTCCCCCTCCCCCACCTTGATCGCCTGGGCCGCGGAGGCCACGGCCTGCAGCCCCGAGCCGCAGAGACGGTTCACCGTCTGGCCGGCCACCTCCACGGGGAGCCCGGCCAGCAGCAGCGCCATCCGGGCCACGTTGCGGTTGTCCTCGCCGGCCTGGTTGGCGGCGCCGAAGATGACGTCCTCGATCCGCCGGGGGTCGATGCCGGTGCGGCGGACGAGCTCGCGGATGACGTGCGCGGCGAGGTCGTCGGGGCGGACGTCGCGCAGGATCCCGTTGTAGCGGCCCACCGGCGTCCGCACCGCGTCGATGATCACCGCCGTCCGCAGCGCCGCCGGCGGCATCCTCACTGCCCGGTATACCGGGAGGGGCGCTTCTCGAGGAAGGCGGCGACCCCCTCCCGGTGGTCCGCGGTGCGTCCGGCGATCTCCTGGAGGTGGGCCTCGTACTCCAGGGCCTGCTCCAGCGCGGCGCCCAGCGCATAGTGGAGGGCGCGCTTGGTGAGGCCGTAGGCTTTCGTCGGCCCCGCCGCCAGACGGCCGGCCAGCTCCATCGTCTTCGGCAGCAGGTCGTCGTGCGGGACCACCCGGTTCACCAGGCCGATCCGGTAGGCTTCCTGCGCGTCCACGGGATCGGTGGTGTACGTCATCTCGAAGGCCTTCCCCAGCCCGACGAGCCGCGGCAGGAACCAGGTGCTGCCCGAGTCGGGCACGAGCCCGATCCGCGCAAACAGCTCGATGAAGCTGGCGCGGTCGCTGGCGATGCGCAGGTCTGCGGCCAGGGCCAGGCTGCATCCCGCACCGGCGGCGACGCCGTTGACCGCGGCCAGGACCGGTTTCTCCAGGGTGTGGATCTGCAGGATGAGGGGATTGAAGGTCGCCCGGAGGTGCTCCCGGTACGACAGATCCCCCGCGGCGCGGTCCCGCAGATCCTGCCCGGAGCAAAACCCCCGCCCCGCCCCGGTGATCACCAGGCACCGCACGGTGGCCTCGCGGGCGGCGGTGCGCAGCGCCTCCCGCAGCTCCCGCGCCATCAGGTCGTTCACCGCGTTCAGGACCTCCGGCCGGTTGAGCGTGATGGTCATCACGCCGTCCGTCCGCTCCACGATCAGGGTCTCCGCCATCGCCTCACCGTCCTTTGAAGACGGGTTTGCGCTTCTCGAGGAAGGCGCGCATGCCCTCCGCCCGATCTTCCGTGGCGAAGAGCAGGTAGAAGCACTTGCGCTCGAAGTCGAGTCCGCCCTCCAGGTGGGTGTCAAAGGCTTTGAGGACGGCCTCCTTGGCCAGGCGGACGGCCACCGCCCCCTTCGACGCGATCTCCCGGGCCAGCGCTTTGGCCTCGTCCAGCACGGCCTCCGCGGGGACGACGCGCGTCACCAGACCGGCGGCCTCGGCCTGCCGCGCCGTGATCGGCCGGCCCGTCAGCACCAGTTCCATCGCCCGGTACTTCCCGACGGCCCGGGTCAGCCGCTGGGTCCCCCCGGCACCCGGCATGATCCCCAGGTTGATCTCGGGCTGGCCGAACTGCGCCGTCTCCGCGGCCACGATGAGATCGCAGAGCATGGCCAGCTCGCAGCCGCCGCCGAGGGCCAGGCCGTTCACCGCGGCGATGAGGGGGAGCGAGATCTTCCGGATCCGCTCCCACTGCTGAAAGCGGTACCCCGCGAGCATCTCCGGCGCGGTCGCCCCGGCCATCTCCTTGATGTCCGCGCCCGCGGCGAAGGCCCGCCCCGCCCCGGTGATGATGACGCAGCGGACCTCGCCTCCCCGCTCGAAACCTTCCAGCGCGGCGACGAGTTCGTCCATCGTGGCCTGGTTCAGGGCGTTGAGGACCTCGGGGCGGTTCAGCGTGACGACGGCGACGCCGTCCTCCACGGCGGTCGTGATGTGCTGATGGGCCATGGTTCCTCCCTGGGTCATCCCCGCAGTTTCGTCCCGCAGTTCCCGCAGTAGGCGAATCCCCGGGGCAGGCGCTTCGCGCCGCACCGCGGGCAGGCGGCCACCGGCGGCCCCCAGGCGAACTCCGTGCTCTCCCCCGCCGCCAGTCTGCGGCGGATGCCGGCATAATCCACCGGGCGCTTCTCGTGGAACGCCTCAATGCCTTCCTGGGTCTCGGGGGCGCCGGCGTGCAGGGTGAGCCACTCCCGGGCGTGGCCGACGGTCAGATGCCAGCTGAGATCCCGCCAGAAGTTGAGCTGCTGCTTGGTGTACCGCGTGACCTCGGGCAGTTTCTCCACGAGCTTGCGGGCCAGCGTCTCCACGGCGGCGTCGAGGTCGCGGCGGGGGACCACCTGGTTGACGAGCCCCCAGGCCAGGGCCTGCGCCGCGGGAATCTCCTCGCACAGGAACAGGATCTCCCTCGCCCGTCGGTCTCCCACGATCAGGGGAAGCCACTGGGTGGCCCCCGCCGCGGGCACGCTCCCCCGCGCCGGACCCACCTGGCGGATGACGACGTCGGCGGCGGCCACGGACAGATCGCAGGCGATGTGAAACTCGTTGCCACCGCCGACCACCATCCCGTTGAGGCGCGCGATGGTCGGCTTGCCGATGTCCTGCAGCCGCTCCTGCGCCTCGATGAACGCGCCCATCCACTTCCAGTAGTCCCGTGGGCGGGCCACAAATTGCTCCTGCTCGTCCAGGTCGGCGCCGGTGCAGAAGGCGCGGTCGCCGGCTCCCGTCAGGACGAGGACGGCCACGGCGTCGTCCCAGGCCGCGTCCTCGAAGGCCCGGCTCAGCTCCCGCAGCGTGGTCAGGTTCAAGGCGTTGAGCACTTCGGGACGGTTGATGGTGACCTGCGCGACGGGCGGCCGCTTCTCGTAGCGGATAAGGGTAAAGGGGTCCATCTACAACGGCTGCGCGTAGACCAGGGTGACGAGTCCCCCGGCGAAGCGCTGCAGATCTTCGCCCGCGGCGCGGCCCTCCGGCGAGCGCAGGGCCGCCCGCATCGCCTCCGCATCGTCGAAGAACATCTCCGCCACCAGGTAATACGGCGCGTCGCCGCCGGGGGCGCCGGTGATCCGCCACCCCTCCAGTCGGCGCAGCCCCGGCATCTTCCGGACCAGGGGCAGGTGCGTCTGCTCGTAGTGCCGGTCGAAGGCCGCCGGATCGGACGGACGCCGGTAGAGCGCAACCAGCTTTACCATCGAAGGACCCTCCGCGGTCTTATGGGGTGATGAGGACCTCGTAGCCGGCTTCCCGCAACCGGTCGGCGAGGAGCTGCGCGTTTTCCCGGTCGGCGAAGGCGCCCACCTGCACCTTGTACAACCCTCCGGAGAGGTTGATGTAGGCGTCGAAGCCCTTCTCCCGCAGCTCCGCGGCGCGCGATTCGGCGTTCTCCCGGCGCAGGAACGCGCCCACCTGGACCCGGTACAGCGTCCCCCCGGGGGAGACCTGCGGCTGCGGCGCCTGCGCCGGCTCGGGAGCGGACGGCGTGGCGGGAGCCGGCTGCGGCGCCGGCTGGGGAGCCGGAGCGGGCTGCGGTGCCGGGATCTGCCTGGGCGCGGGTGCGGGCTGCGGGACCGGCTGCGGCGCGGGCAGCGGCGAGGCGGGCTGGACCGGCGGCGCGGGGCGCGGGGCGGTGGGACGGACGGCGCGGGGCACGGTCGTGGTCGGGGAGAGGAAGGCCTGACCGGCCACGTAGCCGGCCAGCACGGCGATGACGAACAGTCCGAGGAAGACCAGAGCGACGACGAGGGCTCGCACGGCCACCACTATCCTCCCCACTGCCGCGGCCGAGCCGGATCGCCGGCGCTCGGGCCGATGCCGACGTGCCGCCGAATCTCCATCACTCCACTGTTAGGCCAGCCCCCGGTGAAAACCTCCACGTCGGGGTCAGTGTCCCGCCCCCGGCCCGGCCTCGGCGGAGGCGGGACGGCCCGCCAGCACCAGGATGAGGGCGCCGACGGCGACGACCAGATAGTAGGAGAGCACACGGTCGAGCAGTACTGCGCCGGCGATCAGATGGTGCGTGGCGGGCAGCCGGAGCATGAGTCCGGCCACCGCGGCCATCGACAGCTCCGTGATCCCGATCCCGCCGGGGATCAGCACCGCGACGGCGACGATGTTGGCCGTGCTGAAGGCCAGCATCGCACCGCCCGGGCTCAGCGGCAGCCCCACCGCCCGGAAGACCGCCGCCGTGCGCGCCGCTTCGGTCAGCCCGGCCAGGACGGACAGCCCCGCCAGGGGCCACAGGTTGGCCCGCGTCCGCCACAGCGCGAGTCCGCCCGTGAAGGCCTCCGTGACCCGCTCCGACCCGTTGCGCAGCCCCACCGAGACGGGGAGGCGGCGGATCAGGCCCAGGGCCACGGCGCGCAGCGTCGGCGGCGAGGCCAGGGCCAGTGCGCCGGCGGTCAGCAGGAAACCCGCGGCGACCGCGGCGGGCCGGAAGGTTGTCCCGCCCCACCCGACCAGCGGCAGGGAGATCCCGAAGAGCACGATCAGGGCCATCCCGTCGAAGGCCCGCTCGACCAGCGCCGCCGCCACGGAGGTGGCCAGCGGCGTCCCGAACCGTTGCTTCAGCAGCATCGGCTTGGCCAGATCCACGGTCCGCGCCGGGCTGAAACTCGCCGCGGCCACGCCGGCGAGAATGGCGGCGGCGGCCTCCCCCAGATCGAGCTGCACCCCGCCCGCCCGGGCGACCATCCACCGCCAGCGCGCGGCCTTGATGACGACGTCCGCGACCAACAGCGCCGCCGCCAGGGCGAACCAGGCAGGGCTGGCGGCGCGCACCGCGTCGCGCGCCGCAGGCAGGTCGATCTTCCTCAGCAGCACGACGAGGAGGACGACACCGCCGAGCAGGAACAGCGACCGGACGGGCCGCGTCATCAGCCCGCCGGTCAGGGGGCGTAGAAGGCCCGCAGGGTGAGATCGATCGTCACACCCCGGTCCGCCCCGGTGACGGCGAATCGGTCGACGGTCACCGCGCGCGGCATACGCTCCAGGGCGGCGACGAAGGCCCGGAGCCGCGAGTACTCCCCGCTCACCACCACCTGCATCGGCACGGCGGCCACACCCGCGGGCAGCGCCTCCCCGCCGGAGGTGGACGCCGCCGGGGCGAAGGAGATCTGCTGAAGCTCCACCCGGCTGTCGCTGATGGCCCGGCCCAGCAGCCCCAGCAGGGCGGGGAGCGCCGGATCGCGGGGAAGCATCGCCTCCAGGACCCGGGCCTCGGTCTGCGCCAGCCGGTGGCGCCGCTCGATCTCCGCCCGTCGGTCAACCAGGGCCCCCAGCCGCCGCAGCTCGGCCTGCTTGCCGGCGGCCTCCCGGCGGGCCAGGCGGACCTGGTCCGTTGCCGGGAGGAGGATCACGAAGGTCACGGCGGCCGCGGCCAGCAGCACAGCCCCGGCGCCCACCACCCGTTGCTCGCGCCGCTTCAGGGCCGGCATCTAGCGAAGCCTCGCCGCCAGCTGGAACTGCGTCACCGTCCGGGTGCCGATCTGGGTCTGCCGGACGGATCGGATCTGGACGTCGGCGAGCACCCGCGAGCGGGGGAGGGTCGCGGCAAAGAGCCCGACCGCGGAGAGATCCGTGGCGCTGCCGACGATCGTCACCGTGGTCCCCTCGACCACCACGGACTGCAGCCAGGCGTTGCGCGGGATGAGGCGGCCGAGGTCCTCCAGCAGCGAGGACAGAAGACCCGGCCGCCCGACCAGGGCACGGACCCGCGCCCGGCGCGCCTCCAGAGCCTCGGTCTCCGCCTGCAGCTGCGCCAGCCGCACCGCCACCGGACGCAGTGTCTTCAGGAACTCCTCGGTCTCCCTGGATACGGCCC
Source organism: Armatimonadota bacterium (assembly GCA_031459765.1). Classification (NCBI taxonomy): domain Bacteria; kingdom Bacillati; phylum Candidatus Sysuimicrobiota; class Candidatus Sysuimicrobiia; order Candidatus Sysuimicrobiales; family Candidatus Kaftiobacteriaceae; genus Candidatus Kaftiobacterium; species Candidatus Kaftiobacterium secundum. The sequence goes on along the minus strand of JAVKHY010000003.1, from coordinate 279,561 downwards.
GGGCCTGCATGGCCTGCTGGGCGAGGAGGCCGTAGGTGACGGCCACCACGACGGCGGCGGCCAGCGGGACGCCCAGCAGGACACGCCGCCGGGCGGTGCGCTCACGCCGCTGCAGGACGGCGGGAGGCATCAGAGTAAGTTCGATTCTCATCGACACGCCCTCACGTGTGCGTTCTCAGCGCCAATCCGATGGCCGTCACCAGCTGCGGAGCCAGCCGGCGGACCGTGTCGCTGTCCAGGTGCGATCCCGGGTGCACCTCCTCAAGCGGCGTCCCGACGGCGACGGGGATCTCCATCTCCAGGGCCAGGTGCCGGTCCACCCCGTCGGCGCGGGCGCCGCCTCCGCACAGCAGGATCTGATCGATCTGCGCCCGCCCGTACTGCACGCGGTAGAAGTCGAAGGACCGCCGGAGTTGACTGACAACCGCGTCCAGCCTCCCCTCGATGATGGCGGTCTCGCCGCCCTCGGCCAGCCCCTCCACCCCTTCGGCGATCGTCCGTGTAAACTGCGGCACCCCGCCCCGCACCACCGCCACCTCGGTGGTGGAGGCGCCCAGGTTGACCATGGCCACGACGCCGGGATGCTCTCGCCGGCTGAGCGCGCGAACCATCGCCAGCGCGGAGAGTTCGACCGCCTCGACCTGCAATCCCGCTTCCTCCACGGTCTCGATGCAGGTCAGGGCTACCGTCTCCGGTGCGGCGGCCAGCAGGACCTCGAGTTGCCGTTGCCCGTCGTCGGTCACCTCGCCGACGACCTGCGCATCCAGCACCGCCTCCTCCACGGGAAAGGGCAGGTGGCGCTCGGCTTCCCAGCGGATGGCCTGCTTGACCTCATCGGCGGGGATGGGCGGCAGGCGCAGGATCCGGGCCAGGACGTTCTGGCCCGTGACGGAGATCACGGCCCGCCGCCCGCGGATGCCTGATGCGCGCAGCAGCATGCGCAGCGCCCCGGAGGCGGCGGGCCGGTCCAGGATCATCCCGTTGGCCACGGCGCCCGGCGGCGTGGGGGCGATGCCGTAGTGCGTGAGCTCGATCCCGCGACCGGTGCGGCGCAACTCGGCGACCTTCATGGCGTGTGTCCCCATGTCCACCCCGAGGGCGACCGCGCCGATCCGAAGGAGATCCTGCCACGACGCCATGACCGGTCTTCCTACTTCGTGCCCGCCGCAGAAACTCCCCGCAGCCTAGTCCTTCGACGACCAGGAGACCGCCAGCAGGACGTTGCCCGTGGACAGCGGCATGAACGCGGTGGGCAGGGCCTCGATCACCGCGCCGTCGTGGCGCACGGCGACGGCTCCCGCGTTCGAGACGCCGTCGCGGAGCAGGATGGCACCGTTGGACATCACCACCCCCCGCAGCACCACGGTAACGCGATCCGCGTCGTGCTGGATGTCGAGGCCCGTCCCGCCCGATCCCTGCAGGTCGTCGCCGCAGGGCGAGGGCGGGACGCAGCCGCCGCCGGGATTATCCACCCCGGCGAAGGTGTAGACGATGCCGCGGATCTCGACGGTGCGGGCCGCCGCGGAAGCACCTGTTGAGGTGAGGCGCACGGCCCCCGCGGCGACCAGGGCCGGATCGCCGGCCGGGCTCTGCTGCCGGTAGTCCGCCGTGCGCAGGGAGACGTTCTCGACGAAGATGTCCCCCTGGACGGTCCCGGCGTCCCGGCGGAATACGCCGATCAGGCCGGTGACCTGAGCGGGTGCGCTCAGCGGATAGACGATGTTGCCGTTGCTGTCGGTGGCCGGTCGGGAACGCAGGCACAGGGTCTCGAGTGCCGAAGCGGCCAGACCGACGCAGTCCACGGTCACCCGCCGGGGAGCGAGGGCGAGGATGTGCGTCGCCCCCACCGCGGCCACGGTCGTGCGGGAGGACTTCACCCCCGTTGGACCGGCCGCGGCCTGCAGCTGCTCCGTCCCTTCGGAGGAGGTCCGCGTGCTCTGGGCCCCTCCCGTGGAGCGCGCGTCGTAGCGCTCGACGAGCCCCGGGGTCTGGGGCGTCCACGTGCCCCCTGCCGCGGCGGCGAAGGAGGCCACCAGCATCGTCCCGTCCACGCTGGTGGTCACCGCCGGCGTGGAGTGCGTCGTCCCGCTGGGCGTGGCCTGGCCCAGCGCCACGTCGATCGGCGCCGCGGGGTCGACATTCCGGTAGGCCTGGATGCCGCCCGAGGCCTTCCGCGACGCGCTGAACGTCCAGGTGTAGTTCGCCGGCTCGGCGGTGCCGGCGACCTTGTAGTAGACGGCGAGCCGGAGCGTCGTCCCGTTGTCGATCGGGTTCGCGCCTCCCGGGACGAGCGTCCATCCGGCCGGCGGCGTGATCCCGGTCGTCGAGCCCCCGACCACGGCGATGGCCGCGATCATCACATCGTCGGCGGCCAGCCCCGCCGGGCGGGCGATCGTCAGGGTGGTCGATCCGCCGCCGTTGTTGGCTCCCAGTGAGCTGCGGTGGGCGATGGTCTGGGTCGAGATCGTGTACTGCGTCCGCTCGCCGGGGTTGAACTCCACGTAGTACACCGGGCTGCTCATCCCCGCGCCGAGTGTCCCGCCCCGACTGCTCACGTAGCGGTCCCAGCAGCGCTGGGTCTCCCGCGCGTTGAAGTTCCAGCCCGGGGCGGAGCAGCGGCTGTTCGCCGCCCCGCCCCGGAAGTAGAGGTTCAACCCGTCGGCCGGGTCGATGGTGGCGATGGCGCGACTGCGGTAGCTGTTGGGATCCCCGCTGTCCATGTCCAGCCGCGGGAACCGACCGACCGGCGCCGCCGGATCGCAGGGCCACGGCCAGGTACCGCAACTGATCCCGGTGATGGACCCGTTCGCCGTCACCGCCCCGACCACGACCGCCCCGGCGGAGTTGACGGTGATCGCCGCGGGCGCGCCCAGGCGGTTGTTGGCGTGCACGGCCGCGGCGGCGTCGCCGGGGAAGGCGTTCTCTACGGTCACCCCCGGCGCGGCGCCTCCCAGCGTCACGGTGGTGTTGCCGACGATGCCGTCGAGCAGGAAGCGCGGCACGACCTTCACCGCGGCGCCGACCACCTGCCGCGCGCCGTTGCGCGTCCCCACCGACTCGATGGCGCGCAGGAGACCGGAGGAGGTCACCGTCACCTGGTACTGGCCGTCGCCGAGCGCGTCGGTGACGCCCGTCCAGCCGGCATCCTGGTCCAGCTCGTGGAGGGCGCGGGCCAGCCCGCCTTCCGCGATGTACTGCGCGGCCACGGCGTCCTCGCCGGTGTAGGCGATACCGATCTCGGTCAGGACCAGGTCCACCATGGCCAGGCCGATGACCGTGAGGACGGCCACCAGGATGAGGACGGTGACCAGGGCCGCCCCCGCCTCGCCGGCGCGACGCGCCGCGCGGGGATCCCGCCCGGGGATGTGCCGCGTGGACATCGCTAGTTCCTCAGCCCCGCCCGGGTCGCCACCACGACCTCCTGCACCTGCCCTCCCGCGGCGTCGTTGACCAGCGTGGCCCGCACGGCGAGCTCGACGGCGGGCACCCGGACGGCGGTGCCCGCAGGGTACCCGCGCGTCAGTCCCCGGTCGAGCACGAGGCAGCCCCCGGTGATGGAGGCCACGGTCCGCCGCTCGGGCCGCAGGACCTCCGAGGATTGCTGGGCGTCGCTGCCGATCTGAATCCGGTCGCCGACGGCGAACCCCGTGACGGTGGCCGGGCAGATCTGGGTCGAGCCGGCGGAGGCCGCGACGGCAAGGGCGCTCGTCGTTGCGGCGAACATCGTCCGCCCGACGGGCGCGGCGAGGCCGTCCGCCAGCGGCGCGCGGTTGGCGGTCGCACTGCACCCCGCCGTGCAGCGGGTGACCTGCACGCCGGGGTCGGCGCAGCCGCCCTCGCAGCGGAACATCACGGTCAGGGGCTGGACCGCCTCCCCGGCGAGGTGGGACTGCGCGAGGGGCGCCGCCACCGTCACCAGGTTGCCGACGACCGCACTGACCACCAGGGGTCCTTCGTCGCCCACGGCGATCAGGTCTCCGGAGCGGACGACGGTCGCATCGTCCACGGCGAAGCTCGCCGCGCCGGCGGAGGCGTCGGCGCTCAACGCGGTCGCGGCCCGGTACACCGCTTCCCCCCGGCGGTGGGTGCGGGCCAGCGGGGTCGACAGGGTGACGGTGCTGCCGGCGATCGCGGCGACGGTCCCGCGTTCCAGGCGGTCCACACTGACGATGACCAGCGGCATCCCCGCCGACAGCGGGGACGGATCCTCCACGGCGATGGCGGTCGCTCCGGCGGCGGCGTCCTGCGTCAGGACGGTCACCTTGGCCAGACCCAGGTCGCTGCCGCTGTTGCCGACGACGGCGAAGCGCGCCTGGCGCACCTCGTTGGCGATCCGGGTCAGCGCCACGCGCGGCTGCTGCTGCACCTCCATCTGCCCCTCCAGCGCGCCCCACCCCCGGACGGCCACCGCGATCAGGCCGTAGAAGGTGAGGACGACCAGGCTCATCAGCGCCAGGGAGACCACCATCTCCACCAGCGTCAGACCGGCCTCGGCCCGCCGCCCCGCCATCCCGTCCATCAGTAGTCCCCCACCAGCGTGGTCAGCGTGACCGTCCGCGTCACCGTCCCCTCCAGCCAGGTCACCGTGACGGCCACCTGGCTCAGGCGGGAGGATCCCAGGACCGGCCGCGTGATCGTGGTCGTCCGGGTATAGCGTCCCGCGGGATCGGGCCTGCCGAGTTCATCCACCGTCTCGGTGGTCGTTCCCGCGACCAGACCGGCGACGCCGCGACCTGTGAGCCACTCCAGCCGCTGCTGGGCCAGCAGGGTGCCGGTGGTCACGCTGCGCCCGAGCAGCCCGTGGGAGGACGCCGTGAAGTAGAATCCCGTCAGGACGAAGACCACGAGGCCGAAGACGGCCGTGGCCACGACGACCTCGATCAGGGTGAGCCCGCGGGCGTCCTCGACCTCCCCGTGCCTCACGGACACGACGTCACCTCGCTCAGCTGTGCCCGTCCCGTGCCCGCGGCGACGTCCAGACGGAGGATCTGGGTTCCCTCGGTGAGGCAGAACTCTCCCGCGGCCGCCGGCGCCCCCGAGGGACGGAACTCGAGGGGGGTCGCGATGTAGGAACCGCTCACCGTGACGGTCGCGGGAACCTCGGTCTGCTTCAGGGGGCTGCCGTCCGCCTTCTCCAGCGTGTAGCGGGACGGCGGCCCGGGAGCATACACCAGCCGGACGTTGGCGTCCAGGGTCTGGGCGTGCTGCTGGGCCAGCCTGACGTCCGCGAGGAGCTGGCGGGCGGCGTGGCGCAGGTCCCGCACCTGCTGGTACCGGGCGAAGGACGGCAGCACGAGGACCACGACCGCCGCGCCCAGGGCAAGGGCCAGCAGCAGTTCCAGCATCCCCAGGCCTCGGGCGTCCAGGCGCCGCATGATCGGAGCGTCCGGGAGGCGGTGGACCCGCCTCCCGGACGACACAGCCTCCGTTAGGGGGTGATCAGATCGCCGACCAGCCCTCGGACGCTGGCTCCCGCGCCCACCACCATGCGGTAGGTCTTCCCGTTCATGTCGCCGCCGGCCACACCCGGGACGGACAGCCGCATCCACTCCGTGGCCGCCGGGGCCCCGACGGTGCAGGTCGCGGCCGTACCGATCAGGGCGGCGTCGGCGTTGGCCGCGGTCAGACACTCGATGGCGTACCCCGAAAAGTTCCAGACCGCGCTGTTCGGCGGCGGCGTCCAGCCCATCTCGGCGGCGGTGTCGCACCGGCTGGTGTTGAAGTTCTTCTCGACCAGGCACGAGAAGTCCAGCGCCTTCCACTCGCTGGCGATCTGCCGGACCTCGGCGCTGTACGCCTTCTGCCGGGCGCCCAGGAAGCTGGGCAGAGCGATCGCCACCAGCAGCCCGATGATCGCGATCACCACGGCGATCTCGATCAGCGTGAAGCCGGCGGCGGCCGTCCGCGCCTTCCACAACTGTCTCCTCAGATGCCTCATCGGACGTCCTCCCTCGTTTCCACTGAGATCTCCTCACGCCCCCTCGTAGGCGTCACAGCAGAGATCGTGCCAGAGGCGGAGGGCCGGCCACAATGGGAAGGTCGGACCGGGGATGGGACGAAAGGCCTAGCGGCGGATGTTGCCGATCAGACTCCAGATCGGGAGCAGGACGGCGAGGGCAACCACGAAGACCACGGCGCCGACGGCGAAAATCAAGGCGGGCTCGACCACGGCCGCGAACCGCTTCACCGTGTTGTCCACCTCGCGCTCGTAGTAGTCCGCGACCTTGTTCAACACCTCTTCCATCGCCCCGGACTCCTCACCGACGCGCACCATCTGCACGACCATGGGCGGGATGACGGGGCTGGCGGCCAACGCCTCCGCCATGGAGGCCCCCACCCGCATCCGGTCCCGCGCCATCTCCACCGCGCTTCCCACGACCTGGTTCCCGAGCGCGCCGGCCACGGCGGTGATCCCCTCCATCAGCGGGACCCCGCTGCGAATCACCACGGCCATGGATCGGCCGAAGCGGGAGAGGGCCAGCCGCAGCACCACCGGCCCGAGGATGGGCAGCCGGAGCCACAGCGCGTCCAGGGCGCGCCGCCCGGAGGGGGAGCGGCGGACCGCGGCCACGGCGGCGGCAACCGCGGCGGCGAGGAGGAGCAGGACCCACCAGGAGGCGGCCAGCGCCCGGCTGACCTGGAGCAGGACGACCGTCACGACGGGCAGGGGCACGCGGAAGGACTGGAACACCCGGGTGAACATGGGGACGATGAAAATCACGGCGCCGGCGGCCACCAGCACCGTGAATCCCAGGACGAGGAGCGGATAGGTGGCCGCGGTGCGCACCTTCTGGATCAGATCCAGTTCGCGCTCCATGTAGTCCGCCAGGCGCTCCAGGGCGGCGTCGAGGACTCCGCTCACCTCCCCCGCGCGCACGGTGTTCACGAAGAACGGATTGAAGGCCTCGGGGTGGCGGGCGATCTCGGCGGAGAGGCTTCCCCCGCGCTCGATGCCCAGCCGCACGGCCTTGATGATGCCGCGCAGCCGACGGTTGCTGGCGTGCTGCTCCAGCACCTGCAGGGCGCCGACGATGGGCAGCCCGGCCGAAATCATCGTGGCCAGTTGCCGGGTGAAGAGCACCAGGTCGCCCCGGTTGACCCGAAAGAGGCGCGCGAGCTGGCGCGAGGCGCTCTCCAGCTGCTCCTGCTCCTGCAGCGCGCTGACCAGATAGCCGCGGGCCTGCAGCGAGGCGGCGGCCAGGCGGGCGGTCTCCGCATCCACGACGCCGGTCTCCAGCCGCCCGGCCTGGTCAAAGGCCCGATAGGTGAATCGTGCCATCGTCTCCTCTGCCCCGGCTTTCGGGCACTGTCATTCTAGGAAGAGGGGCGAACCGGGGACAATCGGCCGAACGGCCTACCGCGCGGAGGGTTTTGCCACCCGATGCGCCGAACACTGGGGGTCGGCAACAAGGGGGCAGCCTGTGCGCGTCCGGCCCGGCTTTACCGAAGCCGTCATTCCGCTGCGCTGGCTCGTGCTGGCCTCATTGATCGCCCTGGAGGCGCTGCGGCCGAGCCCCGGTCCCCGTATCGCGCTCATCGGACTGTATGCCGCCATCTTCCTGTATACCCTCGCCCTCACCCTGTACGCCTGGCGGTATCCCGAAGCCGACGACGCGGTGATGCGGGCCGGGATCGGCTTCGACACCGTGGCCATCGCCACCGGGATGGTGCTCACCGCCCACGGCCGCGAGTATCTCCTCCTGGCCTTCCCCGTTGCGGCGCTGGCGGGCGTGCTGCTCGGACAGAGCGGGGCCGCTGTGGTCAGTGCCGCCGTCGGCGCGGTTCAACTGCCCGCCGTTCCGCACTCCCTGTTCGCCCCCGGCAACTACGTGCTCTGGGGCCTGACGGTCCTGGCCTGCCTGTGCACGGGGATCGCCTCCAGCGCGGGGGCGGAGGACCGCATGCGCCGCCGCCGTTTCGGTCGCCTGCTCGAAGAACTCCGCCGCATCGCGGGGGCCGTCCCAAACGCCGCGGGTGCGGCCTCCGCGGCGCTGGTGATGCTCGCCGATCACTTCCGGGCGCACGGCGGCTCGCTGATGCTGTTCGATCCTCCCTCCGGCCAGCTGGAGATTCTCGCCGCCCACCACCTGCCCGAGACCTACCGCCGCGTCCGCACGGCCCTGGGGGAGGGGGTGGCCGGACGGATCCTGCAGGACGGTCAGGCGACGCTGCTCACCCCCGAGACCCCGATTCCCCCGCGCCCCGCCCGGGACGAGATCGGATCGGCGCTCTGCGTGCCGCTGGCGGCCCTCGGCCGGCCGGTCGGTGTGCTGAATCTGAACCGCGGCCGCGCCGCGCCGCGGTTTACGCGGGAAGACCTCCAGGCGGCGGAACTGGCCGCGCAACCCGTCGGCGCCATCCTCCTGCGGGCCCAGCAGGAACGGGTCTGCGCGGCGGCCCTCGCCGAGGCTGCGGCCGGGTTCGGCGAGGTGAGCCGCGCCCTGGCGCGCGACCCGGCGGTGCTGTGGCCGGCCCTGCTCGATGTCGCCCGCTCCCTGGCCTCGGCGCGCTTCGCCGTGCTGGCCCTGGAGCGCGAAGACACCGGCACCGTGGACCTCGTCGGCATGCGGGGGATCGACGGCCCCACCGCCGCGGGGTTGCTGCCCCACCTCCTGGCGGCGAGCACGCGGGGTGAGATCGGGGTGATCCCCGAGGGGTCCGCAGGCAGCGGCGCGCCCGGAACCGTAGCCTGCATTCCCCTGCGCGCGGAGGGTCAGACCCTGGGCGCGCTCGGTCTCGGCTTCGCCGGCGATCCGGTCGCCCCCGGGCTGCTGCAGGCCGTCGCCTCCCACGTCGCCGCCGCGGTGCATACGGCCCGGTTCGCTCACCGGATCGCGGACATCGGCGTCCTCGAGGAACGGCGGCGCATCGCGCGCGAGATCCACGACGGGCTGGCCCAGACCGTCGCCGAGGCGCTGCTCCAGACCGACCTGTCCGCGGCGGCGGGACCCGACCAGGGCCGCGGCGACCTGCGGGAGCTGCGGACGGTGCTGGAGCGGGCGATGGGCGAACTGCGCGAATTCATGACCGAGCTGCGCCGGTCCGAGCGCACCGACGAGTCGCTGTTCGCCGCGCTGGACGCCATGGGCCGCGACTTCGGCCGGCGCCACCGCATTCCCACCACGGTCGTCACGCGGGGGCAGGACGGTCCTCTGCCGTCGGCCGTCCGCCACGCCGTGCTGGCCATCGCCCGGCAGGCCCTGACCAACGTCCGGGCGCACGCCCGGGCCACCGCCGTCACCATCACGGCCGAAGCGACGGAGGACGCCGCCAGCGTCAGCATCGCGGACAACGGCGTCGGCTTCGACCTGGGCGCGTTCCGGGCCCGCCCCCCCGGAGGGCGCCACCTGGGGATCACCTCGATGGAGGAGCGGGCCGCGCTGGTGGGCGGGATCCTCCAGGTGGAGAGCCGGCCCGGGGGCGGCACGAAGGTCACCGTTCGGATTCCGCTGGGGAGGGGTCGTGACGAAAATCCGCGTCCTGCTGGCTGATGACCACGAGCTCTTCCGCCGGGGCGTCCGCCGCCTGCTGGAGGGCGCGCCGGACCTTGAGGTGGTCGGTGAAGCGGCCACGGGCCGCGAGACGGTGCGCCTGGTCGAAGAGCTGGCCCCGGACATCGTGCTGCTGGACATCGCCATGCCGGAACTGTCCGGGATCGACGCCGCGCGCGTGATCAAGACGACCAGCCCGCGGACCGGCATCATCATGCTGACGGTGCACGCCGACGAGGAGTTCCTCTTCGAAGCGATCAAGGCCGGGGCGATGGGCTACCTGTTGAAGGACGCCTCCGCGGAGGAGCTGTTCCGGGCGATCCGCGTGGTCCACGGCGGCGAGGGGCTGCTGGCGCCGACTATGGCGGCCAAGGTGATGCGGGAGTTCGCCCGCTCGCCCGACCGGCCGGATCTGGCGCTGGTGACGACGCCCCTCACCGCCCGGGAAGTCGAGATCCTGCAGCATGTCGCCGGCGGACTGGCCAACAAGGAGATCGCGCAGCGGCTGGCCATCAGCGAGCGCACCGTCAAGAACCACCTGAGCAACATCATGGCCAAGCTCCACGTCAACAGCCGGACCCAGGCCGCGGTGTACGCGCTGCGCAGCGGGCTCGTCCCTCCGGAGGGGTGACCCGGCCCCGGTCCGTCATCCCTCCGGCGGCGGTCTCATCCCCTGCCGGTCCCCTGGTACCAGGGGACTATTGTGCCGCCGGGCGCGGGAAGGCTAGACTGGCCACGTGACCCCCATCCGCATCCTGCTCGTGGACGACAACTCCGCCTACCGCCGGCATCTGGCGCGCCTGCTGGCGCGTGAACAGGACTTCCAGGTGGTGGGCGAAGCGGCGGACGGCGCCGAGGCCATCGCCCGGGCCAGGGAACTGCGGCCCGACGTGGTGCTTATGGACTTCCGCATGGAGGGGCTGGACGGCTTCTCCGCGGCACGGGCCATCGTGCGGGACCTTCCCGCGGCGAAGGTGTTCATCCTCACCGCCTTCCCGGGCGCGCTGGACCCCGAGAAGGTGGCCCGCGGCGGGATCCACGGCCTGCTCACCAAGGACCGGCCCGCCGCGGATCTGGTGGGGACGATCAGAGCGTCGGTTCTTCCACGCGCGTGACGCGCAGCACTTCTTCCACCGTCGTCATCCCCCGGAGCGCTTTGAGCAGTCCGTCGGCCCGCATGGAGCGCATCCTTTCCGCCCGGGCGGCCTCGGCGATATCGGCGGCGGAGGCACGGGCCAGCACCAGGTTGCGTACCGCGTCGGTCATCACCAGGACCTCGAAGATCCCTGTCCTCCCCTGGTAACCGGTCTGCCGGCATCGCGCGCAGCCGGCGGCCTGGTGAAAACTCGGGGCCGGCAACTCGTCGCCCAGCGCGGAGCGCAGCCACACCAGGATCTCCGGCGGCGGGTCTATCGGCCGCCGGCAGTGGGGACACAGGGTCCGCACCAGGCGTTGCGAGGCCACGCCGTTGACCGCGGAGGCAATGAGAAAGGTCTCGATGCCCATATCCACCAGCCGGGCCAGGGCGCTGGCGGCGTCGTTGGTGTGGATGGTGGTCAGCACCAGGTGCCCGGTGAGCGCGGCGTGGATGGCGATGTCCGCCGTCTCCACGTCGCGGATCTCGCCGATCATGATCACGTCGGGGTCGTGCCGCACGATGGAGCGCAGTCCCGTGGCGAAGGTCAGCCCGGCCCGCGGATTGACCTGGATGTGGCTCACCCCGGGCAGCTGGTACTCGACGGGGTCTTCGATGGTAATGATGTTCTTGTCCGCGGCGTTGATCAGGGCCAGGGTGCTGACCAGCGTCGTGGTCTTGCCGCTGCCGGTGGGCCCGCTGACCAGGATGATCCCGTAGGGCTGACGGGCCAGCGCCTCGTAGCGGCGGCGCACCGCCTCGTCCATCCCGAGCTCGGCCAGCGACCGCAGCCCGCGGCTCTTGTCCAGCAGCCGCAGCGACGCCCGCTCGCCGAGCACGGTCGGGATCGTGGCCAGGCGTACGTCGATCTCCCGGCCGTCAACACTCCACTGGAAGGCGCCGTCCTGCGGGGCGCGGCGCTCGGCGATGTTCAGCCGGGCCAGCACCTTCAGCCGGGACAGCAGGGCCGGATGAACGCCCTTGGGCACCTTCATCACCGTCTGCAGGACGCCGTCCACCCGGAAGCGCACGCGCACTTCTTCCGGCTCCGGCTCGATGTGCACGTCGCTGGCGCGGTCCTTTACGGCCTGGGTCAGGAGCATGTTGACCAGACGGACGATCGGGGCGTCCTCCGCCTCGTCCGCGGCGGGCTCGGCCTCCGCCGGCGCGGCCGCCCCGTCCAGCGCGGCCTGTGCCGCCGCGCCCATGCCGTACCACCGATCGATCGCCGCAGCGATGTCGGATTCCAGGGCGACCACAGCCTTCACCGGCCGGCGCGCGGCGATCCCCACGTCGTCCAGGGCAAAGACGTCGAGAGGGTCGGCCAGGGCCACCACAAGGCTGTCGCCCTCCAGCGCCACCGGGACGACCCGCCGTTTGCGGGCCAGCGATTCCGGAATCAGGCGCAGCAGCGCGGGATCGACGCGGGTGGCGGTGAGGCTGACCAGGGGCAGGCCGAGCTGGCGGGCCAGCGCCTGCGCGATCTGCGCCTCGGTGGCGACGCGCATCTCGACCAGGATGCGCCCCAGACGATCACGGGTCTCCTGCTGCCGGCGGAGGGCGTCCTGCAGCTGTTGCGGCGTAATCACGCCGCTCTCGACCAGGATGTCGCCGATGCGTTTGCGCGGGCTCTTCACGTCAGTCCATCTTAGGTGTGCCCGCTTTGCCCCGACAATGGGCGCTTCGGCCTAGCCCGCTCCGCCGAAGTCGGCGCCCGCGGCCTCCGCCCCGGCGAGGAGGACGGCCAGGACGCGCACGTGGACGGGGGTGAAGCCCCCGGGGCGCCCGGCGCCCAGCGCCTCCAGTACCTTGGCCAGGGAATACCGACGCCTCTCGGCCGTCCGGCCGCAGGTCGCCGCGTCGACATAATCGGCCAGGGCCACCACTGCAGCATGGGGCGAGCATCCGGCCGCGTCGCCGGCGATGACACGGTGGTGCTCATACGCCGTCAGCATCGGCAGGCCGGCGCGCCCGCCCAGACGACGCAGCAGCATCGCGCCTTCCACAGCGTGGGCGGGAATCGGCTCCGACACGCGCAGCGTGCGCTCGGCCAGCCGGATCGCCCAGGGCAGGCGCGCCATCCCGATGTCGTGCACGAACGCCGCCACCCCCAGATCGATCTGCTCGGATCGCGGAAGCCCGAACCCCCGGCCGAGGTGGACGGCCAGAAAGGCGGCGTTCACCGCATGCTGCGGGTCGAGCTCATCATGATCCCGCTGGGCGACCTGCGCCCACAGGGGCGCGAGGTCTCCCTCCTCTGCCGCCAGGGGTTCCACGGCGAGCCGCACCCGCCCGATGTCCACCTGATTCCCCGCCTCCACTGCTTCCGTGAGGGCCACGGCGACCTGCACCGCCTCCCGATAGACATCAGGCGGCGCCCCGGGACCGGCGTCGGGTCCCGCGGTTTCCACGCCCGCCACACCCGCCTCGCGCAGGGCCTGGGGTAACCCGCCGATCGCGATGAGCTCCTCCGGTTCCCGCGCCAGGAGCCGGAGCAGGAGGCGCAGGCCGTCGCCGCTCACCTGAGGCCCGATCACCAGCCGGGCGATCCGACGCGCCGTCAGATGGGCCCGCAGCGGGAGGGCATGGCGGTCGTCATCCCGCAGCACGACGCCCTGCACCACCAGCCAGTCCGAGGAAACCTCCCAGCGCACCGAGGCCGCCTGCCGCAACGCCTCCCCCACGACCGTCTCGAAGCGGCGGATGCTCTCCTCCGCAGCGGGATGCTCCGGGCCGTAGTGCCGGACCTGCTGGATGGCGGCATAGAGGAGGCCGGCCAGGTCGGCGGCGAGCGCGGCGGTCACCCCGCCCCTCCCCCGATCCGGGCCAGCGCCGCCCGGGCTTCCTGCTTCAACTCCTCGAGCACGCGCCGCCGCCACGGCGGCGCCGTCGCGGCGAGGATGCGCCGCAGTGCCGAGGCGCAGGTCGGGCTGCCGATACGGCCGAGCGCGCGGATCACCTCGCGCTTGAGATCAACCTGCTCGGTCAGCGGCCCGTCCTCCAGCACCGCGGTCAACGCCGCCGCCGCCTCGGGTCGGCCTGTCACGCCGAGCCAGTGGGCCGCGGCCTGACGCGTCGCAGGGTCGCGGTGGCGGAGAGCTTCGGCGATCGCCTCCACGGCTTCCGGAGTGCCCGCCGTCGCCGCCGCCCGCAACGCCTCCCGCCGCACATGCCCGTCGTCGTGGCCCATCGCCGCACGCAGGGCGGGCACCGTCCGGCCGCCGACCCGCTCCAGCACGGTGACCGCGTTGCGGGCTACGTGCCACCGGGGATCCAGCACGTGTGGCGAGAGCAGCTCCGGCCGGCCGGCGGCGAGATCGGCCAGCAGGTCGACGGCCCGGCGGCGGATGTGGAGGCGGTGGTCCTGGGCGGAGAGCTCCAGCAGCGCGCGCACCGTCTCCTCCGGCGCGGATGCCATCGCCTGGCGGAACGGCCGGGAGAGCAGGGAAGGCTCGTCGGCAGACCGTTCCAGCAGCAGCGTGGCTCCCAGCGACAGCACGCGGATCAGCATGGTGCGCACGGGCTCCTCCGGGGCCTGGCGATGCGAGGCCGCCGCGGCCAGCGCGTCGATCGCGGCGAGAATGCCGCCGGTATCGCCTTCCCTGACCATCTCCACCACCGCGGCTTCCAGATCGACCAGCGCCGGCGGCAGCGTTGCCCCGTCGGCTCTGGGGAGCAGATCGCCCAGAGCCCGCACCGTCTGTTCCCGGATCCGCCGCCCATCCCACGCCGCGAATTCCGCCGCCGCGGCCGCCAGCTCTGATGGCGACGGCGCCGTCACGGCGGCAGCCCCCGCAGGAGACGATGGGGGGCGGCCACCTTCGCTGCGGACGCCTTCATCCTGACGGGCGGGAGTGGCCGGCGCTGCCAGCGGCGGCCAGGAGGCGATCAAGGCGGCCGCCCACGGCTCGTCCGCGGCGCGCACGACCGTCTCGCCCAGCCGTACCTGCCAGGCTTCGTGCGGCGGGGTCAGACTTTCCCCGATCGCCCGCCACGCCGCGCGCCGCAGGGCCCGGGATTCCACCATGAGCCTGCGGTCCACTCTCCGGAACAACAGGCGCACGGTCTCGTCGTCGCTTTCGGCCCGCCGCAGCACGGCGGCGATCCCGCCCGGGTCGGCGGCCGCGGCCGCCTCGAGCAGCGCATCGATCAGCGCCTGGAGGGGGTCGGCTTCGCCGGCCGGCGTCAGGCCGGCCGGTTCCACCACCAGGCTGCGCACGCCCCGCTCGCCGAGATAGGCCCGCAGTCCGCCGGACCGTTCGAGTTGGGGCAGGGGCAGGTGCAGGGCGGCGACAACCTCGGCCAGTTCGGCCGTGGTGACGCCGGGGAAGAAGCGCAACGCGGGCACACCGCGCGCCCGCAGGGCGCGCGCCAGGTCGGCGACTACGTCGTCCTCATACGGCTGCGGAGAAAAGTCGAAGAGGAATCCCCGTCCCGAGGGCGCGACCCCGACCGCTCCGTACACCGCGGTGCAGGCGTCGACCTCGGCCCGGGCCGCCTCCAGCGCCTCCGCCGTCCGACGGTGGGTGAGCGGATAGAGGCGCAGCGTGCGATACGCGGCGGCCACGGCGCGGATGGCCCGCCTAGCCGCCTCGAAGCGCGCCGCGTCCTCGCCTTCGGCCTGGCGCTCGCCGACCATCATCCCCGCCGGGGAGGAGTTCGCTACCCCCTCCCCTCATCCCCCAGTGCGGCCACGATCTCCTCCAGGCGCCGCCGCCGCGCCTGGAGCTCCTCGGCCCGGGACCGCTGGCGCTCCACCACCTCTGCCGGCGCCCGGGAAAGGAAGGCCGGATCGTTCAGCCGCCGGGTGAGCCGGACGGCCTCGGCTTCCAGGTCCTGCAGCGCGCGTCGAAGCCGCTCGCGGGCGGGAGCGACCATCGACTCTCTGATCTCCGTGCCCATGTGGAGGTCGGCGGTGACGATCTCCGTGATGATCCGGCCGCCGGGCGTGACGGGCTGCGGCGCGGGAGCCTCCCAGGGGAGGAGGAGCGGATCTTCGGTCTGGGCCAGGCGCGCCACGTAGTGCGTTCCTTCGAACCCGTCGCGACAGCGCACATAGACCCGGGTCCGCTCGGCCGGGGGCACCTGCAACTCCGCCCGCAGGCTCCGCTGGGCGCGCACCGCCTGCATGAGGAGGTCCACGCGCCGCTCGGCCTCCGGGTCGAGCCAGGCCTCTTCTGCAGAGGGCCAGGGCGCCACCATCAGGCTCTCGCCGTCGTGGGGAAGCCGCTGCCAGACCTCCTCCGTGAGGAACGGCATGACCGGGTGCAGGAGCGCCATGGTCTGGGCCAGCACCGACCACAGCGTGTGCTGGCTCGCCTGGCGCCTCGCCGAGCCGGGCGCGGCCGCCGCCAGGTCGGCTTTGGCCATCTCCAGGTACCAGTCGCAGTACTCCGCCCAGATGAACTCGTACAGCGCCCGGGCCGCCTTGTCGAACTCGTAGCCCTCCAGGAACGCCGTCACCTGCCGGCAGACCTGGGTGAAGCGGCTGCGGATCCAGCGGTCGGCCAGCGTCAGCTCGGCGGGGGCGGGCGCGACCCGGTGGTCGAAACCGTCCAGGTTCATCAGGACGAAGCGCGTCGCGTTCCAGATCTTGGTGGTAAAGTTCCGCACGTCGGCGATCATCTTCTCGCTGAACCGCAGGTCCTGCTGGGCCTGGGAGCAACGGGAGACCAGCGCGAAGCGCACGGCGTCCGCGCCGTAACCGCGCCCGTCGGCCATCTCCAGGGGGTCGATCCCGGTCCCCAGGGACTTGCTCATGCGCCGCCCCTCCAGCGTCATCACCGTAGGGGCGACGTAGACGTCGGTGAAGGGCACGTCGTCGAGGAAGTGCAGCCCCATCATGATCATCCGGGCCACCCACAGGAAGAGGATCTCGTTGGCCGTCACCAGGACATCGCCGGGATAGAAGTAGCGCAGGTCGTCGGTCTCCCGGGGCCAGCCCAGGGTGGCGAAGGGCCAGATCGCGGAACTGAACCAGGTGTCGAGGACGTCGGGGTCCTGGGTCAGCGACGATCCGCCGCAGTTCGGGCAGCGCTCCGGCGCCGCCTTGACCGCGGTGCGTTCGCCGCAGGCCCCGCACCGCCACACCGGGATGCGGTGGCCCCACCACAGCTGACGGGAGATCGTCCACGGCCGGATGTGGTCCAGAAAGTGCAGCACCGTTTTCGCCCACCGCTCGTGGTGGAACCGGACGCGGCCGGCGCGGATGGCCTCGGCCGCTCTCGCCGCCATCGACGAGACGTCGCAGAACCACTGCTCGCTGATATAGGGCTCGATGACGGCGTGACAGCGGTCGCAGGTGCCGATGTTCGTCCGGTAGGACTCCACGCCTTCGACGAGGCCCAGGGCGCGCAGCTCTTCCCCCACCGCCCGGCGGGCCTCGAACCGGTCCAGCCCGGCATACCGGCCGGCCTCCGCGGTCATCCGCCCCCGGGGGTCCAGGATGACGAGGGTGGGCAGACCGTGCTCGGCGCCGATCTCATGGTCCAGCGGGTCGTGCCCGGGGGTGATCTTCAACGCGCCCGTGCCGAACGCGGGATCGACGCGCCGGTCGCCGATGACGGGAACGCGCCGGTTGACGATGGGCACGATCACCTCGGTGCCGATGAGCGCCCGGTGGCGGGGATCCTCGGGGTGGACGGCCACGGCCACGTCCGCCAGGATCGTCTCCGGACGCTGCGTGGCGATGACCACTCCGGGGCCGCCGTCGGCCGCCGGGTACCGCACGTACCAGAGTTCCGCATCCACCTCCACGTACTCCACTTCCAGATCGGAGATGGCGCTCTGGTCCCGGGGACACCAGTTCACCATGCGCGTCCCGCGGTAGATCAGCCCCTGCCGGTAGAGCCGGAGGAAGGCCTCCATCACCGCGTCGTAGTACGGCGGGTCGAGCGTAAAGACGTAGCGGTCCCAGTCGCAGGAGAAGCCCATGCGCTTGAGCTGCTCGTCGATGATCCCGCCGTACTGGCGCTTCCACTCCCAGACCCGCTGGATGAAGGCCTCCCGCCCCAGGCCCTCCAGGGTCAGGCCCTCTTTGGCCAGCTCGCGCTCCACGACATTCTGGGTGGCGATGCCGGCATGATCGGTCCCGGGCTGCCACAGGGCGTTGCGGCCCTGCATCCGCCGCCAGCGGATGAGCACATCCTGCAGGGAGAAGGTCGAGGCGTGGCCGATGTGCAGCTCCCCCGTGACGTTGGGCAGGGGCAGCATGATGACGTACGGCCCGCGCGGCGATCCCCGGGGCCGGGCGAAGTCGACCACGGCGCGGAAGTACCCGGCGCGCAGCCACTGCTGGTAGCGCGCCATCTCCACGGTCCGGGGATCGTACGTCGTGGGGAGCGTCCCGGTCTTCATGGTCGTGTCACCACCACCCCCAGGAAAAAACTGCCGCCCGTCCCCTACGGGACGGGCGGTCATCGCCCGTGGTACCACCCGTGTTCCGCCGGCCGCGCATCCCGCGGCCGCCGGCCACTCCTTCACGCGCTATCGGGCATTCCCGCTGGGCCCTGCACCAGGCTGGGACGCCGGCGGTCGGGCCCAGAACTCAGGAGCGACGTTCACCCGCCCCCGGCCCGGAAGGCTCGCACCCTTTGCCTCCCTCTCTTGGGGCGGCCGCGGGTTACTCCTCTCCGTCGTCGCCTTTGGCGCCATTATAGCAACCGCGGAGGTCAGGTAAAGGCCCCGGACGGGCAGGATAGGCGATGGCATGCCTGCTGAGCTCGACGCGGACATCGAGGCCGTCCTCCAGGCCCCCTGGCCCCGCCCCGACGACCTGGCCCGACTCCGCGCCGCCGCCGACGAGGCGGTGGCGGCGCTCGTCCGCCGGCTGGCCCACGAGCCGGGGGCACTGCGCCGCCGGCGCATTTGCGACGCCCTCGTCGACGCCGCCGCCGACGATCCCGGACGGTTGCGGCCCTATCTGGACCATCCCTCGTGGTACGTGGCCCGCAACCTGGCCTACGTCCTGGGGGAGACGCGCCATCCGCAGGCGGTCGCCCCTCTGGCGGTCCTCGCGCGCCATCCCGAGTACCGGGTGCGTCGGGAGGTGCTCGACGCCCTGCGCAAGATCCCCGGGGGGCGGTCCCGCGAGATGCTGCGCCGGTTCGCGACCGATCCGGACGCCCGCCTCCGGCGCCATCTGATCGACGGGCTGGGCTCGACCTACGATCCGGAGATCGCGTCCTGGCTGCTGGCCGTCGTCCGCTCGCGGGACTACACCCGGGAAGGGATCTCGCTGAAAGAGGCGGCGATTGCCGCCCTGACCCGCATGGGCGCCGCGGAAGCCCGCCCGGTCCTGGAACAGGTGGCCAGGCGGCGATGGGCCTTCGGGCCGGCGAGGAAGCTGCAGGAGGCGGCGCGCGGCGCCCTGGCTCAGACGGACCCGTCGGCTGCGGTCTACGCCTCTTCCAGGTAGATCACGCGGCGGAGCTCGTCCACGCTGGTCGTGCCGTCCAGCACCCGGGCCGTGGCCGCCGCGCCGATGGTTGTCATGCCGCCGGCGATCGCCGCTTCGCGCAGCGCGGTGGCCGGGCGGCGGGCCAGGACCAGGTCCCGCACGGCGTCGTTCACCCGCAGGATCTCCATCACGCACAGCCGGCCCCGGTACCCGGTGTGATCGCATTCGTGGCAGCCCACGGCGCGATAGAGCGTGGGGCGCCGATCGACGGGGAGTCCCAGCTCGGCGGCCAGGTCCGGCGAGGGGACATAGGGTTGCCGGCAGGCCGGGCAGAGGCGGCGCATCAGCCGCTGCCCGATGGCCGCGATGAGCGAGGAGGTAATGAAGTACGGTTCGATGCCCATGTCCACCAGCCGGACCACCGCCCCCGCGGCGTCGTTGGTGTGCAGGGTGCTGAAGACCAGGTGGCCCGTGAGCGCGGCGTGCACAGCGATCTTCGCCGTCTCCGCGTCGCGGATCTCCCCCACCATAATGATGTTGGGGTCCTGCCGGAGCATGCTGCGCAGCCCGGTGGCGAAGGTCAGGCCGGCCTTCGGGCGGACGGGGATCTGCGAGATCCCTTCCAGGTAGTACTCCACCGGGTCCTCGATGGTCATGATGTTGCGGGTCGGGTCGTTCACCCGCTGCAGGCAGGAGTACAGCGTCGTCGTCTTCCCACTGCCCGTCGGCCCGGTCACCAGGATCATCCCGTGGGGCCTGCGGACCAGCGTGTCGATGATCAGCTCCTGCTCCGGCGGGATCCCCAGGCGGTCCAGCCCGACCAGGACGTTGGACTTGTCCAGCAGCCGCAACACCACCCGCTCGCCGAAGGCCGTGGGGGTGATGCCGACCCGGACGTCGTACTCGCGGGCGCGCAGGCGCATGGTGATCCGTCCGTCCTGGGGCCTGGCGTGCTCGGCGATGTCCAGGGCGGCCAGGATCTTGATCCGGCTGACCACCGCCGCGTACATCAGGCGGGGGATGACGGCCTTGTCGTAGAGCATCCCGTCGATCCGGTAGCGCACCCGGGCCTGGTGGGCGTGGGGTTCCAGGTGGATGTCGGTGGCCCGGGCGTTGATCGCCCCCTGCAGGATGGAGTCCACCATCTGGATGACCGGCGGCGCGGCCTCGCCGTCCAGGACCACGACCTCGCCCTCAACGTTCTCGGCCCCGCCGGCGTCGGCAAACTCGATGGCGTCCTGGAGGGCCGCGGCCTGGCTGACCTTGCCGCCCACATCGAAGAGCTGGCCGATCGCCCACTCCAGGTCCGTCTCGGTGGTGAACACCGGGCGCACCCGCAGCCCCGTGGTCCGCGAGATCTCGTCGATGGCCAGGATGTCGGAGGGGTCGGCCATGGCCACGACGAGGTCGTCGTCCTCGCGGCGGATCGGCAGGGCCATCAGCCGGCGGATGAACGCCTCGGGCAGGAGCCGGGCCGTGGGGAGGTCGATGGGCTCGGCGGTCAGACTGACATACTCATACCCCTGCTGGAGCGCCAGCCACCGGCCGGCCTCCCCTTTGGCCAGCAGCCCTCGTTCGATGAAGATCAGGGCCAGCCGTTTCCCGGTCCGCCGCTGCTCCGCCAGGGCGTCGGCCAACTGCGCGGCGCTGATCACGCCGGATTCGACCAGCAGCTCTCCCAGACGCTTGTTGGACTTGGGCGCAAAGGTGCGGGCGGCCATCGGCACCGAATCCAGAGCAACTCCGGTGCCGGGCCTCCCGGCAACCGCTCCGGGGACGGCGTGCTACGACAGCATCTGCTGGCTCGGCTGGGGGGCGGGCCGGATCGTGCCCGGCTCCACCGGCGGCGGCACGGCCAGCGCCGGGACGGTCGTGGCCGGCAGCAGGGCCTCCGCCAGGACCTGGTCCATGTGCTCCACCAGCACGAAGCGCATCTTCCGGCGGACGTGGGCCGGGATCTCCACCAGGTCTTTCTCGTTCTCCTTGGGTAGGATCACGGTGCGGATCCCGGCGCGGTGGGCGGCCAGGACCTTCTCTTTGACCCCGCCGATGGCCAGGACCTTGCCGCGCAGGGTGATCTCGCCGGTCATGGCCACATCGCGGCGGACCGGCCGGCCGGTGACCACCGAGGCCAGCGCCGTGGCCAGGGTGATCCCGGCGGAAGGGCCGTCCTTCGGCACGGCGCCGGCCGGGATGTGGATGTGCACATCGTATTTCTGGTAGAACTCCTCGTCGGCGCCCAGCCGCCGGGCGCGGGAGCGGACGTAGGAGACCGCGGCCTGGCCGGATTCCTTCAGCACGTCCCCCAGCTGCCCGGTGAGCATCAGCTTGCCCTCGCCGCGCATCAGGGTCGCTTCGACGGTGATGATGTCGCCGCCCATCTCGTTGACCGTCAGCCCCATGGCCGTACCGATCTCGTCGGCCTGCTCGGCCAGCCCGTAGCGGTACTTGGGGGGGCCGAGGAACTTGGGCAGCGTCCCGGGGGTGACCCGGACGCTGGCGGCCTTCCCCGTGGCCACCTCCGTGGCGATCTTGCGGAAGACGCTGGCGATCTCGCGCTCCAGGTTCCGCACGCCGGCCTCCCGGGTGTACTCGCGCACGACCTTCTTCAGCGCCTCCTCGGTGAAGACCACCTGGTCCGCCCGGAGCCCGTTCTGGGTGAGCTGCTTGGGGATGAGGAATTGCTGGGCGATCTTGATCTTCTCCTCCTCGATGTAGCCGGAGAAGCGGATCACCTCCAGGCGGTCCCGCAGGGCGGGCGGCACGGTATCCAGGATGTTGCCGGTGCAGATGAACATGACCTCGGAGAGGTCCAGGGGCAGCTCCAGGTAGTGGTCGCTGAAGGCGTTGTTCTGCTCCGGGTCCAGGGCCTCCAGCAGCGCGGAGGACGGATCGCCGCGCCAGTCCATCCCCAGCTTGTCGATCTCGTCCAGCATGAAGACGGGGTTCTTCGTCCCGGCGGTCTTCATGCCCTGGACGATGCGGCCGGGCAGGGCGCCGACATAGGTGCGCCGGTGTCCCCGGATCTCCGCCTCGTCGCGCACCCCGCCCAGGCTGATCCGCACGAACTTGCGGCCCAGCGCCCGGGCGATGGACTTGCCCATGGAGGTCTTGCCCACCCCCGGCGGGCCGATGAAGCACAGGATCGGGCCCTTGCTCTGGGGCGCCAGCTTGCGCACCGCCAGGTACTCGATGACGCGCTCCTTGGGTTTCTCCAGCCCGTAGTGGTCCTCGTCCAGGATGCGCCGGGCCTCGGCGATGTCCAGGCGATCCTCGGTGCGCAGGGTCCAGGGCACGGCCAGGATCCAGTCCAGGTAGGTGCGGACCACCACCGCCTCGGCCACCATCGGCGGCATCTTCTCCAGGCGGTTTAGCTCCTCCAGCGCCTTCTCCCGCACGTGGTCGGGCAGGTTCGCCGCCTCGATCTTCTTCCTGTACTCCGCGACCTCGCTCTGGCGCTCGTCGCTTTCGCCGAGCTCCTGCTGGATCGCCTTCATCTGCTCCTTGAGGAAGTACTCGCGCTGCGACTTCTCCATCTGCTTGCGCACGCGCGTCTGGATCTTCCGCTCCAGCTCCAGGATGTTCACCTCGCGGGTGAGGATCTGGCTGAGCAGATCCAGCCGGTCCTTGGGCTCCAGCTCCAGGAGCTGCTGGCGCTCCTCGACCTTCAGGGGCAGGTGCTGGGCGACCAGGTCGCTCAACGGTCCCGGCTCCTCCGCCTGCATCACCGTGGCGTACTGCTCCGGGGCGATGCTCCGGCTGTAGCGGGCGAAGCGCTCGAACTGGGAGAGGACGCCGCGCATCAGGGCCTCGATCTCCAGCGTCTTCTCTGCCGGATCGGGCCGGGGGCGCACCTTCACCTCGAAGTAGGGCTCCTCCCGCTCCACGCGCTCGATGGTCCCCCGAACCAGGCCTTCCACGATGACCTGCAGGACGCCGTCCGGCTGCTTGCCGACCTGCAGGATGCGGCAGACCGTCCCCGCGGTGTAGATGTCGCCCGGGTGGGGGTCTTCCAGATCGTCCTGCTTCTGGGCCGCCAGCATGATCAGGCGATCTCCGGCCAGCGCGGCCTCCAGGGCCCGCAGCGACTTCTGCCGGCCCACCCCCAGCGGCGCAATCTGATGCGGCAGGATCACCGTGCCCTTCAGCGGCAGCAGCGGCAGGATGTCTTTGATCGTCGGTTCACTCCGTTCCGCCACCAGTCACCCTCCTCGAATGACGAAGGGGGACGCTCGGCCCCCCTCCGCCCGACCCGGTGGTTCCACACCGGACGACTCACCGCCATCCGTATTGTATCATGCCCGCCCCGATCGTCCCCCGCCCTTCCGCCTAGGCCGGCTTCTCCTTGGCCAGCTTCTTTAGATCGGCGCCGGTCAGCAGGATCGGCTCGTGGGTGCGCCGCACGGCGTCTTCCGTGATCACGCACCGCTTCACATCCGGGCGCGACGGGATCTCGTACATGATGTTCAGCATGATCTCCTCGATGATCGTGCGCAGCCCCCGGGCCCCGGTGTGGCGTCCCATCGCCTCCCGGGCGATGGCCCGCAGGGCCTCGTCGGTGAAGACCAGCTCCACCCCGTCCATCTCCAGGATCCTCTGGTACTGACGGACCAGGGCGTTCTTCGGTTCCACCAGGATCCGCACCAGGTCCGCTTCATCCAGCGGATCGAGGGGCACGATCACGGGCAGGCGCCCGATGAACTCCGGGATCAGGCCGTAGCGCAGCAGGTCCTGAGGCATGACGTGGGAGAGGGTCTCGCTGAGCGAGGCTTTGCTCTTGGGCAGGACCTCCGCGCCGAAACCGATCGCCGTCTGGCGGATGCGGGCCTCGATGATCCGGTCCAACCCCTCGAACGCCCCGCCGCAGATGAACAGGATGTTCGTCGTGTCGATCTGGATGAACTCCTGGTGGGGGTGCTTGCGCCCGCCCTGCGGGGGTACATTGGCCACGGTGCCCTCCAGGATTTTGAGCAGGGCCTGCTGCACCCCTTCCCCCGAGACGTCCCGGGTGATCGAGGGGTTTTCCGACTTGCGGGCGATCTTGTCCGTCTCGTCGATGTAGATGATCCCCCGCTCCGCCTTCTTCACGTCGAAGTCGGCGGCCTGGATCAGACGCAGCAGGATGTTCTCCACGTCCTCGCCGACATAGCCGGCCTCGGTGAGCGAGGTGGCGTCGGCGATGGCGAAGGGGACATCCAGGATCCTGGCCAGGGTCTGGGCCAGCAGGGTCTTGCCGCAGCCCGTGGGCCCGATGAGCAGGATGTTGGACTTCTGCAACTCCACGTCGCTGGCGCGCTTGCTCCCGATGCGCTTGAAGTGGTTGTAGACGGCGACGGAGAGAGCCTTCTTCGCCCGGTCCTGTCCCACCACGTACTGGCAGAGGGTGTCGTAGATCTCCCGCGGCTTGGGGGTGCTGCGCGGGCCGGCCTCCGCGGTCGGCCCGTACAGCTCTTCCTCGATGATCTCGTTGCACAGTTCGATGCACTCGTCGCAGATGTACACGCCGGGACCGGCCACCAGCTTGCGCACCTGTTCCTGGGGCTTCCCGCAGAAGGAGCACTTCAGCTTGTCGCCGTCCCCGAACCGGAAGGTGCGGTCTCTGGACATGGGATCCCTAGCGGTCCTTCACCGCGGTGGGGATCCGCTCGCGCGGCTTCAGGACGTAGTCGATCAGCCCGTACTCCAGGGCGGCTTTCGGGTCCATCCAGAAGTCGCGGTCGGTGTCGCGCTCGATGCGCTCGATGGGCTGGCCGGTGTGCTTGGCCAGGATCTCGTTGGTCAGCTGGCGCATCTTCAGGAACTGCTTGGCCTGGATGTCGATGTCCGCCGTGGTCCCCTGCGCCCCGCCCCAGGGTTGGTGGATGAGGATCTGGGAGTAGGGCAGCGCGGCGCGCTTGCCCTTGGCCCCGCCGGCCAGGATCACCGCCGCCCCGGAGGCGGCCAGCCCGACGCAGATCGTCGCCACGTCCGGCCGCACGTACTGCATCGTGTCGTAGATGGCCAGGGCCGGGGTCAGACTGCCGCCGGGGCTGTTCACGTAGAGGTTGATGTCCTTCTCCGGGTCCTCGCCTTCCAGGAACAGGAGCTGGGCGATCACCAGGTTGGCCATGTCGTCGTCGATCGGGCCGCCGACAAAGACGATGCGGTCCTTGAGCAGCCGCGAATAGATGTCGTAGGCGCGCTCGCCGCGCGCCGTCTGCTCCACGACCATCGGGATCAGTGTCATTGCCTACTCACCTCGCGCCAGGCCCACCAGATACTCCAGGGCCTTCCGGCGCCGCAGGGCGCCGGTCAGGCTGTCATAACGTCCGGTCTGCACCAGCCATTCCCGGACGCGCGCGGGATCCTGCTGCAGTCCGCGCGCAACGTTCTCGACCTCGCGATCGATCTCCTCCTGTGTGGGGGAGAGCCCCTCCGCGCGCGCCACCTCCTCCACCGCCAGCTGCAGGCGCAGCCGCCGCTCCGCGGCGGGCCGGAACTCCTGGCGCAGCCCGTCCTCGGTCTTGCCGGTGGCCGCGTAGTAGCGCTGGAGGGTCAGCCCCCGGCGCTGGAGCGTCTCGGCCAGGTCGGCCACCATGTGCTCCACCTCGTGCTCCACCATGCTCTCCGGCAGGTCGATCTCGGCCGAGGCCAGCAGCGCCTCCAGGATCCGCTGCTCGTACTCGGTCCGGGCCCGCTCCGCCGCCTCCCGCTCCAGGCGGGTGCGCAGGGACTCCCGCAGCGCCGCCACCGAGGCCACCCCGCCGGCGCTGCGGGCGAAGGCGTCCGTGACCTCGGGCAGTTCGCGGCGCTTGACGTCCAGGACCTCCACCGTCACGGTCTGCTCGCCCACCCGGATCGTCCTCGTCTCGCCGGCCGCTGCCCCCACCAGGGCCTCCTCCGCCTCCGCCGGGTAGGCACCTCCGCCGATCTCGATCAGGTACTCCTTGCCCCGGGCAAAGCGCTCCACAGGCCCGCTCAGCTCGGTCACCCGGACCAGGATGAAGTCGCCGCGCGCCGCCGCCGCGCCGGGGGCGGAAACGAGGTGGCCGTGCCGCGCCCGCAGATCCGCAATGGCCGCGTCCACGTCCTCGTCGGTCACCTGCGGGGGCGTGAACGGGAGGCGGAGCCGCCGGTAGTCGCCCAGGCGCACCTCGGGCATCAGGTCCACCGTGGCCACGAAGCGCAACGGCTTGCCCTCCTCCAGGGTCTCGACCTTGATCTCGGGACGCGTGATCGGCGTCACCCCGACCTGGTCCACGGCCCGGGCATAGGCGTCGGGAACGAGGGTCTTGACCGCCTCCTCCAGGACGGTGTCGCGGCCGACGTAGCGTTCCAGCAGCGTCCGCGGCGCCTTGCCGCGACGAAACCCCGGGATCTCGACGCGCTGGTTCAGCCGGCGCAGCGCCGCCTCCACGCCCTGCGCGACCACATCCACCGGGATCTCAACTTCGAGCACGGCCCGGCTGCCGGGCTCCCGCCTGACATCAACCTTCATGAACCCTCTCTCCTACTCCATCGTAGAACGAAACCGCGAGCGCGGACCGAACCCCCGGCTCCGGCAGCCCGAAGCCGGGACACTGGTGCGGGCGGAGGGACTCGAACCCCCACGGGCTTGCGCCCATCAGCTCCTAAAGCTGACGCGTCAACCGGTTCCGCCACGCCCGCATCATGCCTGCTCCTCTCGTCCCGGCTGGAGCAGCGATGGTCACCGCTTCGAGTATATAGTATCCCGCGGAGGCGTCGAGACGGCAGTGTGGACATGGGGGGCCGTCAGGGACTCGAACCCTGAACCCGCGGATTAAGAGTCCGCTGCTCTACCAGTTGAGCTAACGGCCCGGGCCCACCAGCATTATAGCCCGTGCCCGCGGGCTGTCCAGGGCGTCCTAGCGATAGCGGACGACAAACGCGATGAGCAACACGAACAGGGCGATCAGCCAGGGGTCCATCGCTCGCCTCCTTCTCGGGTCCGGACTCAGGCCGGAACCGGCCGGCCCAGCAGTTGCGCCAGCTCGCGCTCGCTGGGCGACCGGGAGACGGCGTCCTCATAGGTGATAAGGCGCCGGTCCACGAGCTGGCGCAACGCCTGGTTCAGAGTCTGCATCCCTTCGCGCCCGCCGGACTGGATCAGCGACGGGATCTGGTGGGTCTTCCCCTCGCGGATCAGGTTGCGGATCGCGCCGGTCGCCACCATCACTTCGACCGCGGCCACGCGGCCCCTGCCGTCGGCCCGCGGGACGAGGGTCTGGGACAGGACGCCCTCCAGCACCGCGGACAGCTGGGTCCGGATCTGCGCCTGCTGGTGGGCCGGGAAGACGTCGATGATGCGGTCCACCGTGGCCGGGGCGCTCTGCGTGTGCAGCGTGGCAAAGACCAGATGGCCGGTCTCCGCGGCGGTGACCGCCGTGGCGATGGTCTCCAGGTCCCGCATCTCGCCGATCAGGATGACGTCGGGATCCTGGCGCAGCACGTGGCGCAGGGCATCGGCGAAGGACAGCGTGTCCATCCCCACCTCGCGCTGGTTGATCACGCTCTGCTGGTCGCGGTGCAGGTACTCGATGGGATCCTCGATGGTCACGATGTGCTCGGCGCGGGTCTGGTTGATGTGGTTGATCATCGCCGCCAGGGTCGTGGACTTCCCGCTGCCGGTGGGGCCGGTGACCAGGACCAGCCCCCGGGGCAGGGCGCAGAAGCGCCGGACCACCTCGGGCAGGCCGAGGTCGTCGACGGTCGGCACGCCCATGGGGATGGCCCGGATGGCGGCGCCGATGCTGCCCCGCTGCTGGTAGACGTTGACCCGGAACCGGGAGAGGCGGGGGACGCTGTAGGCGAAATCCAGCTCCAAGCGCTCGCGGAACACGGCACGCTGCTCGTCGGTCATCATGCTCTCGATCAGCCGCCGGGCCGCGGCGCCGTCCAGCACGGGCAGGTCGGCGGCCCGCTCCAGCCGTCCGTGAATCCGCAGGATCGGGTGGTTGCCGACCTTGAGGTGGATGTCGGAGGCCCCCCGCTGGTGGGCCAGGGTGAGCAGGCCCACCATATCGATCGCCGGCTCGACCGTCACCGCGCCGGCGGCCGTATCGTCCATCGTCCTTCACCCCTCCAGTGGTTCCTCCGGAACAGCCGCGGGGCGGTGCCGGACGGGCTTGTGGCAAGCACCGCGCGCACCCGCATCGGAGTCGTCCAAGAGCCCCAGCGACCCCATGCCGGCGATGCGGCCGACGATCTGCAGGACCATGTCGGCCAGCGTATCGCCGTCGCCGTTCGGCGGCCGGGAGGACTCGCGCCTTCCCGGAGATTGCAGAAGCAAGGAGCATACCGTATCCCGCGCCACACCGCTCTGTTACGCGCTCCTCGTCGCGGAAGAGTCGCCCGAGGTCTGTGCTACAATAGCGAGGGCGCGCGCCCGTAGCTTAACGGAGAAAGCAGCGGCCTTCGAAGCCGCCGATGGGGGTTCGATTCCCTCCGGGCGCGCCATCCAAAGAGGCGGATCCCCTGCCGGGCCGAGGACCTGCTTCCGCGTCCTACCCCTCGTGCGCGGTGAAGATTTCCTCCACGGCCCGCCGGAACGTCGGCGGATCGACGGCGGGATAGCGGTACAGGTCGGGCTCGATCCGGCGGAAGTACTCCACGGCGCGGGACGGATCCACGAGCTTCATCCTGATCATCGCCCGGACATCCTCCAGGTCCTGCGTGTGGCCGCGCTCTACCTTCGCCAGCGCCTGCGCGTAGGGATCGAAGTGGAAGAAGGAGAGCTGACCCTCGGCGGCGATGAACAGGCTGCGCTCCTCCCATCCCGGCGCAACCGGGATGAAGTCGGCCGGGGAGGCCAGCTCGATGTTGATCTGAAGTTCATCCTTGAGCCGCGGGAGCACCCGCAGCAGGCGGTCCATCTCCGGCTCGAAGCGCAGATCGACGTCGATGGTGCTGTGGCGCCAGCCGAGGAGGACCGCCGTCGCCCCGCCGGTGAAGTAGACCCGGCCCTCGCGGTCCGCCTCCGCCGCGAGGGCGCGCATGAGACGACGGATGCGTCCCGCGTCTGCTACCGCGCGCATTCGGCGGCGCGCTCGAAGCTGACCAGGCGGCGGATCAGGGCGTTGTAGCGCCCGTGGGCGGCATCGGGATTCTCGCGGGCCAGGCGCAGATACAGACGGTGCTCGGGCGACGGGATGGCTCGGGGGACAGGGACACCGATCCTGCGCAGGCGGGGCGCGCCGATCGAGACCAGCAGGGCCGGGATGGTCTCCCGGCCCTGGGCCAGGTCGGCCACTCCCTGCGCGATGAGATCGGCCCCGGGCAGTCGGTCGTCCACATCTCCAATATTACACGGACGGTGGCCCGCGGCCGAAGGCGCCGGGCCCGGGAGGGAGAATCTGTCACCTATCCGGGGAGTACCGGTGCCGACGACCCCGGGACGGCACGGGCATGGACATCCTGAAACAACGCATCCTGGCCGAGGGCCGCAACCTCGGCCGCGGCATTCTCAAGGTGGACAGTTTCTTGAACCATCAGGTCGATCCGGGGCTGATCGACGCCTGCGGACGGGAGCTGGCCCGACGTCTGGCCCACACAATTCCGGCGAAGATCCTCACCGCGGAGATCTCCGGGATCGCGCCGGCGGTGGCCACCGCCCTGCACCTCGGTGTGCCGGTGGTCTACGCCCGCCGCACGCGGCCGGTGACGATGCCCGACCAGGTGCTGCTGACCGTGGCCCCCTCGCACACGCGGGGCCTGCCCGTGGAGCTGATCGTCTCGCCGGAGTACCTGGCCCGAGGCGAACGGATTCTGATCGTGGACGACTTTCTGGCCAGCGGCCAGACGATCCTCGGGCTGGCCCGTCTCGTCGCCGCGGCCGGAGCGGTGCTGGTGGGTATCGGCGCCGTGGTGGAAAAGTCTTTCGAAGGCGGCCGCCGGCTGCTGGCTTCCCTGAAGGTCCCCATCGAGTCCCTCGCCGTCGTCACGGACATGAGCGACGGCAAGGTCGTCCTGGCCTGAGCGCGCTGTCCGGAGCGTCGTTCCGGAGGATCTAGCGGGGTGTCTTCCGCCGCTTCGACGGCCCGGTCACAGGGAGGTCCTCATCGCGCGCCGAGGAGGCGCTCGATCGCCTCCTCCCAGATCCGCCACTCCACCGCCGCCCCGGGGAACTTGCTCACGATCCGGCCGTTTCGATCGATGAAGAACGTCTCCGGGACCCCCGTCGTCCCGTAGGCGCGAGAGACCCGCCCGTCGCGATCCCGCACCTGCAGATAGGTGGCCCCGGTCTGCGCGATGAACCGGCGCGCCTCGGGCTCCAGGTCCTGGATGTTGACCCCCACGACGACCAGCCCCTGGTCCCGGTACTCCCGCCAGGCCCGCTCCAGCAGCGGCGCCTCGTCTTTGCACGGGACGCACCAGGAGGCCCAGAAGTTCAGGACGACGGCCCGGCCGCGGAGATCGGAGAGGGCCAGGGTGCCGCCGTCGAACCGCGGGAGCCGGAACTCCGGCGCAGGCGGCCGCTGGCCCCGGGCCAGCGCCGCGGTGATCGACGCCGGCTGCTGCTTGCGGACCGCCGCGTAGCCGATAATAAGCAGCAACGCCGCCACCGGGATCAGCCAGAAGAGGATCCCCAGCGCCGCCCGAGGCGGGCCTGTCCGGGGCGGGGGCGCTCCGGCGGACATCGCACTCTTCCGGGTCCCTCAGGCCGGGGGATAGCCGACCGCGGCCAGGGCGCTGCGGATCTTCGCCTCGTCGACCCGGGCGGGGTCGAACTCGACCGTGACCTGCCTGGTGGTGTGGCTGGCCTGGACCCGCTGCACGCCGGGCAGCTTCTGCACGGCCTGCGTCACGGTCTGCACACAGCCGCTGCAGTGGATCTTCGGCACGGTCAGCGTCGTCTGCATCTGGCATCCCTCCTCAGGGCAGCACAGCCGGCCGGAACAGGCGCAGCCGGAGACTGTTGGTCACCACGCTCACCGAGCTGCTGGCCATGGCCAGCGCCGCCAGCATCGGGTTGAGCAGAACGCGGAAGAACGGATACAGCGCGCCTGCGGCCAGCGGGATCAGCACCACGTTGTAGACGAAGGCCCAGAACAGGTTCTGCCGGATCGTGCGCATCGTCTGCCGGCTCAGCTGCAGCGCGGTGAGGATCCCGCGCAGGTCCTCGCCCAGCAGGACGATGTCCGCGGACTCGATGGCCACGTCCGTCCCCGCGCCGATGGCGATCCCCAGGTCGGATTGGACCAGGGCCGGGGCGTCGTTGATCCCGTCGCCCACCATCGCCACCCGGCGCCCCTCGCCCTGCAGCTTCTTGATCTCCTCCGCCTTGCGCTCTGGCGGCACCTCGGCCAGGAAGCGGTCCACGCCGATCTGAGCGGCGATGGCCTGGGCC
Organism: Armatimonadota bacterium; assembly: GCA_031459765.1. Taxonomy (NCBI): domain Bacteria; kingdom Bacillati; phylum Candidatus Sysuimicrobiota; class Candidatus Sysuimicrobiia; order Candidatus Sysuimicrobiales; family Candidatus Kaftiobacteriaceae; genus Candidatus Kaftiobacterium; species Candidatus Kaftiobacterium secundum. The sequence continues at coordinate 248,191 of JAVKHY010000003.1, read as the reverse complement.
GTGACCCCGTTGTCCCCGGTGAGCATGACGACCTCCAGCCCCAACCGGCGCAGGGCGGCCACGACTTCGCGGGAGTAGGGCTTGAGGGTGTCGGCGACGCCGACGACGCCGGCGGGCGTGCCGTCCACGGCCACGTACATCGGCGTCTTCCCCTCCCGGGCCAACTGCATCCCGATCGCCTCGGCACCGTTCAGAGCCACGGCGCGCTCCCGCAGCAGCGGCGGGTTGCCCACCAGCACGCGCCGGCCGCCCACCTCGGCCTCCACACCGTGGCCGGGAACGGCGGCGAAGCGCTCCGGCCGCAGCAGCTCCAGCCCCCGGTCCCGGGCGCAGCGGACGATCGCCTCGCCCAGCGGATGCTCCGACCCCCACTCCGCCGAGGCCGCCAGGCGCAGGAGCTCCGTCTCGGCGAAGCCGTTGACCGGCCGCACGTCCGTCACCGCCGGCCGCCCCCTGGTCAGCGTCCCGGTCTTGTCCAGCACCACCGTCGTGGTCCGGTAGGCCGTCTCCAAGGCCTCGCCGCTCTTGATGAGCACGCCCTGCTCCGCCCCCCGACCGGTGCCGACCATGATCGCCGTGGGCGTGGCCAGGCCCAGCGCGCAGGGACAGGCGATGATCAGCACGGCCACGAAGGTGACGAGGGCGTAGGTCAGGGAAGGCTGCGGGCCGACGGCCAGCCACAGCAGGAACGTCGCCGCAGCGACGGCCATGACCGCGGGGACAAAGTAGCTGGAGACCCGGTCGGCCAGCCGCTGGATGGGGGCCTTGCTGCCCTGCGCCTCCTGGACCAGGCGGATGATCTGCGCCAGGACCGTGTCGCGGCCCACCTTCGTCGCCGTGAAGGTGAAGGCGCCCGTCTTGTTGATCGTGGCGCCAATGACCTCGTCTCCCGGACCCTTTTCCACGGGCAGCGACTCCCCGGTGAGCATCGACTCGTCCAGCGCGGACCGGCCCTCCCGGATGATCCCGTCCACCGGGACCTTCTCCCCGGGACGCACCACGATCACGTCGCCCACCGCCACCTCCTCGACCGGCACCTCGACCTCGCGGCCGTCGCGCACCACCCGCGCCCGGGGGGGCTGCAGGCTCAGGAGCCTGCGGATGGCCTCCGAGGTCTGCCCTTTGGCGCGCGCTTCCAGAAAGCGGCCGAGCAGGATGAGCGCGATGATGATCGCCGCGGTCTCGTAGTAGGTCTGAGGCTCCAGGCCGCCGGCGCGGAACCACTGAGGAAAGAAGGTGGCCGCGACGCTGTACAGGTAGGCGGCGGTGGTGCCCACCGCGATCAGCGTGTTCATGTCGGTGGACCGATGGCGGGCCCGGGCCCAGGCCCCGCGGTAGAACTGCCACCCGGCCCAGAACTGCACCGGCGTGGCCAGCAGCCACTGGACGTACCAGTTCATCAGGATCGGGGGCGTCCAGATCCGCAGCCCCATGTGCAGGAGGCTGCCCCAGAGCACCGGCAGGCTGAGCAGCGTCGCCACCGCCAGCTTGCGTCGCAGGACGGCGAGCTCCTGCGCCCGCGCCCGGCGCTCGTAGTCCTCGGCCTCCGGGCCCTCCACCTCCAGGACGTCGTAGCCCGCCTCCCGCACGGCGCGGCGCAGGTCGGCGATGGAGGTGGTGGCCAGCATCTCCACCGCGGCGCGCCCGGCGGCGAGGTTCACCGCGGCGGAGAGCACGCCGTCCACGGCGCGCAGCGCGGCCTCCACCTTCTCCACGCAGGAGGCGCAGGACATCCCCACGACCGGCAGGTGCACCCTGCGCACCGGGACGTCGTAGCCCAGGGAACGGACGACCTGCACAAAGCGGGCCGCGGAGACCGCTCCGGGATCATACGTGATGGCGGCGCGCCGGGCGGCGAAGTTCACGGCGACCTGCCGGACGCCGGCCGTCTCCTTCAGGCCGGACTCGACCTTGAGGACGCAACTGGCGCAGCTCATCCCCTCCACGGGCAGGTCCAGACGCTTGACCGTCACGGCAGCGATCTCCCTCAGAGCCGACCGGACATTTCGAAAACCTCCAGCAGCTCGGCGATGGTGCGCCGGCGCTCGGCGGGATCGGCTGCGGCGATCGCCGTCGCTACGCAGTGTTCCAGGTGATCGGCCAGCAGCATGGCGTTGATCCGGTCGATGGCCCGCTGGATGGCCAGCGTCTGCTTGATCAGATCGATGCAGTACGCCCCCTCCTCCACCATCCGGCCGACACCGCGGACGTGTCCCTCCACGCTCCGCAGCCGGGCGGCCACCTTGGCGCGTACGTCGGCGCTACCGTGCCGCAGGTTCTGGTCGTGCACGCCGTGGAGACTCATCGCCACCCCCTCACCGGCGACCCCCTCCCCCCTGGGGAGGGTCTGAGGCGATGATAGCAGGGAGAGGCGCATGGTGCAAGACGGGGGAGCGGGCGAAGGATGCCGGCAACAGTCAGCGGCTGCCGCCGAGTGGTCCCGAGGAATCTCTCGGCTGCCGCAGCCGCTGAGGACCCGTTCTTGAGGAGATTCCGCCCTTGCGCCGGGCTGCGGGGACTGGCGGTCTTCGAATGCAGCCCTGCGTCGCAGAATCCCTCGTCGAAACGGGAGTTTACCTTAGCACGCAGAATACGCCCCTGTCAAGGGCAACGGCCTCCCCCATTCGACGGATTTCCCGGTTGCCGATCTTCCGACTTTCCTGTCTCCAATCTTCCGCCGACCTTCCGGCCGATGCCCCGCTCCAGCTGGTGCTCCGTCGCGTCTAGCCGCAGGCCGACGGGGGGCATAGGCGCAGTATGCGCCGCGACGCCGCCCGGATCTTCTTCCTGGGCCTGCTCGTTCTCGTCTGGCCGGCGCTGGCGGCGGCACCGGCCGCGCCCGCTGCGCCCCAGGATCTGGCCGGCGTCCGCCAGTTGCTGGAGGAAGCCGCCGTGCGCATCGATGTCGAGGGCGCCCGGGTGCGCGGCGTCTGCACGGGGTGGATCGGCTGGACGGAGGAGTCGCAGAGCGCCGCCTACACCGCGGCCCACTGCTATCGCGAGGGCGCGAGCTATCGGATCACGCTGCGCGGCGGCGAGCCCGTCTACGCCACAGGCTTTATGCGGTGGGACGATCTCGACCTGATGGCGCTGTGGCTGCCCCGCGGCCGGCTGCGCGCCCTGCGGGGATGGAAACGGCTTCCTCCGGGCCCCTTCCACGCGGTGTACGTGCTGAACGACCGGGGGGCAGGGCTGCGGCTGGTGGACGCCCCGGTTCCGCGTGTCTACTGGGAGATCCGGTTCGAGAACCATCCCGTGGCGGTGGCCCTGCCGCTGTACAGCGCCCCGGGCACGAGCGGCGCACCGGTCGTGGACGCAGCGGACGGGCTGCTGGTGGGCATGGTGGTCGGCTTCGTGAGCGAGCGGCCGGACGTGGCCGCGGTGGTCCCGGCGCAGGAGATCTACGACCTGCTGGTCCGCGCCTCACGATGAGGGCCGGCCGAATCGGAACCGCAGGGGACCGCGATAGGCCGGAAGCCGCAGGCGCCGGGAGGTCTCCACCTCCACGACCAGGCCGACCGAGCGCAGTCCTTCCACGAATCCCCCCCGCAGGTTGAGCGCGGCCTGCATGACCGCCGGGTCGCCGATGGCGCGAATCTCATAGGGCGGGTCCAGGCGGAAGATCCCGGCAACGATGGTATCGTTCACCTGGCGGAAGCCGGTGGTGGCCAGGATCCGCACCCCGCCCACGGCGATGGCCTCCGCCCCGCTGCTCCACAGTTCGTTGACCAGGCCGCTGAGGTCGCTGGCCTGCACCGTGGCGGCCATCACGCCGCCGCCCGCGGCCGGCTCGCCGACCCGGACGATCACCCCGGGCCCCTCCACAGGCGTCAGGCCCAGCACCATCCGGTAGGCTTCGACCTCGCGGGCCAGCGTCTCCGCCGAACTCCGCCCCTGGGCCGCCGCGCTCTCATACTCCCCCAGTTTGGCCCGCAGGTCTTCGATCTCCGCCTCCAGGGCTTGGAGGGCAGTCTCCTGCTGCTGGACCAGGACCGCCAGTTCCCGGACGCGCAGGGTCGGCAGCCGGACCTCACGCCGGATGGTCCGGCCGGCGCGGACCTGCAGGACGGCCAGGAAGCCCACCAGGACCAGGAAGACCGCCAGCGTCACCTGCCACCGCTCAACCGGCGGGCGCCCACGGGTTGCCATGTCGCCCCCAGTATAGGGCTTCCACCGGCGACTCGGGGCTTGATTTGCGGAGGCCGGGGCGTTATACAACATGGTGTTAGCAGTTAACCCCCGAGAGTGCTAATCGCAGATCCAAAGCGAGGGAGGAGGCGATCATGCCGGCAAAGGTGCTGCTCTACGACGAGGAAGCCCGCCGGGCGCTGGAGCGCGGCGTGGAGAAGGTGGCCAGCGCCGTCCGCGTCACCCTGGGCCCCAAGGGGCGCAACGTCGTCCTGGAAAAGAAATGGGGCTCGCCCACCATCACCAAGGACGGCGTCACGGTGGCCAAAGAGATCGAGCTGGAGGATCCCAACGAGAACATGGGCGCCCAGCTCGTCAAGGAGGTGGCCAGCAAGACCAACGACGCCGCCGGCGACGGCACGACCACGGCCACGGTGCTGGCCTGGGCCATCGTCCGCGAGGGCCTGAAAAACGTCGCCGCCGGGGCGAACCCGATGCAGATCAAGCGCGGGATCGACCGGGCCGTGGACACCGTGGTGGAGGAACTGAAGAAGATCTCCATCGCCGTGGAGGGGAAGCAGGACATCGCCCACGTCGCGGGCGTGGCGGCGAACGATCCGGAGGTCGGCGAGATCATCGCCGACGCCATGGAGAAGGTGGGCAAGGACGGCGTGATCACCATCGAGGAGGGCAAGGGCATCGAGACCACGGTCGAGGTCGTGGAGGGGATGCAGTTCGACCGGGGCTACATCTCGCCCTACTTCATCACCGACCCCGACAAGATGGAGGTGGTGCTCGACGAGCCCTACATCCTCCTCACCGAGAAGAAGATCAGCGCGGCCCGGGACATCGTCCCGATCATGGAGAAGGTGACGCGCTTCGGGAAACCGCTGGTGGTGATTGCGGAGGACGTGGAGGGCGAAGCCCTGGCCACGCTGGTGGTGAACAAGCTGCGGGGGGTGCTGGCCAGCGTCGCGGTGAAGGCCCCGGGCTACGGCGACCGGCGGAAGGCGATGCTCCAGGACATGGCCGTGCTCACCGGCGGCAAGGTCATCTCCGATGACATCGGGGTCAAGCTGGAGAGCGTGGAGATCGAGATGCTCGGCCGCGCCGACAAGGTGAAGGCCGACAAGGACGACACGGTGATCATCGGCGGGAAGGGCGACCGCAAGGACATCCAGGGCCGCATCGCCCAGATCAAGAAGGAGATCGAAGAGACCACCTCCGACTACGACCGGGAGAAACTGCAGGAGCGGCTGGCCAAGCTGAGCGGGGGCGTGGCGGAGATCAAGGTCGGCGCGGCGACCGAGACCGAAATGAAGGAGAAGAAGCACCGCTTCGAAGACGCCCTGAACGCAACGAAGGCGGCCGTGGAGGAGGGCATCGTCCCCGGCGGCGGCACGGCCTACCTCCGGGCGCTGGGCGCCCTGGACAGGCTGGAGGCCGAGGGCGACGAGGCCATCGGGATCTCCCTGGTGCGCCGCGCCCTGGAGGAACCCGCCCGGCAGCTGGCGGCTAACGCCGGGATGGAGGGCAGCCTGATCGTGGAGCGGTTGAAGCGGGAGACAGGCCGCACCGGGTTCGACGTGGCCAAGGGTGAGTTCACCGACATGGTGAAGGCCGGCATCGTCGACCCCACCAAGGTGGCCCGGCTGGCGCTGCAGAACGCGGCGTCGGTGGCGGGGCTGCTGCTGACGACGGAGGCCGTGGTGGTCGAGAAGCGGGAGAAGAAGAAGGCCGCCGCGGCTCCGACCCCCGGCGGGATGCCCGAGGAAGAGTTCTAAGTCCACGATCAGCGGCGCGGGTCGCGTCGGTTCCCCCGCGCCTGGCGGGCCGCCACCGATCGATCGGTGGCGGCCCGCCGTCGTCTTGACCCGCGGAGGAGACGCGGGACGGTGTCCGGAAAACAGAGGGGCAGGATGGCGAAGGGGTTCTCCGGAGCCGGCTTGTGGCGGGCGACCGCCGCAGCGTTGTCCGTCTTGCTCGTCCTCCCCGCCGCCGCGCCCGCCACCTTCCCCGAGCAGGGGATGATCGTACCCAGCCGCCGCATCGGGCCGTACCACCTGGGGATGTCCGTCAGTGACGTGGTCGCCGCGCACCGCGCCGCACCCTGCCCGGTCCAGGTGAGCTTCAGCGGCGGGAGGGCCAGCCGGTTGGAGACCAACTGCGGCGGCGCGTACCGCACCGAGGAACGGGTGCAGGTGGGCGAAAGCCCCGGCCGGATGCTGACCGCGTACGGCGATCCCCAGCGCCGCATGGCCAGCGACTTCGCCGGCGTGCGCGGGGAGTGGCTGTACTACACCAGGGCGGGGATCGCCTTCCGGGTGGTCTACGGGGCCACGCCGGACAGCGCGCTCATCCAGGCCATCGCCGTCTTCCCCGGCACCGGCCCGCAGCCGGTGCAGCGGATCCCCCCGCCGCCGGCGCCGCCGGGCGCCCCCGGCGACATCGGCCAATAGCCGCGCTACTTCTCCGTCTCCACCAACCCCCGGACGAACCAGCGCTGCATGGCGATGATCACCGCCACCGGGGGCAGCATGGCCAGGAGGGCGGTGGCCATGATGATCGGCCAGTCCACCAGCGACTCGCCGGTGCCGATCATCTTCGTGATGCCGATCACCACCGTCTCCATCCCCTGGCTGGTGGTGACGAGCAGCGGCCACAGGTACTGGTTCCAGCCGTAGATGAAGAGGATGACGAACAGCGAGGCGATGGTGGTCGTAGAGACGGGCAGCAGGATGCTCCAGAAGAAGCGCATCGGACCCGCGCCATCCACCTTCGCCGCGTCCACCAGTTCGTCCGGCACGGTAAGGAAGAACTGGCGGAACAGCAGGGTCGCCGTGGCCGAGGCGATCAGGGGGATGGTCAGCCCGGCGAAGGTGTTCACCATCCTCAGGTCGCTGACCACCTTGTAGGTGGGGATGATGCGCACCTCCACGGGCAGCATCAGGGTGACGAAGATCCCCCAGAAGAAGAGCATCCGCAGGGGAAAGCGGAAGAAGACCACGGCGAACGCCGAGAGCAGCGAGATGGCGATCTTCCCGGCGGCGATCACCAGGCCCATGATGAAGCTGTTCCGCATCATGGCGCGCACGGGGGCGCCGCGGATGCGCTCCCCCGTCCCCGTGGCCCAGGCCTGGGTGAAGTTCTTCGCCAGGGAGGGCCCCGGCCGCAGCCCCATCTCGCCGCGGCTGACCGTGCCCAGGTCGTGCGAGGCTCCGACGAAGGCCAGGTAGACCGGAAAGACGAAGAGGGCCACGCCGGCCAGCAGGATGAGGTGCGCGCTCCAGTCTCCGCGCAGGCGCATCAGTAGTACACCTTCCGCTCCAGATACCGGAACTGCAGCGCGGTGAGCGTGATCACGACGAGGAGGAGGATCACGGACTGGGCGGAGGAACCCCCCAGATCCAGGTTGATCACCCCGTCGGTGTACACCTTGTAGATCAGCGTCTCCGTGGCCTTGCCCGGGCCGCCCCGGGTCAGCGAGTGGATGACGCCGAAGGTGTCGAAGAAGGCGTAGATCAGGTTGACGACGAGCAGGAAGAACGTGGTGGGCGAGAGCAGCGGGAAGATGATCTTCCAGAACCGCTGCCGGGATCCGGCGCCGTCCACGGCGGCGGCTTCCACCAGGGACCGGGGGATGGACTGCAGCCCGGCCAGGAAGAACAGGAAGTTGTAGCTCACCTGCTTCCAGGCCCCGGCCAGGATGACCAGGACCATGGCGTGCGTCCCGTTCAGGGTGAAATCCCAGGGGAGGCCCCGGCGGATCAGGGCGCGCCCGAGCATCCCGATCGTGGGGTGGAAGATGAACAGCCACAGGGCGGCGGCGACGGCCGGGGCCACGGCGTAGGGCCAGATGAGCAGCGTCTTGTAGAGACCGGCGCCGCGGATCTGCTTGTCCGCGGTGGCGGCCAGCAGCAATCCGGAGGACATCGCCAGCAGGATGACCGCCGCGGAGAAGACGGCCGTCACCCGCAGCGCGTTCAGGTAGAACGGGTCGGTGAGCACCGTGCGGAAGTTGTCCAGCCCCACGAACGCCGTGTGCAGCCCGAAGGGATCCTGGCGCAGGACGGACTGGACCACGGCCTGCACCGCCGGCCAGTAGAAGAAGACGAGCACCACGACCAGCTGGGGGGCGACCAGCAGATACGGGAGGACCCGGTTGGGGAAGTACGCGCGCCGCTCCATCAGGAGACAGGCCGGCCCCGCCCGCGCCGGGGGGCGGACGGGGCCGGGTCACCCATCGTCGGTCGGCGCCGCGCGGCAGCCGGTCACTGCCCGACCGTCTGCTGGAACCGCCGCAGGACGACGTTGCCGCGCCGGACGGCATTGTCCAGCGCCTGCTTGGCGGTCTGCTGGCCCTGGAAGGCCCGCTCGATCTCCTCGTAGACGATCACGCGGATCTCCGGCATGTTGCCCAGGCGGAAGCCCTTGGAGTTCTTGGTCGGAAGCGTCCGGGTGAGCTGCCGGATCGGCAGCTCGGCCCAGGGCTCGCGCTGGTAATAGCCCGTGGCCCGGGCGTACTGCGCGCCGGTGAAGGAGATGGGCACGTAGCCGGTCTCCATGTGCCACTTCCCGGCCACCTCGGCGGAGCCGAGATAGCGGAAGAACTCGGCCACCCCGCGGTACTCCTCCACCGTGCGCCGCGGCGCGGTCATCACCCAGAAGGCCGCCCCGCCGATGACCGAGTTCTTCGGCGCGCCCTTGACGTCCGGATAGTGGGGGAAGTAGCCGACACCCCAGGCAAACTTCGCCTCGCGCGCCACGCGGCCGTACAGGGCCGAGGAACCGGTGAGCAGGGCGCACTCACCCGAGGGGAACAGCGAGTCGCCGGCGGCGTCGCGTCCCCCGTACTTAAAGGTGCCCTCCTGCTGCATCTCCATCAGGAACTGCAGATGGCGGACGTACAGCGGCGCGTTGATCAGCAGCTCGGCGTCGAATCCCTCGAACCCGTTGGCCCTCGTGGCGAACGGGATGTCGTGCATCGCGCCGAAGTTCTCGAACTGCGTCCAGGTCGGCCAGGCGGTGGAAAACCCGCAGGGCGCGGCGTTGGCCGCCCGGATGCGCTGGGCGGCGGCGCGCAGCTCCGGCCAGGTGGCCGGGGGTTTCTCCGGGTCCAGCCCGGCCTTGCGGAAGGCGTCCTTGTTGTACCAGAGAATCGGGGTGCTGCTGTTGAACGGAAAGGCCACCATCTTGCCGTCCGCGCTGCTGTAGTACCCGCGCACCGCGGGCAGGTAGGTGGCGGGATCGAAGGGGGTCCCGGTCTCCTTCATCAGCTGCCAGACCGGCTTGATCGCCGCGCCGGCCGCCATCATCGTGGCCGTGCCCACCTCGAACATCTGGACGACATGGGGGGCGTTGCCGGCGCGGAACGCGGCGATGGCCGCCACCATCGTTTCCGGATAGGACCCCTTGAAGGTGGCCTTCACCTGATAGCGCGTCTGCGAGGCGTTGAACCCCGCCACCATCCTCTCCAGCGTCTCGCCCAGCGGCCCGCGCATCGCATGCCAGAAGTCGATGTCGATACGGGCCTGGGCCTGGCCCGGCGCGGGCCCGGCGGCCAGCAGCGCGGAAGCGGCCAGGAGCGCCAGAAGCGTGAGGACCGTCGGTCGTGGCATGAGTGTCACTCCCCCGAAACGGAATCGGCTCGCTGAGTGAGCCCTTCGATTTGCGTGCGGTTCCTCCTGTACGGTATCGGCCGGTCCGCTCCGGGGTCAATCGGGCCCCCGGCCGATGGTTACGACGGGCTCAGCCATCCCCGCGCGCGCTCCACGGCCCGACGCCAGAGGCGGTAGCCGGCCTCCCGACGGTCCTCGCTCCAGACCGGCTCGAAGATGCGGTCCACCTGCCAGTTCCTGCGCAGATCGGCGAGGTCGCGCCAGACCCCGACGGCCAGGCCGGCCATGTAGGCGGCGCCGAGGGCCGTCGTCTCACTGACCGTGGGACGAATCACCGGCACGCCCAGGATGTCCGCCTGGAGCTGCATGAGAAAGTTGTTGCGCACGGCGCCGCCGTCCACTTTGAGCACGGTCAGCGGGATCCCGGCGTCGGCGCGCATCGCGTCCAGGACCTCGCGGGTCTGGTAGCAGATCGCCTCCAGCGTGGCCCGCACCAGGTGGCGGCGGTCCGCAAAGCGCGTCAGCCCGACGATGACCCCGCGCGCGTCCATGTCCCAGTAGGGCGCGAACAGCCCGGAGAACGCCGGGACGAAGTAGACGCCCCCGCTGTCCGGCACGGACTGGGCCACGGCTTCCGTCTCCGCGGCGGCGGAGATCAGCCCCAGGTTGTCGCGCAGCCATTGCACCGCGGCCCCGGTGACGGCGATGGACCCCTCCAGGGCGTAGGTGCAGCGGCCCTCCTCCACGCCGTAGGCGCCGGTGGTGAGGAGCCCGCGGGAGGAGGGGACGGGCGTCCCGCCCGTGTTGAGCAGCATGAAGTTCCCCGTCCCGTAGGTGTTCTTGGCGTCGCCCACCTCGAAGCAGACCTGGCCGGCGAGCGCGGCCTGCTGGTCGCCGAGATCGCCGCAGACCGGGACCACACCTCCGAGCGGTCCATCGGCTCGGGTTGTGCCGTAGAAAGCCCGATCACTCGAGGGACGAATCTGAGGCAGACAGTGGACAGGAATGCGCAGGTAGGCCAGGATCTCGGCGTCCCATTCCAGACGGCTCAGATCCATCAGCATCGTGCGGGAGGCGTTGGTGTAGTCGGTGACATGCGCTCCGCCCGAGGGCCCGCCGGTGAGCCGCCAGATGAGCCAGGTGTCGATGGTGCCGAAGAGGACCTCTCCGCGCTCGGCCCGCGCCCGCAACCCCGGCACGTGGTCCAGCAGCCAGGCCAGCTTGGGGCCGGAGAAGTAGGTCGCGCTGCGCAACCCCGTGACCCGGCGGATGTGGTCGTCGAAGCCGTCGTCGATGATGCGCTGGCAGAGCTCCCGCGTGCGCGTGTCCTGCCAGACGATGGCGTTGTGAACGGGCCGGCCGGTGGCGCGCTCCCACACCACCGTGGTCTCGCGCTGGTTGGTGATCCCGATCGCGGCCAGCTGTTCCGCGCCCACCTCCCCCTGGGCCATCGCCTCGCGAATCACGGCCTGGGTCGTCTCCCAGATCTCCATCGGGTTGTGCTCGACCCAGCCGGGCCGCGGGGAGAGCTGGCGGTGCTCGCGGTAGGCGGAGGCGTGCACCCGTCCGTCGCGGGTGAAGATCATGCAGCGGGTCCCGGTGGTTCCCTGGTCCACGGCCGCGACGAAGGTCTGCACGTTGTGAAAACTACGTGGGCGGTGCGCCGGGTCCTGGTGCGAGGGCGAGCGATTCAGTCCACCGGGGCATCCAGATCGACATGGGGTGACCGAGGGGACTCGAACCCCCGACCTCCTGGGCCACAGCCAGGCGCTCTAACCGGGCTGAGCTACGGTCACCACAACCGCAGTTGATTCTAGCACGGCGGTTGTGGCGGGAGAAGGCGCTAGCCGGCGACGCGGAGGACGAGGGCGGCGCCGCAGGCGGCGCAGAAGCGGGCCTCCGGGCGGTTGAAGGTGTGGCAGCGGTCGCACAGGTGACCGGGGGCAACCTGGTGGCCGCAGTGGGGGCAGAAGTGGTCGCGGGGGGCCAGCGCCTGCCCGCAGTGCCGGCAGGCGGCGGCGTCTTCGGGAAGGGCGGCGCCGCACGTGCCGCAGAAGGCGCTGTCGTGGCGGTTCTTGGCACCGCAAGCGGCGCAGACCCGGGCGCGGAGGAGCTTCTGGCCGCAGCTTCCGCAGTACAGGTCCTCGTCCCGGTTCATCCGGCCACAGGTGCGACAGAGCATCCGACGACCTCCCGAAGGTCCTGCGAGGAAGATGCCCGCGGGAGAGTAGGGGCAGACCTGTCCGGGTATAGAGCGGGGTGGAGGTGCTCGGAATGGAGGCGCGGGAGCTCGACGCCGTCTACGCCCGCTACGTGCGTGCCCAGCGCTGGCTGCGCATCACCGTGATCGGGTGGCTGGCCAGCGTGGCGGTACTGGTTGTCGGCTGGGCGGCCAGCATGGTCATGCTGCACACCGGGTTGCGGCTGTTCTCCTCCATCTTCGCTCTGCCGTAGCCCTCCGGGGCGCGCCGGGAAGGAAAACCGGAGTATCTGGAGCCGGTGAGAGGAAAGCCTCCCCGGATCCGGCGAATCAGGTCGCAATGGCGACCTTCATCTGGCCCTCGATGCTGTGGGGGTTGCTCCTCCTTCCGCTGCTGGTCCTGCTCTACCGCCGCCTGCTCCGCCGACCTCCGCCGCACCCCCTCACCTACTCTACGGCCGAACTCCTGCGGCTGGCCGCCGTCCCATCCGCGTGGCGACGCCACCTCGCCGCGGCGCTCTTTCTCCTTGCGCTGTTCGCCGTCATCCTCACCCTGGCGCGCCCCACCCTCCCGCTGCCGGTTCCGGCGGACCGCGCCGCGATCATCCTGGCCCTGGACATCAGCGGCAGCATGCGCTCCCAGGACATCGCCCCCAACCGGCTGGAGGCGGCGAAGCGGGCGGCGGAGGCGTTCCTGGAGGCCACGCCCGACCGCGTCCGGGTGGGCCTGGTGGTCTTCGCCGGATTCTCGTCGTTGCTGTCGCCGCCTACCACCGACCACGGGCGGCTGGCCGAGCTGATCGCCGGCCTGGGCGTGGCCCGCCGTACGGCGATCGGCGAAGGCCTCCTCGAAGCAGTCGCCGCCCTGCCCGGGCGCGCCCGGCCCGGTCCCGACGGCGCGTTGCCGCCGCTGCCGCCCGCCGTCCCGCCGGGGATCGTGGTCTTGATGTCGGACGGCCGCAGCAACACCGGCATCGATCCCCTGGAGGCGGCGCGCCTGGCGGCGCGCCAGCGGGTGACGGTCTACACCGTTGGCATGGGCGCCCGGTCCGCCTCGGACAACTGGTGGTCCAGCGGGTGGACCATCGGCGGCCCCGTGGATGAGGAGACGCTGGAGGCCGTGGCCTCGATCACGGGCGGCACCTATCACCACGCCTCCTCCGCCGACGAGCTGCACGGCATCTACCGCCGGCTGGCCCGGCAGGTCGCGTGGGAACGCAGGCCGACCGAGGTCTCGGCGACCACCGCCGGGGCGGCGGCGCTGCTCCTGATCGGGGCCGGCCTGCTGTCGTGGCTGCTCGTCCCGCTCCGCCCGTAGAGGCGCTACGGACCGCGGAGGAACCGCACCCCGGAAATCAGGAAGTACGCGCTCATCGCCATCACGAAGACCCCGCAGACGCCGAGGATGATCCGGTAGACCGCGGGCGGGATCCGGCCGCGTCCGGACCCCACGACCACGGCCAGGAAGCTGTTCCAGGCCAGGTCCAGCACCGTGTGCCCGGCGTAGAAGACCACGACCAAGGCCAACCAGCCGAAGCGACTGAACAGCACAAAGTAACTGGCCCCGACCGTCAGCCACCACAACAGCCAGTAGGGGTTCCCGACGGTGGTCAGGACGCCGGCCCGGACCACGGCGAGGTGCGCCGCGCCCACCCCGGGCACCGGGGCGGTGGGCGCCGTGGGGTCGGACCGCGCGGTGGACAGGATCCCCCACCCCATCCACCCCAGGACGGCCCCGCCCAGAACGCCGATCAGGCCGACCACGACGGACTGCTTCAGGACCTGCGTCAGTCCCACCGCCAGCACGGCGAGCATGACAATCTCCGCGGCGGCGTGCCCCGCGGTGATGAGCGGGCCGGCGATCGCCCCGCGGCGCGTCCCCTCCGAGATGGCGATCGCCGAGACCGGTCCCGGCATGAGGATGCCGGAGAGGCTGATCAGCCACCAGGTCGCCGCGATCCCCAGCAGCTCAGACATGGGGCAGCACGGTTTCGGCCAGGGCGCGCAGCCCGTCGAGGTCGTCCAGGTCGAGCCACTGCAGCATGATGCGCTGCACGCCGGCGGCGGAGAGCTCGCGCAGCTGCGTCACGATCTCCTCCGGCGTTCCCACCAGAACGCCCCGGCTGCGCAGCTCCTCGCGCGTCCGCCCCCGCCGGTCCAGCTTCTCCCGCACCTGCGCCGTGGAAGTCCCGAAGACGAGCCCCGTCATCAGCGACCGGACGACGCTGTGGGAGGCGCGGTTCCGGCGGGCCAGCAGCGCGTCCAGGCGAGTACTGAGACGGCGGAACGCCTCCGGCGTCTGCATCGTCGCGTTCCACTCCACCGCGTACCGCGCGGCCAGGGGCAGGGTACGGGTCGGCCCGTTCCCCCCCACCAGCACCGGCGGGCCGCCCGGGCGCGGCCGGGGAAGCAGCACCGCATCCCGCAGCTGATAGTGCCGGCCGGTGAACGTGAGCGGGTCCGGGGAGGCGAACAGCGCGGTCACGATGCGCAGCGACTCTTCAAACCGCTGCATCCGCTCCCGCAGCGGGAGCAGGTCGAAGCCGTAGTTGATGTGTTCCCGTTCCTGCCATCCCGCCCCCATGCCCAGCACCAGCCGGCCGCCGGACAGGTCGTCCACCGCCGCGGCCATCCGCGCCGTCATCACCGGATGGCGGAAGGAACAGGGGGTGACCAGCGGGCCGAAGGGAATCCGCCGGGTATGCGTGGCCAGCCAGGTCAGCGACGTCCACAGTTCAAGGGACTCCCGGTCCGGCGGGACGGCATTCGTGAAGTGGTCGGAACGGTACAGCCCGGCGAACCCGAGGGCTTCGACGAGCGGGCCAATCCGCTGCCAGCGCGGCCAGGTCAGGCCGTTTTGGCCCTCGATCATGATCGCGACGTCCACGCCCGCCTACCGGGTGGCGTCGCGCTCTCCCATCGGCTCCTCCGGCCGCTCCGCCGCTCCGCCCTCCGGCGCGGGACCGCGGAGGAGCTGGAGGAAGCGGCGGCCCGCCTCCGTGGTCTCCCGCGGCGCCGTCCGCAGGTTGTCCTTGACGACCTCCAGCGGCCGCGTCGTCGCGCTCTCCGGCCGCGCCATGAGCAGGGCCAGGATCAGGTAGAGCAGCACCCCGATGCCACTGGCGAAGGTCAGAAGGATGAACACCACGCGGAAGATGGCCGGATCGGCGTGGAAGTACTCGGCCAACCCGCCGGCCACCCCGAACAGGATCCGGTTGCGCGCGCTTTTCTGCAATCGTGCCATCGCGTCTCTCCTCCTTCCGCCTTCAACGTATCATGAGACCGGGCGATCGCGCAGGAGGAGGGCGATGCCGATGGCGATGAGCACGACGGCCGGGAAGATGTGCCCGCCGACCCACCTCTGGAGCAGGAACGCCGCACCGATGCCGATCAGGATGATGGCCCCGGTAGGAGACCGTCTCCTCTGCTGCGCGGACTGCGCCGCGATCGGTCCGCCGGGCGGAGTGGTCTCCGCGGGAGCGGCGGCATCCGACGGCACGGGCAACGTCGGCGGAGCAGAGGCCGGCACGGGCGGCCCGGGGGCTTCCCGTCGCACCAGCAGCCAGATCCCCAGGGCGATCAGGATCAGCGGCCACCAGCGGGACCACGCGAGCCACCGGCCGTATCCGAGGCTGCTCAGCAGGAACATCAGCCCCAGCACGAGCAGGATGAGCCCGATGCCCGCAACCGATCGTCGCCGTTCCATGTCGCTCCCCCCGGGGCCCTCTGCCAGCATAGCAGAGGGACGGCCGTCACCACAGGCCCGGCTTCACCACCATGAGGAACACGATGGCGACGACCAGGACGGCGAGCGCCGTGCCGACCAGGCGCGCCCGCCGCTCCGCGGTCCGGTACTCCGGCGAGGCGGGTCCGCCGGCGCTGAGGAGGGCGATCTGGCGGCGCAGGAGCGGCGTGTAGCCGAGCAGTCCCAGCAGGAGGACGACGGCGTACAGGACGAGGGAGGCCAGCAGCCACGGCGTCGTCCAGGAGAGGTCGCCGACGTAGATCATCGCCGCCCCGGTCACGAACAGCAGCGCGTAGCTGGGATTGGCCACCCGGTCGTCGAGCACCTTCACCCCGCGCAGGACGTACTCCAGATGCCGGGGCTCGCGGGCCGCGCGGGCCAGCCACAGCCCGTAGGTGATGTTCGCTCCCACGGCGGCGATCGCCAGGAGCACGTGCAGGAACTTGAGCAGAGTGTAGGCCGTCACCTCCGTCCTCCTACCCCCATCCGGTGCTCCGTCGTTCCCGGATGGCCGCCCACAGCCGGGCGGGCGTCAGCGGGAAGTCGAGATGGCGGATACCCAGCGGCGCCAGGGCGTCCATCACCGCGTTCGCCACCGCGGCCAGGACACCGATCGTGCCGGCCTCGCCGACGCCCTTGGCCCCCAGCGGATTGATCGGCGACGGCGTCTCGCGGAACTCGCTGTGCACGACGGGCGCGTCGGCGGCGCGGAGGAGGGCGTACTCGGTGAAGGAGGCGCTGAGGGGCTGCCCGTCCTCCCCGTACACGAAGACCTCCGTGAAGGCTTCTCCCAATCCCTGGATGACGCCGCCAATCACCTGTCCTTCGGCCAGCAGCGGGTTGACGATCCGGCCGGCGTCGTCCACCGCGGCCACGGTGAGCAGGCGCACCTGGCCCGTTTCGGGGTCGATCTCGACGACGGCGCCGTAGGCGCCGAAGGGGAAGACCGGACGCGGCAGGACGAAGATCCCGGACGCCTGCAGCCCCATCTCCATCCCGGGCGGGAGCCGCCCCGGCTGATACGCCGCCGCGGCGACGTCGGCAAAGGCCACGCTGCGCCGGGGTGCGCCGCGAACGAAGAGGCGCCCGTCCTCCCACTCGATGTCTGCCGGAGCGGCCTCCAGCAGGTGGGCGGCGATGGCGGCGGCCTGCGTCCTGATCTTCTCCAGGACCAGGAGCAGCGCCGATCCGCCCACCGTAATGGAGCGGCTCCCAAACGTGCCCACTCCCCGGGGCACGAGGGCCGAGTCGCCGTGCTCGACGGTGATCAGATCCGGATCGATCCGCAGCACCTCGGCCGCGATCTGACTGAAGGTGGTCTCGTGCCCCTGCCCGTGGGGATTCGAGCCGATGCGCACGACGACGCGTCCGCTCGGCTCGACCGAGGCGGCCGCGCTCTCCCACAACTGGCTCCCGGCCCGCTCCACGTACAGGGCCACCCCCACCCCCTGCAGGCGGCCCGCCTCCCGCGCGCGCCGCTGCTCCGCCCGGGCGCGCTCGTAGTCGATGATCTGACACAGCCGGTCCAGCGCCGCGGTGTAGTCGCCGGAGTCGTAGGTGAAGCCGAGCGGGGTCGTGTAGGGGAAGCGGTCCGCGGGGATGGCGTTGCGCCGCCGCAACTCGACGGGATCGATCCCCGTCTGCCGGGCGGCGAGATCGACCATGCGCTCGACCAGATAGGCGGCCTCGGGCCGGCCCGCCCCGCGGTACGGACCCGTGGGCACCTTGTTGGTGGCGACCCCGACCACCTCCACCGAGGCGTGGGGAATGGCGTAGGCGCCGACGAGCAGCATGCCCGTGGTCAGGGATGGCACCGGCGTGGCCGGGAAGAGGTACGCCCCCAGATCGGCGACGAGCCTGGCGCGCACGGCAAGGATGCGCCCTTCCCCGTCCAGCGCCATCTCCATCTCGGCATCGAGGCCGCGTCCCTGGTAGGAGCCCAGCAGATTGTCGCGACGGCTCTCGATCCAGCGCAGAGGGCGGCCCAGGCGGATGGCCAGGGCGGCGAGCACGGCGATCTCCACCGGCAGCGACCCCTTGCTCCCGAAGGCGCCGCCGACGTCGGGCACGATCACCCGGATGCGGTCCTCCGGCCGGCCGAGCGCCCGGCTGAGCTGGTGGCGCGGGCGGTGCGGATCCTGCATCGAACACCAGACGGTCAGCAGGTCGGCGCCCGGATCGTAGGCGGCCACGGCGCCGCGGGCCTCGATCGGGGCGGCGGCCACCCGCGGGATGCGGAACGTCTGGCGCACGACCGTCGCGGCGGCGGCGAAGGCCCGATCCGGATCGCCGCCGGTCCGCGACCACCGGAGGAGGACGTTGTCGGGGACAGCATCGTGCACCGGCGGCGCTCCTTCCAGCGCCCGTTGGGGATCGGTGACCACGGGCAGCGGCGCATACTCGACGTCGACGGCTTCCAGCGCGTCTTCCGCCGCCGCCGGGGTGTCGGCGACCACAGCCGCCACCGGTTCCCCGACGTACCGCACGCGTCCTGAGGCCAGCGGCGGATGCGGCACGGGGGCGACGGTGGCGCCCTCGACGACGTTGGGAGGAACGGGACGGAGGCGATCGGCCAGATCCCCCGCGGTGAACACGCCGAGGACGCCGGGCAGGGTCAGGGCGCGGGCGGTGGCGATCGGTCCCAGGACGGCATGGCCGTGCGGACTGCGCACGAAGGCCACGTGCGCCATGCGGGGCAGGGCAATGTCCGCCACGTAGGTGGCCTCGCCCCGCAGGTAGCGGCCATCCTCGCGGCGGCGCACGGGCCGGCCGATCCAGCCCGAGCCGGACACGCTCACGACGTCCGTGGCCCCGTCCGCGGCGCGCGAAGCTGCTCACCGATCCAGTCCGCGGCCAGGGGACGGTACTTGTAGGGGATGTTGTTGCAGACGTGGTTGCCCTCCGGGTACATCACCAGCTCCGCGTCGGGGGCCTCGGCCGCGGTCCGTTCCGCCTGGACCGGGGGGATGAGGCGATCCTGTCGGCCGGCGATCACCAGCAGGGGGCTCCGCAGGTGCGGGAGCACCGGCGCGAGGTCGAGGTCGGACGCCCGCACCCGCGCCTCCTCCGCGCGTTGTGCGCCGCAGTGATGCCGGAACGCCTCCCGGGTCAGCTCCGGCAGCGACGGCCAGCACTCCCCGAAGTTGTACGGCCCGCTGATCGCCACCGCGGCCGCGATCCGCGGTTCGAAGGCGGCGGCCCGGATCGCATAGTAGCCTCCCAGGCTCACCCCGACGGCGCCGACTCTGCGGAGGTCGATGTCGTCCCGTCCGGCCAGCGCATCGAGGACGGCCGTCACGGCCACCTCGTAGTCCGGTCGGATCGTCGTCGTATATCCCGTCTCGCCCTGCCCCGGGCCGTCGAGGGACAGCGTGGCCATCCCGCGGGCCAGAAAGACCTGTTCCCAATGGAAGAACTCCTCTTTGGTGGAGTCCAATCCGGGCAGGAGCAGCACGAGCGGCGGCCGCCCGCCGCCCGCCGGCCGGCGCAGGTTGGCCACCATCCGCGCCCCTTCCAGGGACGCCTCGATCCGCTGCGCGGACGGGTCGAGGAGGCGATGCGCGGCATACAGGCTGGCCACGGCCTCCTCCGCCGCGGCGCGGTGCCGGTCCAGGTCCACAAACCAGAGGAAGTTGGCAAAGTGGAAGCACAAGGCGGCGCGGACGTAGGCCTCGCCGGCGGTGATCGGGCGTGCGCGATCTTCCGCCTCGCGCGCCAGCGCCACATGTGTCGCCGCGGTGCGGCACCACGCCTCCAACCACTCCTCCCACTGCTGGAGAAGAGCCGTGGTTCGGACGAAGTCGTTGTAGTCCACACCCTGGGCCACAAAACGCGGCGCCCAGTGCGCGATGGCCGCCTGGATGTTGGCGTCAGCCGTCACCGTGGATCGGGGCGCCACTCGCAGGCCTGTTCCAGGAAGACCGTCTCGTGCGCGCCGCGGGAGAAGTATTCCAGGAAGGTCAAAGGGCTGTCCGCGTCGGCGTACACTTTGTGCATGTCCCCCGCGGCGATCCACACCACGGTCCCGGCCCGCAGCGGATGGTCCTGCCCGTTGATCACGATGCGCCCCCGCCCCTCCAGGACAAAGAAGAAGTGATCGATCTCCCGATGGAAGTGCAGCGGCGAGGTCCCGCCCGGGGCGTAGGAGACGATGTCGACCAGGAGCGGCGAGCCGGTGTTGATCGCATTCAGCAGGATCTTCTTCCGCCGGCCGTCATGCTGCGAGGCGAGCTCGGTGACCTCCTCGACGTGGAACACCTTGGAGCCGGGACCGCGACCGATGACCCCCACGTCGCTCTCGTGGAGCCGGTGGTGCGGGACACTCATTGCTCCTTCCCTCCCTCACTCCAGGAGTCAAGCGCTCCCCTCTGAGCCGGGTTGTTCTGCGGCCAGGGGCTGGACCATCCGGATCGCACCGGCCGCCCGCCGGCGCTGCGAAATGACCACGACGCCGAAGAGCATCAGCGCTGCCGTCCAGGCCAGCGGGGTGGGCAGGAACGCCAGCAGCGTGGCCGCGGCCAGGGCCAGCCACTCGACCAGCGTGGTCCGGATGATGAGCTGCGCTGTGCTCACCGCGGAGAAGATCAGCGTCCCCAGGGTGGCCGCCACGACCGCCGCCGCGTTCTGCGCCGGCGTGCCGTTGAGGAGCAGGTGCGTGTAGGCGAAAAGGACCGGCATGACGTAGATGATCTTGGCGAACCGAAAGCAGTTCCACCCGGTCTTCATCGGATCGGCGCCGGCAATGGCCGCCGCGGCGAACGGCCCCAACGCCACGGGGGGCGTGATGTTCGAATCGAGGGCCAGCCAGAAGACAATCATGTGCCCCACGAGCAGCGGCACCCCCAGCTCCCGCAGCACCGGCACCGCAATCACGGCCACAATCAGATAGGTCGCGGTAATGGGCAGGGCCAGCCCCAGGACCAGCGTCGAGACGGCGATCAGCAACAGGGTCAGCCACAGCTTCCCTCCGGCCAGGGCGACCACGATGTACGAGAAGCGGATCCCGATCCCGGTCAGGGCCAGGACGCCGATGAGTACGCCCACCGCGCCGGTGAGCGCGGCCACGAACAGCGACGACCTGGCGCCATCGACGAGCGCCTGCCAGACGGCCCGGGGGCCCATGCGCGTCTGGGGGCGGACCCAGCTCACCGCCACCGCGCTGAGGATCGCGTAGACCGCCGAGCGCTCAGGAGAGAATCCCCGCAGCAGGAGGCCGACCAGGACGACGATGGGCAGGAAGAGGTACCAGCCTTCCTGCAGGGTCGCTCTGGCCCGCGGCACCTCGTGCGCATGCAGGCCGCGCAGTCCGAGCTTGCGGGATTCCAGGTAAACCATCGTCCCCACGGAGACGAAGAAGAGGATGCCCGGGATGGCCGCGATCTTCACGATCTGCGCGTAGGGGGTGGCCGTCATTTCGGCCATGATGAACGCTCCCGCGCCCATGACCGGCGGAAGGATCATCCCGCCGGTGGAAGCCGCCCCCTCCACCGCGGCGGCGATGTGCGGGGGAAAGCCGGCCCGCTTCATCAGCGGAATGGTAATCGATCCGGTCGTCACGGTGTTGGCCACCGGGCTCCCGTTGATCGTGCTCAGCAGCGCGCTGCTGAGCACGGCCGCCTGCGCCGGACCGCCCGCGATCCGTCCGAAAACGGCCAGCGACAGGTCGATGAAGAACTTGCCCACGCCGGCCCGCTGCAGGAAGGCGCCGAAGACCACGAAGGGGATGATGAAGCTGGCCAGCACCTCGGCCATGATGCCGAAGATTCCATCGGAGGTCAGATAGACGTACTCGATGACCCGGCGCAGCGTGAACCCCCGATGGCCGACGATGGGCGGCAGGTACTGGCCGAAGAGGGCGTAGGCGATGGGGATGATGGCGCACAGCGCCATGGACCAGCCCAGCACTCGCCGGGCGGCCTCGATGGCCACGATGGTCACCACGACGCCCATCCACACGTCCACCGAGGTGTAGGCGCCGGCCCGGTAGGCCATGGCCTCGTGCTCCAGTATCCAGTAGGCCACGCCGACGACGGCGCCCGCCGCCAGGAGGAGATCCACCGCGTGCGGGGCTCTCTCCGGGGCGCGGCGCCATCCCCGGTACAGCAGCAGGGGAGCGACGAAGCTGAAGAGCACCGCGACGCCGCGGTAGTACTGCAGGGAGGCCACCCCGTACCAGGCCAGCCAGAGGTAGTACAGGGAGACACCGCCCAGGAGGAGCTGCGCGGCGACATCCCAGGCCCGCGAGAGCGTGCGGATCACGGCCGGTCTCGGCTACCGGGCCCGAATGGCTTCCGGAATCTCCAGCCCCACGGAACGCCAGTAGGCTTCCGCCCCCCGGTGCAGGGGGATCGCAATCCCCTTCAACGCCTGCCGGGGACGCATATCGGCGGCCGCGGCGTGGACGCGCAGCATGTGCTCGTGGCCCTGCACGCTGTAGGCGGCGGCGAGGATCGTCTGGATGATCGGAGCCGGGACGTCGACATGCGCCAGCCAGAGCAGCGGGATGCCTACCGCCGGGACCGACTCGGTCATGCCGGGATACCCTCCGGCCGGGAAGTCAAACCGCGAATAGTACGGGAACTGGCGCAAAAAACCGGCGGCCGCGGCCGGGGTGTAGGCGTCGAGCATCCGGATCGGCTTCACCATCGCCGCCTCGATCGTGCCCCGGTCGGGATAGGGGCCGGTGAAGAAGAAGGCGTCGACCCGGCCGTCCTGGAGCGCGCTGGCAGCGGCGGCTCCCAGCAGCGGCACCCGCGTGATCCGGTCCCAGATCCCCAGAACCCGGAACACCCGCTCCGCGGTGGCAAAGGTCCCCGATCCCGGCGTGCCCACGGCGACGCGCTTGCCGGCCAGCTCGGCGACACTGCGGATGCCGGAGTCCTGATAGGTCACGATGTGCGACGCGCCGTTGAACACCAATCCCAGCGCCCGGAGGTTGGTGTGCCGCGTCCCCTGGAAGATCTCCAGCCCGTTGTAGGCCTCATAGACGTCGGAGGCAAAGGCCAGCCCCATCTCCGCGCCCTTGGCCTGCAGGCGCCGGACGTTCTCGGTGGATCCCCCTGTGGCCGCCACCGAGAGGTCCACCTCGGGAACGGCGCGGTTGATGTACGTGGCGATGCCGGTGGCGAAAATCCCAAAGACGCCCGCCGGAGGACCACCCAGAATCGTCATCCGCACCTTGGGCGCGGCGGACAGCGTCTGGGGCAACGACACCGCGAGCACCGCCGCCAGCACGACGACGGCGGCCGCATACCGCCTCCATAACCGACCCATCGCTCCACCTCCCGTCATGGCTCCCCCTGCGGCACTACACGCCGGGCTGGCCTCACGGCACGCTGCACCGATCAGCCGCGGACCCGCGTCCCTTCGTACTGTGCGCTGCTCACCACCGCCTCCACCGTGCCTGCGCGGTTCAGGTGCGACTGCGTCTCCCGGGTCGCCGGCAGGGGGCCGACCGCCGTGTAGTAGCGGGTGCCGGCCACGAGCAGTTGCTCGGCCGGGAAGCGCGTGATCACCTCGCACCCGCTCTTGGTCACCACCAGCTGCTCCTCGATGCGCGCCGCCGACCAGCCGTCCGCCGCCGGCCAGAAGGTCTCCAGGGCGAAGACCATGCCCTCTTCGATCACCTCAGGGTGATCGAAGGACACTAGACGGCTGAAGATCGGCTTCTCCCAGATGGACAGCCCCACGCCGTGGCCGTACTGGAGGGCGAACGCCGCCTCCTCATCGGCGAACCCGAACTCCGTGGCCTTGGGCCAGACCTTCACCACATCGGCCGTGGTCACCCCGGGCTTGATCAGACTGATCGCCTCGTCGAGGTAGTCGCGGCAGCGGGCGTAGGCGTCGACCATGGCCCGGGAGGCGCTGCCGACGACGAAGGTCCGGTAGTAGCAGGTGCGGTAGCCCATGAAGGAGTGCAGGATGTCGAAGTACACCGGGTCGCCCGGGCGCAGCACCCGGTCGGTGTAGACGTGCGGGTGGGGGTTGCAGCGCTCTCCGGAGATGGCATTCACGCCTTCCACATGCTCGCTGCCGAGATCGTAGAGGACTTTGTTCACCAGCCCCACGCACTCGTTCTCCCGCATCCCCGGCCGCATCGTCCGGTACAGTTCCTCGTACGCCGCGTCGACCATCATGCAGGCCGTGGTCAGCAGCGTGATCTCGTCCTGGGTCTTGATCTTCCTCGCCTCCTGCATCAGACGCTGACCGTCCACGACCCGGATCCCCTCCGCCCGCAGCGCCTCCAGCACCGGGATCTCGACCACGTCCACCCCCAGCGGAGCGTCCCGCAACCCGCGCTGCTCCAGCTCGACGCGGATCTTGCGCGCCACGTCCGCCGCCTGCTCCGGGTAGGCGCCGCGCAGCGTGGAGATCCCGGCGCGCGAGCGCTCTCCCAGCCAGGGGTTGTACAGCCGGTGGTGCCGGGCCGCGGAGCCGAAGTCCCACAGGATCGGTTCGTCGCCGCGGGGGAGCAGCGTGAAGCGCACCAGCTTGTCCATGGCCCAGGTCCCGATGTGGGTGGCGGTGATGTAGCGGATGTTGTTCATATCGAAGCACAGCAACGCCCCGAGCTCGGAGGCCTCGAGGAAGCGCTTCACCCGGGCCAGCCGCTCGGTACGGAGGCGCTCGAAGTTCACGCGCTCCTCCCAGTCCACGCCCATCAGTCCGAACGTCTTGGTCCCCATCGGCCGACTCCTCTCCGTCCGTCAGGACACCAGGATCATCATGCGACTCCGCAGAGCTCCCGGGCCGCGGCCGCGACCTGCTCCGGGGTTGGCACCGTGCGGTCCTCCAGCACCGGGGAGAACGGCACCGGGACGTCCATGGCCCCCAGCCGGCGGACGGGGGCGTCCAGGTGGTCGAAGGCTCCCTCCGCGATCAGGGCGGCGATCTCCGCCGTCACGCCGTAGGAGCGGTACCCCTCGTCGATCACGATCGCCCGGCTGGTCTTGCGCACTGAGGCGATGATGGTCGCGGCGTCCAGCGGCACCGTCGTCCGCGGATCGACCACCTCGGCGCTGATGCCCTCCTCCGCCAGCTGTGCGGCCGCCTGGAGGGCGACCTGCACCATGCTGCTGGTGGCGACGAGGGTGATGTCGCGGCCCACGCGCTTGACGTCGGCCGCCCCGAAAGGGATCGTGTACTCCTCCGCCGGGACCGCGTCGCGCACCTGGTACATCATCTTGTCCTCGAAGACGACCACGGGATTCGGATCCCGGATCGCCGTCTTCAGCAGCCCCTTGGCGTCGTAGGGCGTCGAGGGGAGCGCGACCTTGAGGCCCGGGATATGGCTGACCCAGGCATGGAGGCTCTGGCTGTGCTGTGCGGCCGACCGCCGCAGGGCACCCATCGTCGTGCGGATGACGAGGGGCACGGTGAGCTTTCCCCCCGACATGTAGTGCACTTTGGCCGCCTGGTTGGCGATCTGGTCCATGGCCAGCGCGAGGAAGTCGCCGAACATGATGTCCACGACCGGGCGCAGTCCGGTCATCGCCGCGCCCACGGCGATGCCGACAAACCCCGCCTCGGAGATCGGGGTGTCGATCACGCGCTCGCGCCCGAACTCCTCGACCAGCCCGGAGAGCACCTTGAAGGGCGTTCCCGCTTCGGCCACATCTTCGCCCATGACGAAGACGGTCGGGTCGCGGCGCATCTCCTCGGCGAGGGCCTCGCGCACGGCCTGGGCGAAGGTGATCTCCCGGACCGGGGCGGCGACAGCGTCCCTACGCGTAGACATGCCGGGTCACCTCGCTGGGATCCGGGAAGGGCGCGGCGAGGGCGGTCTGCTCCGCCGCCATGACCTCGGCGCGGATCTCCGCCTCAAGCCGCTCGAAGTCGGCGGCGCGGGCCTGACCGGTCTCCAGGAGCCACCCGGCCAGCAGCCGCAGCGGATCGCGGGACGTCCGCCACAGCTCCTCCTCCTCCTTGCTCCGGTAGTATTCCCGGTTCACGTCCCCGACGTGATGGCCGTGGAAGCGGTAGGTGTGACAGAGGAGAAAGGATGGCCCCTCTCCCGCCCGGGCCCGGGCGACGGCCCGCGCCGCGGCGGCGAATACCGCGCGCACATCCTGCCCGTCCACCTCCTCGGTGGGGATGCCGAAGGCTTCGGGCCGCGCCCGCATCGAGCCCGCCGTCGTCTCGCGCACCGGGGTGTACTCGGTGTAGAGGTTGTTCTCACAGACATAGATGACCGGCAGGCGCCACAGCGCGGCGATGTTCATGACCTCGTAGAGGATCCCCTGGCCGAGCGCTCCCTCCCCGAAGAAGCACACCGCGACCTGCCCCGACCCGCGCCGCTGGGCCGAGAAGGCCGCGCCCGTGGCGATGCCGCTGCTGCCGCCGACGATGGCGTTGGCCCCCAGGTTGCCGCGCTCCTGGTCGGCGATGTGCATCGAGCCGCCCTTGCCGCGGCAGTACCCGTCCACGCGCCCCAGCAGTTCGGCGAACATGCGGGCCGGGGAGGCGCCCTTGGCCAGGCAGTGGCCGTGGCCGCGGTGCGTGGAGGTGATATAGTCGTCCTCGCGCAGGGCCTGGCAGACCCCGACCGCCACCGCCTCCTCGCCGATGTAGAGGTGGGCCAACCCCTCCATCTTGCCGCTGCGGTACAAGCTGTTCACGCGCTCCTCGAAGAGGCGGATGCGCAGCATCTGCGCGTAGACCTGCAGCCAGTCCACTAGCGTCCCTCCATCCCGGCCAGATGACGGAGCACGTCGAACAGCACGGCGAAATCCTGTGCCCCCAACCCCATCGCCCGTGCCGCGGTGAGCAGCTCATTTGCCGAGGCTGTGGCGGGCAGCGGGACTGAGAGCTGCCGGCCCAGCTCCAGGGCCAGACCCAGGTCCTTCTGCATCATCCGCACGTCGAACCACGCCTCCTCCGGCATGCGCAGGACGAAGGGCCCGCGGTACTTGAGCATGGGCGAGGCGATCACGCTGTTCAGGAGCACCTCCACCGCCACCTCCCGCCGGATGCCGCTCTTCTCCGCGAGCAGGACGCCCTCGCTGAAGGCCAGCATCTGGACGGCGAGACTGAGGTTGGCGGCGATCTTCATCACGACGGCCTGCCCCTGCTCGCCGACGTAGGTCACCTTCGGTCCAATGGCCTGGAGGATGGGCTTCACGCGGTCGAAGGTTTGGCGGTCTCCGGCGGCCATGATGGAGAGGGTGCCCTCCTCCAGGGTGCTGACGCTGCCGGACACCGGGGCATCGAGCATCTGCGCCCCGCGCTCCCCGACGGCGCGGGCGATGTCCCGGCTGACCTGGGGGGAGACGGTACTCATATCCACGTACACCTTCCCCGGGCCGAGGCCGGCGATGATGCCGGTGGGCCCCTCGGCCACGGCGCGCAGCGCGGCGCTGTCCGTGAGCATCGAGAAGGTCACCTCCGCGCCGGCCGCCACCTCCCGCGGGGTGTCGCCCCAGCGCATGCCCAGGTCCAGCAGCCACTGCGCCTTGTGCTTCGTCCGGTTGTACCCGGTGACGGTATGCCCGGCGGCAAGCAGGCGCCGCACGATCCGCCCGCCCATCACGCCGAGCCCGACGAAGCCGAGATCAGCCACGCCGCGCCCCCTTCCCTCCCCCCGCCGCGTGCCTTCGGCTCCCCCGCCCGGCGGGGGAGCCGGCCAGGATCTCCTCGATGTCGCGCTCCACGCGGGCCAGGTGCTGCCACATCTGCCAGCGCGCGTCGGCGGCGTCGCCGCTCGCGATCGCGGCCAGGATCCCGCGGTGCTGGATGATGGACTGCTGAGGGCTTCCCGGAATGCGGTAGATCGAGGCCAGGGCCTCCTGCAGGACCCCCCGGATGGCGTGCATCAAGTGCACGGCGACCTTGTTGCCCGTGGCCCTGGCCACCGTGAGGTGGAACCGCAGATCCGCGGCGATGTAGCGGTCGGCAGAGGCCAGGCCCGCCTCCATCTCCTCGACGGCCCGGCCCATCGCCTCCAGATCCGCCGCCGTCCTCCTCGCCGCGGCCAGCGCCGCCGCTTCGACCTCGAGGATCTTGCGCACCTCGAACAACTCCCGGAGGCTCGTCTCCTTGAGCGTGAGGAGAAGGTTGAGCGAATCGTTGAAGGGGTTGGTGTATTCGGCGACGACGAAGGCGCCGGTGCCGACGGGCTTGATCAGGCCCTTCGACTCGAGCATGCGCAGGGCCTCACGCACCGAGGAGCGGCCGACCCGGTAGAGACGGGTGAGCTCGCGCTCGGTCGGGAGAGGATCGCCAGGCCGGAGGTGGCGTTCGCCGATGCGGGTCAGCAGGCGCTCCGCGAGCAGTTCGTACACCTTCCGGCGCTCGATCGGCGCTTCCATGATCTGTCTGACAATCAGACACGCTTCGTTTCCCGTGGGGTTCGACGAGAATGCGGCACCCCCTCCTGGCGGAAGGGGGTCAGGCAGGACTCGCCGGGCGCGATCGGAATCCCAAAGGGTGAGCCTTCTATGTCCTTGCGCCTCTCCCTCGTGCACCTCACCCGTCCTCCGACCTCGCCGGCAGCCGCTCCGCCGCTGCTGCTGCTCCTGCACGGCGTCGGCAGCCACGAAGGAGACTTGATGGGGCTGGCGCCCTACCTCGACGATCGCTTCTTCGTCGTCAGCGCCCGCGCACCGGTGACCCTTGCTCCCGGCATGTATGGGTGGTTCGAGGTCCAGCTCGATCCGGACAATCCCGTGATCAACCCCGAGCAGGCGGAGGCCAGCCGGAAGACCCTGATCCGCTTCCTCGGAGAGCTCCCCGACGCCTACGGGACGGATCCGCAACGGGCGTACCTGCTGGGGTTCAGCCAGGGGGCGATCATGAGTCTCAGCGTGCTGCTGACGCGACCGGATCTGGTGGCGGGTGTCGTGGCGATGAGCGGCCGCATCCTCCCGGAGGTCCTGCCGAAGATGGCCCCGCCGGAAGCGCTGCGGGGCATTCCCGTGCTGGTGGTCCACGGCGTGGACGACCCGATCCTGCCCATCCACCACGCCCGGGCCACCCGCGACCGTCTCGCCCGCCTTCCCCTGGACCTCACCTACCGGGAATACCCCATGGGTCACCAGGTCAGCGAGGAGAGCCTGGCCGACGTCGCCGCCTGGTTGCGCCGGAGACTGGACGAACCACCCCCCGCCCGCTGACCCCGCCCCGGGTCCCCCCACCCGCCGCCGTCTACCCGCGCCCCGGTATGGGAATTGCTCTACTGCACGTTCATGGAAGGTTGACAGAAGAAGAGAGCACACCGATGCCCGTCGTTGACGACCGGGAGACCAAGGCGCTGCGCGCATTCCAGGCGGTCCGTGACGACGTCAACGCCCTGGAGCGTCTTGCCGCCCGCGGGGTGCGCAACCTGCTGCTGGCCAGCGGCGACGGCCTGGTCATCGACGCGGTGACGGCCAGCAAGACCCTGGACCTCGACGAGATCGCCGCCTGCGCCGCGTCGACGCTGAAGGTCGTCCAGGAGAAGGCGGCCGGACTGCGCCTGGGCGCGGTGCAGGGCATCGTCGTCGAGTTCGAGACCGGCGAGGGCGTGGTCCTGGATCCGGTCAACGACGACGCGATGGCAATCTACCTCGCCGATGCCCCGGCAGGTCTGGACCAGCTGGGTCGGGAGCTGCCCCACCTGGCCCGCCTCGTCGCCTTCGGGGCGGAGACGACCGCGCCACCCTCGCCCCGCGCGCCGGCCTCCGCCGTGCCTCGTCCGGCGGCCGTCCACCTGGAGGTCCCCGGGGCGTCCGCCCCTCCCCCGGTGCGGGGGCTGCCCCGACGCCTGATCCTGCGGAGGGCGGAACTGGAAACGGTGGGCTTCACCGCTATGGCGCTGGTGGAGCTGTCCTTCGGAGACCGCCGAGTGGTCGGCCGGGCCGTGGGGCGCAATATCCCGGAGCAATACCTCCACCTGGCGGCGGAGGCGACCGTCCGCGCCATCACCGAGTTCCTCCCCACCGGCTACGGGCTGGTCCTGGAGAATATCCAGCCGGTCTCGTCGGCCACCGAGATTGCCGTGTGGGCCAACGTCATCCTGACTTCGCCCACCGACGAGGCGCTGCTCCCCGGAATCGCCCGGCTCGAGGGCGATCCCAGCCTGGCCGCGGCGAAGACCGTCCTGAGCGCCGTCAACCGCCGGCTGGAACCCGTCCTGGCGGACCTCACCCGATAAGCGGGAGGGAGGACGACCGATCCCGTCCTCCCCCGTCACGTCGCTAGGGCGCGATCCAGGTCCGCCGCAGCCCCAGGTACGAGGTGTTCGGCCAGTGCTCGAAACCGCGCACGGTGCGCCGCACCGCCTCGTACTGGGTGGAGTGGTAGATGAAGACCATGGGCACCGTCTCCAGCAGCCGCGCCTGGGCCTGGTCGTAGAGGCGCTTGCGGTCGGCCTCCCGACTGGTCGCGCGTGCCTGTTCCAGGAGGCGGTCGAACTGCGGATCGTTGTAGTTGACCAGGTTTAGCCCGCCCTTGCTGTGGAAGTTCCCGTAGAGGAAGTCGTCCGGATCGGTCTGCCCCGAGGTCCCCAGGATCGTCAGCGTGTAGCGCTTCTGGAAGACGGTGGGCAGGTAGACGCTCCAGTCCGCGGCGGTGATTCGCAGGCGGATCCCGATCTTTGCCAGCTGCGCCTGGATGAGCTCCGCCGGGGTGCGCAGGAAGTCGTAGGTGCTGGTGACATACAGCTCCGCGTCGAAGCCCGACGCCTGCCCGGCCTCGGCGAGCAGACGCCTGGCCCGGTCCAGATCGACCCGGGTGTACGGGCTCCGCGGATAGGCGAAGAAGTTGCCGGGCGGGATCGCCGTCCCCGTGGCCACGATGCCGCCGACCTCGAACAGGGCGGCGTCCACGATCTCCTTCTTGTCGATGGCGTAGGCCAGGGCCTGACGGACCTTGACGTGGGTGAAGGGCGGGACGGTGTTGTTGATGTACAGGCTGCGGAAGTTGGCCGACAGCCCTCCCACCACCTCCACGTTGGGATCGGCGCGCAGCGCCTTGACCTCCGAGGAGGGCACGTATTCGATCCAGTCCACCGCGCCGGCCCGCAGCGCCGTGGCGCGGGCCACCGCGTCGGGCAGGAAGACGAACTCGATCCGGTCCAGGTAGGGCAGGCGCCGGCCGCTGCTGTCCCGCTCCCAGTAGTCGCCGCTGCGGACCAGGACGAGTCGCTGCTGGGGAGTGTAGCCGACAAACCGGAAGGGCCCGGTGCCGGTGGGATTGCGGTTCAGATCCCCGTCCCGCTCCACCACCTCTCTGGGCACAATGACGTTCGTCGAGAAGGCCAGCTTGGCCAGCAGCGGGCTGAAGGGTCGCTTGAGCCTGATCACCACCGTGGAGGGGCCGCTCGCCGTCACCGAGTCCACTTCAGCGAAGTCGCCCGCTCGGGGCGACTTCGTGTTCGGGTCGCGGATCCGGTTGATGGAGTAGACCACGTCATCGGCGGTCAGGGCACGGCCGTTGTGGAACCTGACCCCGGCCCGGAGGCGGAACGTCCAGGTCAGCCCGTCCTCCGAGGTCGTCCAGGACTCGGCCAAAGCCGGCACGTAGCGGCCCTGCGCATTCACCATGACCAGGGTGTCGTAGACGTTCTCCATC
The DNA here is from genome assembly GCA_031459765.1 of Armatimonadota bacterium. Taxonomy (NCBI): domain Bacteria; kingdom Bacillati; phylum Candidatus Sysuimicrobiota; class Candidatus Sysuimicrobiia; order Candidatus Sysuimicrobiales; family Candidatus Kaftiobacteriaceae; genus Candidatus Kaftiobacterium; species Candidatus Kaftiobacterium secundum. The sequence continues at coordinate 216,954 of JAVKHY010000003.1, read as the reverse complement.
ATGTTCCGGGTGGCGGTGGCGGTGGTCAGGTGCGGGTCCAGGCCCACAGGATCGGTCTGCATGCCGGCGCGCAGCGTGCCGCCGTAACGCGGGCCCCCGGACTGTGCCGTCGACGGCAGTGCCGCGCCGGCGGCCAGCGCCCCGGCGAGCAGGATGGTGATCACGGTACGCATCAGTGTCTCCTCCTCCTGACGTGATGGACTACGAGCCGACCGTATGGGGATCGAAGGCATCGCGGACGGCATCGCCCAGCAGGTTGAACCCCAGCACCGTCACGGTGATGGCCAGGCCGGGGCCGATCGCCGGCCACGGCGTGAAGGACATCACGGCCCGACCTTCGGCGATCATCTGCCCCCAGGTCGGCGCCGGCGGCTGCGTCCCCAGCCCCAGGAACGACAGCGCCGCCTCGGCCAGGATGGCCAGGGCCAGCCGCAGGGTACTCTCCACGACGACGGGTGCCACCGCGTTCGGCAGCACGTGACGGCCCAGGATCCGCCCGTCGCCGGCACCGATGACGCGCGCCGCCTGCACGTACTCCTCGTGGCGAACGGTCAGGACCCCGGCCCGCGCCACACGCGCCAGGGGCGCGGTGTAGACGATGGCGATGGCCAGCACGACATTCCAGAACCCTCCGCCCAGGAACGCCAGCAGGCCGATGGCCAGCAGGATGGCGGGAAACGCCAGCAGGACATCGGCGACGCGCATCACCAGGGCATCGAGCCATCCGCCCCAGAACCCCGCGACCGCACCGAGCGTCCCGCCGACGACCAGCGCCAGGCCCACGGAGAGCGCCCCGACGGCCAGCGAGATCCGCCCGCCGTAGAGCACCCGCGCCAGCGTGTCGCGGCCGTAGATATCCGTGCCCAGCGGATGCGCCGCCGTCGGCCCCTGGAGCCGGTCCCGCGGCGCCACGGCCACCGGATCGTACCCCGCCAGGTACGGGGCGAAGACGGCGCCGGCGAGCACCACCAGGATCAGCAGCCCGCCGATCCGCGCGCCGGGGTGCCGGGCCAGCCGCGAGCGCAGGCGCGATCGCGGCCGCGGGAGGACCCTACTGGTAGCGGATACGAGGGTCAAGGAATCCATAGCACAGGTCCACGACCAGGTTGACCAGCACGAAGGCCAGGGCGATGGCCAGCACCGCGCCCTGGATCACCGGGTAATCGCGCAGGTTGATCCCCTCCAGCGCATAGCGCCCCACTCCGGGCAGGCTGAAGATCTGCTCGATGATCACCGTGCCGCCGAGCAGCGTCCCGAACTGCAACCCGATCACCGTCACGACGGGGATCAGGGCGTTGCGCAGAGCGTGGTGCAGGACGACCCGGCCCTCGGCCAGTCCTTTGGCCCGGGCCGTCCGGATATAGTGCCGTCCCAGCACCTCCAGCAGGCTGCTGCGCACGATGCGGGCGATGCCGGCGGCCAGGACCATCCCCACGGAGAGCGCGGGCATGATCATATGCTGCAGATTCCGCCCCAGGCTCTCCTGGGGGGTGACGTACGCCGTCGGCGGCAACCAGCCCAGCCGAAGGGCGAAGAACAGAATGAGCAGGATGGCCAACCAGAAGGAGGGGATGGACAATCCGAGCATGACGAATCCCGTGGCCAGGTAGTCCGCCGCCTTTCCCCTGTGCACCGCGGCGAGCACGCCCACCGGCACCCCGATCAGCAGCGCCACGAGCACTCCGCAGGCGGCCAGTTCGATCGTCACAGGAAAGCGGGCCAGCAGTTCGGCTCCTACGGACCGCCCGGTGCGCAGGGACCGCCCCAGATCGCCGCGCACGACGCGCCCGGCGTAGTCGGTGAACTGGACGAGCAGGGGCCGGTCCAGGCCGAACAGCCGGCGCAGTTCCTCCACCCGCTGGGGCGAGATCGTCGCCTCCAGTCCGACCAGCTGCGTGACGACGTCTCCCGGCACCAGCCGGATCAACAGGAACACCGCCAGCAGCACGCCAAAGACCGTGGGGACCGCCAGAAGCATCCGGCGGGTCAGGTACGCGCCCAAGGTGCCCCCCGAAGGGTTTCCGTCGCATTAGACGGGTGGCCCGGGGGCTCCTGCCGCGCAGGACGACGGGCGGCTGTCTGTTCCGGCAGGGGTGCGGGCAGACTGAAAGGATGAGCCGTCACGGCCTCTGCGCCCGCAACGGGCGTGCCTGCGGCCCGGGCGCACCATGAGGCAGGTGCTGGTCGACACCCTGAAACTGTCGGCAGGCCGGATCACGGCCGGTCTGACCCTGCTCACCGCCGCCTATCTGCCCTTCTCTCTCTGGGGGAGCCTGCCGCACCGGGCCCTCATCGCCGACCTCCTCTGGGTGACCTCCGATCTGCTCGCCGCCGCGGCGATCTGGCTCGCCGCCCGCCACCCGGCCATGCCCCGGGCGCCGGCGCGGGCCTGGACCTTCATCGCTCTCGGCCAGCTTGCCTACGCCGTGGGGGACGGGATATGGGGCTACCTGGAGAACAGACTGGGCCGCGATCCCTTCCCGTCGATCGCCGACATCTTCTACCTCCTGTTTTATCCGTTCATGATGGCCGGGATGCTGCTCTTTCCTCACGCCCCCCAGGACCGGCTGGGGAAGTGGAAGTTCGCGCTGGACGCCGGAACCGTGCTGGTCGGCGGATGGATGGTCGTCTGGTATTTCGTCCTGGGGCCGACGGTCCGGGCGGGGGAGGAGATCGTCGCCACGGCGATGGCCGCGGCCTACCCGATCGGAGACCTCGTCCTCCTGTTCGGCGCGGCGGCCCTGCTCCTGCGTGCCGGCCGGGGGACGAGCAGGACCGGCGTGGCGCTGCTGGCCGCAGGCGCCTTCGGGTTCTTCCTCGCCGACACCGCCTTCGGGTACCTGGCCATTCTCGAGCGCTACGAGGCCGGCAACTGGCCGGACATCCTGTACCTGCTGGCGGGGCTGGCCGTCGCCGGCGGCGCCGTCACCGAGGCCCTGGCTCACGCCGGCGGGGCGCGGGAAGGCCTGGCCGACGAGGACCGCGTGGCCGGCAGCTTCCTCCCCCACCTGGCCGTCGCCTTGGGGTACACGGTGCTGCTGATCGCCTTCCTCATGGCGCGCATGCCGGAGCGCGCCTCGCTGACTCCGCTGCTCTCCGGGGCCATCGCCATCACGCTCTTCGTCGCCGGGCGGCAGTCCATTACCCAGCACGAAAATGCGCGGCTCGTCGGCCAGCTGCGGGCGTTGGCACGCACCGATCACCTCACCGGGGTGCTCGCGCGCGGCGAATTCCTGCGCCTGGCCGAGCGGGAGTTCGCCCGGTTCCGGCGGCACGGTTACCCGCTGTCGGTCCTCATGCTGGACGTGGACGGCTTCAAGAGGATCAACGACCGCTACGGCCACCTGACGGGGGATCAGGCGCTGGTCCACGTGGCGCGGTCCCTGCGCCTGGGCCTGCGGGAGACTGATCTGGTCGGCCGCTTCGGAGGCGACGAGTTCGTAATCCTGCTTCCCGACACCGGTCCCGACGGGGCGGCGGCGACGGCGTCCCGGCTGCGGCGACAGATTGGCGAGCGCCCGTTGATCGCGGGCGGTCAGGAACTGCGGATCGAGGTCAGCGTCGGCGCGGCCAGCGCGCAGCCGGCATCGCCGACCCTCGACGCCCTGCTCGAGGAAGCCGACCGGCAGATGTACGCCGCGAAACGCACGGCCAGAGCCTCCGGGGACGACGACACCGTCGGGCGGGGCGGAGCCTTCGTTCCCTCCGGGTGAGTCAGGATGTTCGCCATGCAGTATACTGGATGGCGGCGAGCGGCGTCGCCGGTGCGCCGTGGATCTTCGGGCCCGTAGCTCAACGGACAGAGCGACGGACTTCTAATCCGTAGCGTGAGGGTTCGACTCCCTCCGGGCCCGCCAGGACTCCGCGGCTTACGTAATCCGGTGGACGACGGCCAGCGAGCTCACCAGCGCGCCGACCAGCAGGACCAGGGCGAGACCGGCGCCCAGGGCGCTGACCTCGGTGGGACGCGACTCCCACCCCACGACCCGGCTGAGCCGCCGGTAGACCTGGCGCAACTCCAGCACGGAGCGGGCGTGATAGTATGAGCCGCCGGCGATCTCGGCCATCTCGCGCAGGGTGTCCTCGTCCAGCCGCACCCAGATGCTGCGGCCCCCCAGGTTCAGGAAGGTCCCCTCCGGGGTGCCGATCCCGACGGTGAAGACCTTCACCCGCTGGTCCCGGGCGAGGCGCGCCGCATCCTGAGGGACGACACCCCGGTTGCTCTGCCCGTCGGAGAGCAGGACGACAGTCGCCGGCGGCGCCGACTCCTTCGGCGGAGGGGGCGGGGACATCGGATCGAGGGGGCGCTGGCGCCCCGGCAGCGCGTAGACCGCTTCGACCAGCCCGTCGCCGATCGCGGTGGCGTACTCGGTGGTCAGCAGGCCGATGGCCTCCAGGACGCGGGCCCGGTCGGCGGTCGGCGGGACGACGAGCTGCGCGTAGCTGCTGAAGGTCACGAGCCCGACCTTGAGGCCCCGGGGCAGGGACTCCACGAACTCGCGCGCCGCGGACTTTGCCGCTTCCATGCGGTTGGGCGGCATGTCCTCGGCCAGCATGCTGCGGCTGACGTCGATGGACAGGATGACGGTGTTCTGCGCGCTCGGCACCGGCAGCGGGGCCACGGGGCGGGCCAGGGCCAGAATGATGCAGACCAGCGCGCTGCCGAGCAGGGCCGCGGGGAGGTGCCGGCGCCAGGGACGGGTCTGCCGCAGGGCGCGGCCCAGCAGCGCCACCTGCGTGAAGCGCACTGCCCGGCGCGGCGGCCGGCGCAGCAGCCACAGGTACACCCACCCCAGGACCGGCAGCACCACCAGCCCGAAGAGCATCGCCGGCCACTGGAAGCTCACGGCCTAGGGCACCCTCCGGAACCAGATCATGGAAAACAGCGCGCCCACCATCATCAGGATGCCCGCCGCCCCGGCCAGGAAGGACGTCACCTCGGTGCGGCGCCGCTCCCAGCCCATGGCGCGGCCGAGCTGCCGGTAGATCCTGCGCAGCTCCTCACGCTGGGTGATCTCGAAGTACCGGCCGCCGGTGGCCTGGGACACCTGGCTCAGCAGGGTGGCGTCGAAGGGCACCAGGACGAGCTGGTTGTCCACGGTCATCACACTGCCGTTGGGCGTGCCCACCCCGACGCCGTACACCTTCACCTTACCGTCCACGGCCAGGGAGATCGCCACATTGGGCGGGATGCCGAGGTTGCTCACGCCGTCGGAGAAGATGACGATGGCCGCCGGCGGGAGGTCGGCCGGTTGCTGATCCGGCACGGGGCCGGCGGGCGGGCTCGGCACCAGACCGGGCGGCCCGCCGGGTTGCACGTTCAGGCGGTCGCCCAGCAGCGCCCGCCGTCCCGGGAGCACGCGCAGGGACTCCACAATGGCTGAGCCCATGCCGGTGGCCTGCTGGACTTTCAGTCCCCCGATCGCCTGGCGGATCGTCTCCCGTTCCGTCGTCGGCGGCACCAGGACCTGCGCGTAGTCGCTGAAGACCACCAAGCCGACCTTGGCCGTCGGCGGCATGGCCTCCAGGAGATCCAGCGCGGCGTCCTGCGCCGCCTTGAGGCGGTTGGGCGCCACGTCCTCGCCGATCATGCTTTTGCTGATGTCGAGGGCGATGATGAGCGCGGCGCGGTTCACCGGCAGCGGGATGGCGGCGATCGGCCGGGCCACGGCCAGCGTCAGGATCGTCGCCGCGGCGAGATAGAACGCCACCGGAAGGTGCCGCCGCAACGCCGGCGGTCGCGACCACAGCACGCTGAGCAGATGCGGATCGGCCAGGAGGCGCTCCCGCCGGGCCGCGCGACGGACCAGGCGGACGTATCCCCACAGCAGCAGCGGAGGGGCCGCCAGGGCCCACAGCATTACCGGCCAGCCGAACTCCAACGTCCTTTCCTCCGACGGTACTCGATGAACCGGATCAGGGGATCGACCAGCGGTTCCGCGGTGGAGAGGACCATGGTGTCCACCCGGGCCGCCCGCAGCGCCCCGGCCACCCCCTGGTGCTGCCGGGCCACGAGTTCGCGGTAGGCCTTGCGCAACGCCGGATCTGAGGTGTCCACCCACAGCTGCTCGCCACTCTCAGGATCGCGGACGAAGAGCCCGCCCACGTCGGGCAACTCGCGCTCGGCGGGATCCTGGATCCACACCGCGATGACGTCGTGGCGCCGGCTCAACTCGCGCAGCGGCCCCTCCCACCCCTGCGGTCCCAGGAAGTCCGAGAGGAGGAACACCAGACTCCGCCGGCGCAGCAGGCGGCCGAGGTGGCGGAGGCTGGCCGCCAGGTCCATGGCCTGGGCGTCCCCCGGCCGGTCCGCCGCGCCGCCGTCCCGTGAGGCGGCCTGGTCCAGGGCGTGGATGATGCGCAGGGCGTGCATCCGTCCGCCGCGGGGCGGGATGAACACCTCCCGGCCGGGGAATCCCAGCAACCCCACCTTGTCCCCGTGGCGGGTGACGATGTAGGCGGCCACCCCGGCGAACTCCACCGCGGTCTCCCGCTTCAACTGCCGGCGGGTGCCGAAGTGCATCGAGGGGGAGAGGTCGACCAGCAGCCAGGCCGTGAGCTCCCGTTCCTCAAGGTACTGGCGGACGAAGAGGCGGTTCATGCGCGCCGTGACGTTCCAGTCGATGCGGCGCACCTCGTCGCCCGGCTGGTATTCCCGCACCTCCGCCAGATCCAGACTGGGACCGTAGAAGATCCCCGTGTAGTCTCCGAAGAAGTAGCCGTCCAGGCGCCGCACGACCTTGAACTCAAGGCGGCGCAGGATGCGCTCGGGAGTCTCCAGACGGCTCATCCGGCGGGCGCCGTCGGCGCGGTCCTCATGGCTTCGTACGGGTCGCCGATGTGCACGCGGGGCGCGGGCACGGCGGCGAGGATGCGCGACAGCAGCTGGTCGGTGGTGACGTCCTGGGCCAGGGCTTCATAGGACAGGACGAAGCGGTGGCGCATCACCTCCGGGGCCAGATCGCGAACGTCCTCGGGCAGCACGTACTCGCGCCCGCGGATGAGCGCCAGCGCCCGGCCGCCGAGGATCAGGTTCAACGATGCGCGGGGGCTGCTCCCGAAGCTGATGAAGGGCGCCAGGTCGGCCAGTCCGTAGTCCTTCGGCCGCCGGGTGGCGTTGACCAGGGTCACCGCGTACTCCACGATCTTGGGATGCACGTAGACCTGATCGGCCACCCGCTGCAGCGCAAAGAGTTCCTCGGCGTGGATGACGGGGGACACCTCGGGATGCTCCAGCGTCATGCGCTCCACCACGGTGATCTCTTCGTGCACGCTGGGATAGGTGATGACGATCTTGAACATGAAGCGGTCGACCTGCGCTTCGGGCAACGGATAGGTGCCCTCGCTCTCGATGGGGTTCTGCGTGGCCAGGACGAGGAAGGGGTTGGGCAGGGGAAAGGTCTCTTTGCCGATGGTCACCTGTCGCTCCTGCATCGCCTCCAGCAACGCAGACTGCACCTTGGCGGGCGCCCGGTTGATCTCGTCGGCCAGCACCAGGTTGGCGAAGACCGGCCCCAGTTCGGTCTCGAAGGTCCCCGTGTGCTGGTTGTAGATTCGCGTCCCCACCAGGTCGGCGGGCACCAGGTCGGGGGTGAACTGGATGCGTTTGAAGGTGGCATCGATGGCCCGGGCGGTGGTCTTGATGGCCAGGGTCTTGGCCAGCCCGGGCACGCCCTCGATGAGGACGTGGCCGCGGGCGAGCAGGGCGGCCAGGATGCGCTCCAGCATCAGATCCTGCCCCACGATCACCCGCTTGATCTCCACGAGCAGCTTGCGCATCGTGGCCGACGCTTGCTGGAAGGTCTCAACCGAGAGCGTCACGGATCACCTCGTGCCCATGAGCAGATTGGTAGCATACTACACCGCTCTCTGCGGAGGGTCAACGGTCTAAATGCCCGGCCGTTCGCCCAGGATGACAACTGCTGTCTGCAGCCGTCCGTCCCGAAGGAACTCGACGGAGACGGGGTCGCCGATCCGGCGGCCGAGGACGTGGGCGGCCAGGGCGCCGAAGGTCGGGGTAGGACGCCCGTCCAGCGCCACGATGACATCCCCGCCGCGGGGCAGGTCGTCGGGCGAGGCGGCGACGCCTCCCCGCAGCCCCGCCTGCGCGGCGGGGCCGCCGGGAATCACCTCCGTGATCAGGACGCCGCGCCGAACGGCCAACTCGATCTCCTCCGCCAGCGCCGCCGTGACCGTCAGCCCCCGGATCCCCAGCCAGGGGTGGCGGACGCTGCCGGCGCGCAGGGCGTCGAGGTTGGCCTTCACCGCATCGATGGCCACGGACATGCTCACCGTCCCATCCAGGGACAGGGCCACGATCACGCCCACGACATTCCCGGCGTCGTCGAGCAGCGCACCGCCGGAGTCTCCGGGCCACACCGGCGCCAGCGTCCGCAGAAGGGGCACGCCCGGCCGGGTCTCGTAGTCCAGGGCGAGGAACCCGCCCGACGTCGGCCCGCCCGGGCGGCGGGGGGCGCGGCCCAACGCCGTGACCACCGCTCCGGGTTGCAGGGCGGCGGAAACTCCCAGCGGCGCCCGCGGCAGCGGCCGGGGCGGATCGACGCCGATCAGGGCCACATCGTACACCGGATCGGTCCCGATGATCCGCGCGGGCAGCACCGGTCCGTCCCGCAGGGCGACCTCGACCTGCCGGGCGCGGGCCACGACATGGTTGGCGGTGAGAATCACCCCCTGAGGATCGATGATGATCCCCGACCCCGATCCGCGGACGGCACGCCCGCCGCTCTCGGCGACGACGGAGACCTGGACCACCGCCTGCTCCGCCTGCTCCAGCGCCGCCGGCGGCATCTGCGCCGGCGCCGGTGCGGCCAACACCATGAGGATGGCGAGGACTGTCATCCAGCGCATCGGATCGGCTCCTTTCCCGGCCACCAGCACATCGCGGCCGTCACTCCTGGTCTGCCGGTACTCCACCACGGCCGTGTGTCGTCTCGGTCACGGGGGGCGGGTTCCGCCAGCGGCGGCCGGCCCGCTCCAGCAGCGCGTCCGCCGCGGCCGGTCCCATCGTCCCGGCGGCATAGTTGGGAAAGTCCCGCGGGATGTCTTCGGCCCAGGCTTCCAGCAGGGGGTCGACGATCGACCACTGCAACTCGACCTCATCGCGCCGGGCGAAAAACGTCTGCACCCCGCGCAGGGCGTCCAGGAGCAGGTGCTCATAGGCCGGCCGCTCCGCCGCCCCCACCTCGGCGTAGGAAAAGTCCAGCGCGACGGAGCGGATCTGGCGCCCGTGCCCCGGCACCCGCGCCGCGAATTGGAGCGAGATCCCCTCGTCCTCGGTGGTCCGCAGCACCAGGACGTTGGGGTCCATCTCCGTCATGTCCCAGTCCCGGAACAGCATCAGGGGCGGCTGGCGGAAGTCGATGACGATCTCCGTGGCCTTCCGGCTCAGCCGCTTGCCGGCCCGCAGGTAGAAGGGCACTCCGGCCCAGCGCCAGTTCTCCACCTGCAACCGCATCGCCGCGTAGGTCGGGGTGAAGGAGTTGGGGGCCACGCCGTGTTCCTGGCGGTAGCCCGGAACCCGCTCCCCGCCGACCACGCCCGGGCCGTACTGCCCGCGCACGGCCTGCTCGGGGCGCAGCGGGGCGATGGCGCGCAGCACCTTGGCCTTCTCGTTGCGGAATCCCTCGGCGTCGAAGACGGCGGGAGGCTCCATGGCGATGACGGCCAGCAGCTGCAGGACGTGGTTCTGCACGACGTCGCGCACGACACCCACCTCTTCATAGAACCGGCCGCGGCTGCCGATCCCGATCTCCTCCACGAAACTGATCTGCACGTGGTCCACATACCGGCGGTTCCAGACGGGCTCGAAGACGGTGTTGGCGAAGCGGAAGACCAGCATATTCTGCACCGCTTCCTTGCCCAGGTAGTGGTCGATGCGGAACACCTGGGCCTCGCCGACGACCTCGTCCACCAGCGCATTGAGCCGGCGGGCCGAGGCCTCGTCGTGGCCGAAAGGCTTCTCGATGATCAGGCGCGTCCACCCGCCGTCCCCACGGCGGACCAGCCCCGCGCGCCCGAGGTCCTGCAGCAGCGGTTCGTAGGTCGAAGGCGGCGACGCGATGTAGAAGAGGCGGTTGCCGCCGGTCCGGTGGCGGGCCTCGATCTCCCTGAGCGCCCGCCCCAGGGCACCGAGATCCCCCTCCCGGGTTGAATCGCCCGAGAGGAAGTAGAGATGGGGAGCGAACCGCGCCCAGGCCTCGCCGGCAGGCCGGTTCGGCGCCAGCCCCTCGCGGGCGAACCTCCGGAAGTCGTCGTCGGTCCAGCCACGGCGCGAGAAACCCACGACCGCGAAGTCGTCGGGCAGGAGGCCGTCGTCGCGCAGGTGGTACAGCGCGGGGAGCAACAGTCGCTGGGCGAGGTCCCCGGTGGCGCCGATGATGACGAACGCGACGGGTTCAACGGTCCTGGCCTGCGGCATCCCGCACCTCTCTGCAGGCCCGAACGCGGGGACCCCCGGGCGCATTCCCCGCCGGGCCGGCGAAATTGACCCCCCGCAGCCGCCATGTTAGGCTGGGAACCGATCGGGGCGTGGCGCAGCCCGGCCAGCGCGCGTGGTTTGGGACCACGAGGTCGCCGGTTCAAATCCGGCCGCCCCGACCACGCCGTGCCGTCAGGCTTCCTTCCCCCGGGCCAGCTCCGTCGTCCGCTTCGGCCGGAGTTCGTGGCGGCCCAGAAAATCCGAGGCCAGGTACCGCTCCAGCAGCTCGACGACCTGCCGTTCGCGTTCGGCGTTGCCGGCGCGCGCCTCGGCCACCCAGGTCTTGTCCACGCGATAGGAGACCAGGGTCCGGCCGTCGTGGAAGTGGACCAGCGGATGCTCCTTGGAATCCTCCAGGACGACCACGTGCAGCCGGTCCAGCCCCAGGCGCCGCGCCGCCATCGCCGCGCGGTCCAGCACCCACCGGCGCTTGCCGTCGGGTTGCTGGCCGGGCCCCAGGCCCAGCGTCGAGGCCACCGTCTTGCCGGCCAGCGGGTTGGGATCGTAGGCCGCAAGCGGCGGAAGTTCCTTGCGACGCTTGCGCACGCTCTCCATCAGCGAGGCCCAGACGTCCAGCCCGGCGACGACGAAGGAGAACAGGTAGATGAGGAAGACGGCAAATGTCAGCGACCAGTAGGTGAAGAACTTCGCCACCTGCGGGGGCATCCACGGCATCGGGACGGAACCCTTTCCTGTCGGTGTGACCCGCGCCTCCGGACGGCCGCCGCGGGGCGGTCGCCGGCACGCGGTCCGTCTAAGGGGATTTGGCGGCGTCCGCCGCCCTTCCTCCGGGGGGGCCGACTGCTATAATAGCCTGTACGCGCAGTCCACGCGGGGCAGGCAGGCCTGACCTCGGGGAGCGGGGAAGATGCGTCCGATCTGGAAGGGACACCTGACCTTCGGCCTGGTCACCATCCCGGTGAAGCTGTACACGGCCACGGAGTCCAAGGACATCCGGTTCCGGCTCCTCCACAGCAGCTGTCTCACCCCCATTCAGAACAAACGGTACTGCCCCCACCACGAGGAGGTTGTGGAGTGGAACGATGTGGTGCGGGGCTTCGAGTACGCCAAGGGCAAGTTCGTGCCGGTCACGGACGAGGAGCTGGAGAACATCCCCCTGGAAACCGCCGGCACGGTCAGTATCACCGCCTTCGTCGAACTGGCCGAGATCGATCCTCTCTATTACGACAGGTCGTACTACCTGGCGCCCGATGAGGGCGGCCAGAAAGCCTTCCGCCTCCTCCACGACACGCTGGAAGAGTCGGCGAAGGTGGCCGTGGGCAAGGTCGTGATCCGGGAAAAGGAGCACCTGGTCGCGGTGCGGCCCTACGACGGCGCCCTGGTGATGTCCACGCTCTTTTACGCCGACGAGGTGCGGCCGGTCGCGGAGCTTGCCGAGTTGCCGGTGCAGGTCAAAGTCCATCCCAACGAAAAGAAGATGGCGCTGCAACTGGTCGAGGGGCTGGCCGCCTCCTTCAATCCCGCCGACTACCGGGACGAGTACCGCGAGGCGCTGCAGAGGCTGATCGCGGCCAAGATCGAGGGCGCCCCGGCGGAAGCGGCGCCCGAACGCAAGGAGGAGAAGGTCGTCGATCTCATGGAAGCGCTGCGCCGCAGCCTGGAGGTGACCCGCCGGGCGGCGTCCCTGCGGCGGCCGCGCCGGGCCCGGCCGCGGGCCGCCGCGCTGCGGGAGCGCCACCGCTGAGGATGCGGCCCGGGCGGAGCCGGCCCGGGCCGGCGGACGTCCCCTCGCCGTGGCTCAGGTGTTTGTCGGCACCTCAGGCTTCAGTTATCCGGAGTGGAAAGGACGGTTCTACCCCGCCGGCCTCCCCGCCGGGGAGATGCTGGCCTACTACGCCCGCGTCTTTCCCACCTGCGAGATCAACAACACCTTCTACCGCTACCCCGGCGACGAGACGTTGAGCCAGTGGGCGGCTGCGGTCCCCGCATCGTTCCGGTTCACGATCAAGGTGCACCGCCGGATCACCCATATCAAGCGCCTGGCCGATGTGGACGGCGACCTGGCCTTCCTCTACGAGCGGATGCGCCTCCTCGGCCCGCGCCTGAGCATCCTGCTGTTCCAGCTGCCCCCTTCCCTGCGCTGCGACCTGGGCCTCCTGACGACGTTCCTCGCCCAGCTCCGTCCCGGCGCCCAGGCCGTCATCGAGTTCCGCCACGACTCCTGGCGGCGCGACAGCGTCTACCGCCTGCTGGAGGAGCACGGGGTCTCGCTGGTGGTCGGGGAAACGGATGAGGAAACCCACCCCCGTGAGGCGGTGGGGCCGATCGCGTACTACCGGTTTCACCGCTCCCGCTACACGGAAGAGGCGCTGCGGGAACGGGCGGGGTGGGTCCGGGAGCAGCTGGCCGCCGGGCGCGACGTCTACGCCTACTTCACCCATGAGGAGGGGACGCCCGGCTACGACTACGCGCGCTGGCTCCCGCAGATGGTCGATGCCTGATCAGGCGCTCCAGCTCTACCGGCGCAAGCGGCGGTTCGACCGGACCCCCGAGCCTCACGGCGGCCCGGCCACACCGGGCCGTCGCCTCCGCTTCGTGGTGCAGGAGCACCATGCCCGGCGGCGGCACTGGGACTTCCGCCTGGAGATGGGCGGGACCCTCAAGTCCTGGGCCGTGCCCAAAGGGCCGACGCTGGACCCGGACGAGAAGCGCCTGGCCGTTCCCGTCGAGGACCATCCGCTCGAGTACATCGAGTTCGAGGGCGTCATCCCCCCGGGCAACTACGGCGCGGGGACGGTGATGGTCTGGGACTCCGGCACCTACGAGTGCCTGGATGGCGATCCGCTCCAGGCCCACGCCAGGGGCAAGCTCACCGTGGTGTTGCACGGGAAGAAGTTGCGCGGAGAGTTCCACCTCGTGCGGACGAAGATGGGCGGCCAGACGCAGTGGCTGCTGTTCAAGAAGCGCGACGATGACGCTGTGGCGGGCTGGACGCTGCCGGAGCCCTCGGTGTCGGCCAGGACCGGCCGCACGATGGCCCAGATCGCCCGGGAGGAGACCCGCCGGTGGCAGAGCCGGAAGGTCGCGAACGCCGGTGGCCGCAACCGTCCGCCCGGCCGGACGACGCCCGCCGGGCGAGCGCCCGCGGTCACCCGGTCCACCCGCAAGGCCCTGCAGGCCCTCGGGCTGACCCGGCCGGGGACCGATTCTTTCCCCGCCGAGATCAAGCCGGCGCTGGCCGCGTCGGCGGACCGGCCCTTTGACGACCCGCGCTGGCTCTTCGAGATCAAGTGGGACGGCATCCGGGCCATCAGCGCCGTCCGGCGCGAGGGCGCGCAGCAGCAGGTGACCATCCGCAGCCGGGGCGGGCACGTCATCAACGCGCAATTCCCCGAAGTGGTCGACGCCCTCTATGCCCTGGACCTCCCTGACACGGTCCTGGACGGAGAGATCGTCGCCCTCGACGCCGAGGGGCGCTCTTCCTTTGCGCTGCTGCAGCAACTCCGCACCCGGCCGGGCCCGGCGCGGCCGCCCATCGTCTACTACGTCTTCGATCTGCTCTACCTGCAGGGGCACCTGCTGATCAACCGTCCGCTGCAGGACCGCCGGCGGGCGCTGGCCGCGCTGCTCCCCGACCATCCCGTGGTGCGGATCTCCGACGCCGTCCCGGAAGAGGGCCGGGCGTTCTACGCCGCCGCGCGGTCACTGGGGGTCGAAGGCATCATCGCCAAGCGCAGGGACAGCCGCTACCAGCCGGGGAAGCGCAGCGCGGAGTGGGTGAAGATCAAGATCACCAGGCAGCTGGAGGCGGTGGTCGGCGGTTACACGCGCGGGCTGGGGGCGCGGACCAGGACCTTCGGCGCCCTCCTCCTCGGTGCCTACGAAGGGGACCGGCTGCGCTACATCGGCCACTGCGGCGCGGGATTCAACGACGACGAGCTGCGGCGCGTCTTTCGGCTGCTGCGGACCCGCCTCCAGGCGTCGTGCCCCTTCGATGCGGTGCCTCCGTCCAACGAACAGGTGACCTGGGTCCGCCCCGATCTCGTGGTTCAGGTAGAGTACGCCGGCTGGACGGCCGACGGGAGGCTGCGTTTCCCCGTCTACCTGGGCCTGCGCCAGGACAAACCGGCCCGCGAGGTGACGCTGGAGCGCCCTCTGCCCCGGGCCGCCGTGGTACCTGCCGCCGGCGGCGCCGCCCCGGCGAAGGAGCGTCCGCGCCCGGTGCTCCTGCCCTCAACGTCGCGGAAGAAGCACCCCCTCGAAGCGGCGCTGGCGGAGGCGGGGCTGGACGTCCAACTGACCAACCTCGACAAGGTCTTCTGGCCCGACCTCGGGTACACGAAAGCGGACCTCCTCGAGTACTACCTGAAGATCGGCCCGGTCATCCTCCCCCACCTGATCGACCGTCCGGTGACGCTGCGGCGCTTCCCCAACGGGATCGCCGGGGAGAGCTTCTACCAGAAGGACGTCCCGGATGCCCCCCGCTTCGTCCGGCTGGTCTCCATCGCCAGCGGGAGCGCCGGCGGGACGATGGCCGCCCCGGTCTGCAACAACCTGGAGACGCTGCTGTGGCTGGCGCAGCTCGCCGACATCGAGATCCACACCTGGTTCAGCCGGATCACCCCCGTCCGGCGCAGCGAAGGCGTGGCCAGGGCGGGGACGGAGTTCACCACGGAGGAAGGCCTGCGCGCCAGCGTCCTGAACCGCCCCGATTTCGTGGTGTTCGATCTCGATCCCTATCTCTTTCCGGACGGCACCACCCTCCCGCGGGGTCGGGGCGAAAAGGATCCCGACTACTCCCGGCGGGGGTTCGACGCCGCGCGCGAGGCCGCCTTTGAAGTCCGGGCCCTCCTGCGGACCTTGAGGCTGGAGAGCTTCCTCAAGACCAGCGGCAAGACCGGGCTGCACGTCTTCGTGCCGATCGTGCGCGACTACACCTACGACCAGGTGCACGAGTTCGCCCGGACGGTGACCCGGTACCTGGAAAGCCGCCACCCCAAGACCCTGACCACGGCCTGGGCGGTGGAAGAGCGGGTGGGCAAGGTCTTCCTCGACTACAACCAGAACCGGCTGGGCGCCACGCTGGCCTGCCCGTACAGCCTCCGGCCGACACCTCAGGCCACGGTGGCGATGCCGGTAACGTGGGCGGAACTGGAGCGGGGGTTCGACCCCCTGGAGTTCACGCTGCGCACGGCGCCCGAGCTGATGAAGAGGCGACGCGACCCCTGGCGGGACATCCTGGCGAAGCCCCAGCGCCTGGAGCACCACCTGTAGCGTGCCCGGGATCAGTCGCCGGCGGCGCTCCGGAATCCGGCGGCCAGCCTGCTCAGATACGGCCGCGCCGCGGCAAAGGCGCGGGCGCGATGGCTGAGGCGGTTCTTCACGGCGAGCGGGAGCTGCGCCATCGTCTTCCCGTAGGCGGGGACGAGAAAGATCGGATCGTAGCCGAAGCCTCCCGAGCCGCGCGCCACCGTGGCGATCTTCCCTTCGCAGCTCCCCTCGAAGGTCCGCACCTCGCCGCTCGGCAGGGCCACGGCGACCACGGCCCGGTAGCGCGCCGTCCGCCGTTCCGCCGGCACCCCGTGGAGCAGTTTGAGGATCCGCGCGTTGCGCGCGGCGTCGGAAGCCTGGTCTCCCAGGAAACGGCGGGAATGCGGACCCGGCCCGCCCTCCAGCGCGTCCACCTCGAGGCCGGAGTCATCGGCCACCGCCACGCGGCCGGTGAGGCGCGCCACCGTCGCCGCCTTGGTGACGGCGTTTTCGGTGTAGGTCTGGCCGTCCTCGGCCAGCGGTCCAATCTGCGGGAAGGCTTCCAGGCTGTACACCTGGATCGGCAGGTCGTGCATCAACTCGAGGAACTCCCGCACCTTCCCCGGATTGCGGGTGGCCAGGACAACCTCCAGCACGCCCGGACCCGACGGGGGCGGGCCGGCGGCCGGACGCAGGCGGGGACGGAGCGCGCCGGGGTGGCGGAGGGGGCGGCGGGGACGCGAGGCGGGACGTCGGCGCATGGCGGGACGCCCCTCAGCGCGGGATTCCGGCCAGCACGTCGGCGAGGACGTCCCGCTGGTGCCGGATCAGCTGCTTGATCCCGCGCTCGGCGAGGTTCAGCATCTGCTGCATCTCCTCCCGGGTGAAGGGCATCCCCTCGGCGGTGCCCTGGACCTCCACCAGCCGGCCGGATTCCGTCATCACGACGTTCATGTCCACCCGCGCCCGGGAATCCTCCTGGAAGTCGAGGTCGAGGACGACCTCCCCGTCGACGATCCCTGCGCTCGTCGCCGCCACGAACTCGCGCAGGGGCCACCAGCCCACGGCCCCGGTCTTCCGCAGCACGTACAGGGCATCGACCAGGGCGACGAAGGCCCCGGTGATCGCCGCGGTGCGTGTGCCGCCGTCGGCCTGGATGACGTCGCAGTCGATCCAGATCGTCCGCTCCCCCAGTTTGTCCAGATCCACCGCCGCCCGCAGGGAGCGGCCGACCAGCCGCTGGATCTCCTGCGCCCGGCCGCTGGGCCGTCCGATGTCCCGCGGGCTGCGCTCGCTCGTGGCCCGGGGCAACATTCCGTACTCGGCGGTGATCCACCCCCGTCCTCCGCCCCGCAGCCACTGGGGGACGCGCTCATCGATGCTGGCCGAGCAGACGACCTTGGTGTCCCCGAGGGTGATCAACACCGAGCCCTCGGCGTACTTGAGGAAGTGGCGGGTGATGGTCACCGGCCGCAGTTCGTGGGCCTGCCGCCCGTCGGCGCGGGGCATCGGCACTCGAACCTCGCTGCGCTCAGACCTCGTCGTGCCCGGGTCTTGGACGATCAGATCTCGTAGGTGGAGCCTTCATCGACCGGGAGAACGGCGCCGAACTCCTTCGCTGCCGCCGCCACCGATTCCTGGAGCGCATGGTGCGGAGTGAAGAAGTGGGTCAGTAGTAACCGCCCCACACCGGCGCGCGCGGCCATGGCCCCGGCCATGCTCCCCGTCAGGTGGCCCCAGACCGGGGCCAGATCCGCCGCCTCCTCGACGAGGGCGCACTCCGCCAGCAGGAGGTCGGCGCCTGCGGCCAAGCGTTCCACCTCGGGCGACGGGCCGGTGTCGGCCGTGTAGACCAGGCGCCGGCCGCCCGCGGAGACCTCGACGGCGTGACAGGGCATGGGGTGCGTGGTCGGCGTAAAGCGCAGCCGCACGCCGTCCACCTCGGCCGCCCCGGCCTCGATGGGCCGGAAGTCGAACCGGTCCCGGAAGTCGCGCCGGGCGGTGTCCGCGGGCAGCACGGCGGCCAGGAACTCCCCCGCCCCCCGGGGGGCGAAGAGGGGGAGCGGGGGCGCGGGCGGATCCGGGTAGCGGCCGAAGCGCAGGGCATTCTGCAGCGCGTAGATGTCGGAGAAGTGGTCGGGATGCAGGTGGGTGATGACCGCCGCGCTCAACCGGTGCGCGGGGGCGACCCGGAGCATCGCCGCGACGGCCCCGCTGCCGCAATCCAGAAGAATGCGGACCTCGCCGCTGGCCACCAGGTATCCCGGGCAGGCACCGCCCGGAGGCGGATAGGGACTCCATTTGCCCAGCACCGTCAGCCGCACGGTCAGGGAGCGGGCGCCGGATAGATCGTCAGGAACCGCATGATCCCGCGGTGGATGGCCTGGGCCAGCCGCTGGCGGAACGCCGCGTCGCGCAGGCGGGCCTCATCCTCGGCGTTGGAGATGAAGGCGGTCTCCACCAGCACCGAGGGCACACTGCTGTCGCGCAGGACGAGGAAGTTCGCCGTCTTGATGCCGCGGCTGGGCAAGCTCAACACGATGCCCAGTTCGTCCTGGATCATCTGCGCCAGGGCCAGCGACTGCGGGGTCAGGTAGTAGGTTTCGGAGCCGTTGGCCGTGGCCCGGCCGTGGGCGTTGGCATGGATGCTGACGTAGATCGAGGCGCCCGCCTCGCGGGCCATCCGCGGGCGCTCGGTCAGTTCGACGGTGGCGTCGTCGTCCCGGGTCATCACCACCCGGACGCCGTCCCGCTCCAGGAGCTCGCGCACGCGCCGGGCGATGTCCAGGACGACATCGGCTTCGCGCAACCCCGAGGGTCCGATCGCGCCGGGATCCCGGCCGCCGTGTCCGGGATCGATGGCCACGATGTGGCGGCGCAGCGCGGTCTGGGTGTTCACATCGATGATCAGCCCACTCGGGGTTCGGCTGACGAAGTAGTTCATCTTGCGCTTGAGGGTGACGACCACGCGCGCCACCGGCGGTTGGGCGGTGAACTGCGCGGCCCGGACGGAGACGATGGACGGATGCTCGAGGCGCACCTCCTCCTTCACCGGCACGAAGACGGCGTTCTCGATGTCGATGGCCAGGCGATCCGGGAAGACGAACTCCCGGATCCTGTACTCCATCGGCCCGTCCCCTTCCACCGTGATCCGGCCGCCGGCTCCGTCGCGCCGGAACGTCACGCCCGTCACCCGCAGCGCGCCGGCCGTCGGCGGGGAGACCCCCGGCTCCGTGGATCGGGCGGCGGAGGGCGGGCCCGGGAGCGGCGCGCCGGGGGGCGGGCCCGGCGGCGGTGCGCCGGCCGCGGCCTTGGGGCGGATCTCAAGGGTCACCAGGTAGGACAGCGGATCGCTGACCACGCGGATGTCCACCGGCGCCTGCAGGTCGAAGACCAGGCGTGAAACGTAGGGCTTGACCTGAAACTGCGCGGTGCGGATGCGCTGGACGCCGGCATCGTTCACCGGCGTCTCCCCGGGAGGGGTGCGCAGCGCGGCGTGCAGGAAATCGACGACCATGCGGTCCGGATCAGTCAGGACGAGCGTTTCGGTCTGCACCGGCCCGGTGGCCTCGACCTGGACCAACAAGACACCGGAGGCGACCCGAGCGGAGACGGCCGTGATCTGCGAACTCACATACAGCGTCCGCTCCCCGGGCTCGTACTTCGTCCACGCGCCCAGCGCGGAGAAGACGGCCTGGAGGGGAATGTAGGCCAGCCCGCGGATCACCTGGGGAGACACGGGGAGGGGCCGCACCTTTCCGTCGACCTGCAGGGTGGGCTGACCGATGAAGAGGCGGAGCGCGGCCCGCGTCCGGTTGGTGACGACGACGCTGCGGTCGGTTTCGTAATAGGCGGCGATGGCTCCCATCGGCTCGAAGAGGCCGGAAATAGGAGCCAGCACCTGCCCCTGCACGACCACGGCGGGCGCGGCGAGGGGAACGTCAACGCCGTTGACGACGACCTTGATCCCGACGTCCTGCGCCGGAGCGGCCGCGGCGCACGCTGCAACCGCCAGCGCCGCCAGGACCGCGGTCGCCATCACCTTCATGCTCTACCCCTGTCTTGCGCCCACCACCTGCCAGCGGAGCATCGGTTCCTGTGCGCTCTCCCGGAGGCCATAGATTCCTCCACGGCGAAAGATTTTCCTCTCATATGCTGGTCGATGCGCATCTCGAATACCGCACTCTGCGGGATGTACCGGAGCTGGCCCGCCGCGCCGAAGGAATCGGCGTTGACGGCCTGTGGTTCTCCGAGACCGCCCACGAGCCGTTCCTCGGCGCGGCGCTCGCCGCCGAGCACACGACGAAGGTGAGTGTGGGCACCAGCGTGGCGATCGCCTTTGTGCGCAGCCCCACCCTGTTGGCCCACCTGGCCTGGGATCTGGCGGCCCTGGCCGAGGGCCGGTTCATCCTCGGGCTGGGAACCCAGGTCCGCGGACACATCGTCCGACGCTACGGCATGCCGTGGGACGCCCCGGCGCCGCGGCTGCGCGATACGGTCCGGGCCATCCGCGCCGTGTGGCGGACCTGGAGAACCGGCGCCCCGCTCGACTACCGCGGCCGGGGGTATCACCTGTCGCTCATGACCCCCTTCTTCACGCCGCCGCGGCACGACTACGCCGTCCCGATTGCCACGGCGGGGGTGAACCCCGTGATGTGTCGGGTCGCCGGCGAGGTCGCCGACGGCTTCCAGGTCCATCCGCTGCATACCGCCGCCTATCTGCGGGAGGTCATCCTCCCCGCCATCCGGAGGGGACAGGCGCGTGCCGGCCGGGGTGCGGTTCCCTTGCCGATCAGCGCCGCGGTCTTCGTCGTCACCGACGGCCTGCGGGGGCCCGGCGCGGACGCGGCGCGGCGGGCCATCGCCTTCTACGCCAGCACGCCGTCCTACCGCGGCGTGCTGGCGCACCACGGGTGGGAGGAGGTGGGCGCGCGCCTCAGCCGGCTCGCCGGGCAGGGGGCCTGGACGGCCATGGCCGGCGAAGTAACGGACGAGATGCTGACCACGATCGCCGTCGTGGCGCCCCCCGAGGACGCCGGCGCCGCGCTCCGCGCCCGCTACGAGGGACTGGTGGACCGCATCGGCCCCTACCGCCCCTACTCACCGGCCGACGATCCGTGGTGGGAGCGCCTGCTGCAGGGTATCCGTGCCCAGGCCCCCTAGCCGAACTCGCCGAACAACTCCAGCCGGCTCGTGCGGATGTACTGCGAGGCCAGCACGTTGAGCGGCTTGCGCGCGATGGGGAAGGTCTCCGCCAGCGCCTCCAGGGGGCGGTCCCATCCCGTCCGGCGCGCGACCTCATGCTGCGCCGCCAGCCGGTAGAAGAGGCGCCCCTCCTCTTCGTACTCCTCCAGGGTCTTCCGGGCCGCCCTGGCTCCGCCGCCCCCACCGGCCCGGCGGTCGACGGCTTCGGGAAAGATGCCGCTGGTGAAGAGGGCGATGTCGCCGATGCGGCGCAGGATCGGGAAGCGCAACGCCTCCGGCATTATCCCGGCCAGGGCGATCATATCGTCGGAGTCGAGATCGCTGAAGCGCCGCCACCGCCGCCGCCCCTCCTGCTCGACTTCGATCGCCCAGGTCTCCGTCCGGGTGAAGGAGACCAGCATCAGGACCAGGTAATCCAGGATGTCGCGATCCGCGAGGAGTTCGCCGGCCCGCACCGCGTCGAAGACCGGGACCCGCTCGCCCAGCGCCTCTTCGATGGTGTAGGGCACCGCCAGCAGCACACGGCGGACGTGGCGCAGCAGGACGCCGAACAGCAACCAGGGCGAGATGTGGATGAGAATGTCGCTCTCGCCCAGGATCCGCCGGAGCAGACGCTCGTCTTCCAGGTGCCGCTCCAGGGCCTGGTCGTCGTCACGCAGACGGGCGGCGACGCGATGGGGATCGGCCCCGGGATACAGGGTCGTGACAATGTACCGCAGGTCCTCCGCGGTCAACCTATGCAGCGTAGAGATCACCATCGCCATTCCCCCGAGCAGGGGTCCACTTTCATCTTGCCATAACGCCGGGCGGCGAAGGATCGCTTTCCGGCGACGGAAGGTGACACGGCTGTGACACGCTCTGTGTATACGAAACCTGCCGGGTTCGGGGCCGCCGTCCCGCGCCTGTCTCGATCCTACCCGAAGGAGGACCCCTGTGGACGATCTGCAGCGCTACATTGTCGAAGAGTGGGCCGAAGACTTCCGGGCCGGCCGGCTCCCGCGCCGGGAATTCCTGCGACGCACGGCGCTGATGGCGGGCGGAGCGGCCCTCGCCGTGTCGATCCTCAGCGGCCTGGGGATTTCGACCTCCCCCGAGGAGGTGGCCGCCGCCGCGCAGGGACCGGCGCCGTCGGCGGCCCCGGCCCCGGGCGTGACCGTCCCTCCCGACGATCCGGCGCTGTCCCTGGAGATGGTGACCTTTCCCTCCGGAAGCGTCTCGGTGCAGGCCTACCTGTCCCGCCCCCGCGATGGCGGCCCCTTCCCGGGGGTCGTGGTCATCCACGAGAACCGCGGGTTGCTCGAGCATTTCAAAGACGTCTGCCGGCGATTCAGCAAACTGGGCTACGCGGCCCTGGCCCCGGACCTGGTCTCCCACGAGGGCGGCACGCCGAGGTATCTGAACGACCTGGCGCAGGTCAGCGCCATCCTGGGCCGCACGGCGCCGGAGCGGCTGGTGGAGATGCTCAATGCGGCGGTGCGCTCCCTCCAGGCGCTTCCCACGGTGCGGGCCGACCGGATTGGAGCCATCGGCTTCTGCTTCGGCGGAGGAATGACCTGGCGGCTGGCCACGGCCAACGCCGACCTCCGCGCCGCGGCGCCGTTCTACGGACCGTCCCCTCCGCTGACCGATGTGCCGAAGATCCGGGCCGCGGTCCTGGCCGTCTACGGCGAACTGGATGCGCGCATCAACGCCGGCATCCCGGCGCTCCGGGAAGCCCTGGAGCGGGCCCGCGTCGTCCACGAGATCGTCGTCTACCCGGGCGCCGACCACGCGTTTTTCAACGACACGGGGCAGCGCTACCATGCCGCGGCCGCTCAAGCGGCGTGGCAGCGGGTGACGGCCTGGTTCGAGCGGTACCTCAACTCCGCCTGAGGACACTCGTCGCGGCGAAGAGGGCGATGGCGGTCAGCACGATCGCCCCTCCCGCGGCGAGATTGAGATAGAAGGCGGCGGTCATGCCGGCCAGGACGGAGATCAGGGCGCTGGCCACGGCCAGCAGCAGCGTGGCCCGGAAGGTGCCGGCGAGGCGCAGGGCGGTTGCGGCGGGGATCACGATGAGCGCGCTCGTCAGGAGCACTCCGACCACCCGCATCGCCACCACCGCCGTCACGGCCACGAGCACCGTGACCAGCAGGTTGAGGGCGTCCACCGGGACGCCCTGCACCCGGGCGGCCTCCTCATCGAAGGCGATGGCAAACAACTCCTTGTAGAAGATTGCCACCGCGGCCAGCACGCCCAGTCCGAGCCCGAGGATGACCCACAGGTCGCGCGGCTGCACCGCGGTGATCGCCCCGAACAGGTAGGTGAAGAGATCGACCCGGAAGCCGCCGCTCAGGCCGATCAGCACCACGGCGACGGCGAGCCCTCCGGAGAGAAAGATCGCCAGCGCGGCGTCGCCGACCAGTCGCCCGGAGACGCGCATCCGCTCGATCCCCACGGCCCCGATGATCGCGGCCAGGAAGGCGCCCGCGGCAGGATGCCATCCGGCCAGCAGGGCCGCGGCCACGCCGGCCAGCGCCACGTGAGACAGCGTATCGGCGATGAGGCTGAGCCGGCGGAGGACCAGGAAGACCCCGATGGTGGGCGCGATCATGGCGATCATTACCCCGGCCAGCAGGGCGCGCTGCATGAAGCCGTACTGCAGGATCTCCGGCATCGTTAGTGGCGGTGGGCCACGACCAGGCTCTGCGCCCGGTACAGCTGCTCCAGCGCGCCGCTGCGCATCGCCTCCGCCGGGTCACCGTGGAAAACGAGCGAACGGTTCAGGCAGGCCAGCCGGGTGACCTCCCGGGCCACGACGGTGATGTCGTGGGAGACCAGCACCAGGGTCGTGTGCAGCTGGCGGTTGAGGTGGCGCAGCAGCGCGTAGAACTGCTCCTGGGCGTCCACGTCCACGCCCACGGTCGGCTCGTCGAGGATGAGCAGCTCCGGACGGTGGACCAGGGCGCGGGCGATGAAGACCCGCTGCTGCTGCCCCGGGGAAAGGCGGCCGATGACGCGGTCGCGGACGCCCGCCATGCCCACCGTCTCCAGCGCCTGCAGCGCCGCCTCCCGCTCCGCGACGCCGTATCGGTGTCCCGGCCCGACGCGTGCCGAGCACCCGCTCATCACCACCTCAAAGACGCTGGCCGGAAAGCGCCGCTCGGCGACGGGCCGCTGCGGCACATAGCCGATGCGATACCACGCACGGAAGCGGCGCACATCGGTGCCGAACAGGGTGACGTGTCCGCAGGACGGTGTCAGCAGCCCGAGCATCACGCGCAGCAGGGTGGTCTTGCCCGCACCGTTGGGTCCGATGATTCCGAGGAAGTCGCCCCTGCCGATGCGCAGGGTCACCCCCTCCAGGACGCGGGTGTCCCCCACGTCGTAGCACACGTGCTCCAGGACGGCGACGTCCGGGCTACCGTCCGCAGTCGAGTCCGTCGGCCAGATGGGTGAGGTTCTCATCCATCACCGTGAAGTAGTTCCGCCCCCGGGCCCGGTCCTCGGCGCTCAGCCCCTCGAGCGGATCCAGTACCAGCACGCGGACGCCGGTCTCGCGGGCCAGGGTTTCCGCCACCCGTGGATTGAGGAACGATTCGGTGAAGACGGCTGTCGCTCCCGTCCGCCGGATCGTGGCGATGATCTGGCGCAGGCGTGCCGGGGTCGGTTCGGCCTCCGGGTCGATCCCGGTCACCGGCACCTGCTGCAGACCATAGCGCGCGGCCAGATACCCGAACGCATCGTGCGCCGTGACGAATTCCCGGCGCGCGCACCGGCCCAGGGTCTGCGCGTACCGGCGGTCCAGGGCGGCGAGATCGGCAATCAGCTTTCGGGCGCCCCGCTCATAGTGCGCCCGCCCGTCGGGATCGGCGCGGATCAGGCCGTCCCGGAGGCGTTCCGCCTGGGCCTGCGCCAGCACGGGGTCGAGCCAGAGGTGGGGATCTCCCCTGCGCAGGGGAAGCCCCGCGCTGCCGTCCACGGCCACCACCGAGGGAGGCAGCCCGGGCAGCGTCCGCCCCACCCAGGGCTCGAAGCCGGCTCCGTTGTACACGAAGACGCGCGACCGGTGCAGCGTGACGAGGTCCTGGGGAGCCGGCTCGTAATCGTGGGGTTCCACCCCCGGCGGCACGATCTCGCGCACCTCCACCCGCTCCCCTCCCACCCGCCGGGCGAACTCGGCCACCGGGTAGATGGTGGCCGCGACGGCGACCCGCCCCGACGGCGCCGCCTGCCGCGGCGCGCAGCCCGCGGCGACGAGGCCGACCACGAGGAGGACGGCCGCTTTTATCGGCCGCTCCGGCAATCCCGGCAGTAGCCGAAAAGCTCCAGCCGGTGCGCGGTCACGCGGAATCCGTGGAGCCGTCCCAGCTGCGGCGGCGGCGGCAGGCGACAGCCCTCCAGCCGCGCCACCCGACCGCAGCCCAGGCAGACGAGGTGGTGGTGGTGACGGCGGTCCTGCAGTTCGTAGCGGGCCCGCCCGTCGCCGAAGAAGACCCGTTCGGCCAGCCCCTCGGCGACAAAGGCCTCCAGCGTCCGGTACACGGTGACGAGGCCCAACCGCCCGTGCGCCCGGCGCGCCCGCTGGTGGATCGCCTCCGCGTCCTGGGCGCAGCCCAGGGCCGCCATCGCCTCCAGCACGGCCCGCCGCTGGACGGTCATCCGGCGGCCGTGCCTGCGCAGCCGCTCCGCCACCGTGGCCACCGCATCGTCCACCGCCCGCTCCTCCCCCGGTCTCGATAATGAAAATCACTTGCAGTAACGCCCCGCCGTCCAGCCTACCGGCGGAGCAGGCGGGATGTCAAGGGCCTGGGCGCTCACCCTGCCGCGGCGGCGGGCCTCAGGCCACCTCGGTGCCGTTGCCTCCCCGCTGCTTGACGCGGTACATGGCGCGATCGGCGGCCTCGAGGAGGTCGCGCGAGGTCCGGCCGTGGTCGGGAAAGACGGCCACCCCCGCGCTCAAGGTGAGCTGGAGCCCGCGCAGCGGGGCAGCCTCTTCGACGTCGCGGCGGATCCGGTCCCCCACCCCCCGGGCCTCCTCCATCCCCGTGTGGGGGAGGACGGCGACGAACTCGTCGCCGCCAAACCGGGCCAGCAGGTCGGTGGAGCGGCAGGCGCTGCGCAGCGTCGTCGCGACCCTGCGCAGCGCCGCGTCGCCCTGGAGGTGGCCAAACCGATCGTTGATCTCCTTGAAGCGGTCGACCTCCAGGACGAGCACGGCGCAGGGATGGCCGTAGCGTTCGGCCAGGGCCAGCTCGCGGTCCAGCCCCTGGCGGAGGGCCCGCCGGTTGGCCAGCCCGGTCAGCGGGTCGGTGAGCGCCAGGCGAAAGACCTCGAGGGCCTGACGCCGCAGCGCCCCGGCCACCACGGCGACGACGTAGAACATCGCCACATAGCTCAGCAGGAAGACGCGACCGGGCAGCGTCAGGGGGACGGCCAGGGGGGCCGGGTTGAGGGCCAGCCCCAGCCGCATCAGCCCCAGGATGGAGAGGAGGTAGACGCTGCACAGCGTGGCCGTGACCAGCGCGAACCGCGCGCCCCACAGCACGCCGTAGATGGCGATGATCACCGCGTAGGCCCAGACGAACGGGCTCTGCACGCCCCCGGAGAAGGCGACCCAGGTCGTGAGCAGGAGCAGGCCCAGGTTCAGATGGGCGGCGGCCATGAAGGGTGTGACGACGCCCTCGATGACCAGCCGTTCCTGCCGCCAGGTGGTGGCCATCAGCACGACCGCCTGGAACACGATCAGCCACAGCGGGAGGTCGATGCCCAGCAGCCGGGCCAGCGCCGCCATGATGACCACGGCCGGCGTCAGCCCGTAGGTGAGCCGCAGGACGGCGTGGTGGGCGGCGATGGGATTGTCGGGCGTGCCGAACCAGGCGTCGAGGAGGAGACGCGCGGGACTGCCTTCCTGTTCCCCCGCCCTGGGCGGGGCGGCCGCCGGTTCGGCCATCGCCATCTCCGCAACGGGGGCTGGGGACCCGCACCCCTCGGTCGGAACCGCTCACCCGTGAGGTGCCACCGCGGAGAGGGTCATAGACAACGGGTCCTCCCCCGAGCCCGTCCGGCGCCGGAGCGGGATGCGCCGTCCCCCTCTGCCGGCGCGGGAGGATTCCTTCAGGGGACCAGCAGAAGCTTGCCGAGGGCCGCCCTGCCCTCGAGCCGGCGGTGCGCCTCGGCGGCCTCGGCCAGCGGGTAGGTGCGGTCGATGCGGAGGCGCAGGCTGCCGTCCTGGACCCACTGCAACACATCGCCGGCGCGGGCCAGCAGTTCCGCCCTGGTGCGGGTGTAGTGGTGCAGGGAGGGGCGGGTGAGAAACAGCGACCCCTTGGCGTTGAGCACGCGGGGATCGACGGGCGCCACCGGGCCGCTGGCCTGTCCGTAGAGCACCATCACGCCGCGCACGGCCAGGCAGTCCAGTCCCCGCTCGAAGGTGTCCTTGCCCACGGAGTCGTAGACCACCTGGACGCCGGCTCCCTCCGTCGCCTGCTTCGCCGCCTGCACGAAGTCCTCGCGGGTGTAAATGACGCAGACGTCTGCGCCCGCCTCCCGGGCGACGGCCGCCTTCTCTTCCGTGGACACGGTGGCGATCACCCGGGCTCCGCGCCGCCTGGCCAGCTGCACCAGCAGGGCGCCGACGCCGCCCGCCGCGGCGTGGACCAGCGCCCATTCCCCGGGGCGGAGCGGATAGGTGGTGTGGGTCAGGTAGTGCGCGGTCATCCCCTGCAACATCGCGGCGGCGGCCTGGCGGAAGTCGCAGGTCCCCGGGATCGGGACAAGACGCCAGGCCGGCGCGACGACGAACTCGGCGTAGCTGCCCAGCACGTTGGTAAAGGCCACCCGATCCCCCGGCGCGACCTCCGTCACCCCGGGCCCGATCGCCTCGACGACGCCGGCGCCTTCGTTGCCCAGGATCGCCGGCAGCGGCAGCGGGTTGAGGCCGGTGCGGTGGTAGATGTCGAGGAAGTTCACGCCGGCGGCGTGCAGCCGGACCAGCGCCTGCCCGGGTCCCGGTGCGGGCCGGGGCACCTCCTCGCAGTGCAGCACCTCGGGCCCTCCCGTCTCGTGAATCCGCACGGCCTTCATCGTTGCCCTCCTCGGTCCGACCGCTCTACCGCTATTCGACTGCGTCCTCGGGGTTCGACGCAACCCGCGGCGATCCCTCAGGCCTGGGGCCCCGCCGTCGGCCGCCGGCCGCCGGCCGCCTCCGCCGCTTCCCGGTCGCTAGGGCCTCTCGGGCGGAGCCGGGACGATGCGCTCGACCCAGTAGAACCGGGCGATCTCCCGCACGCGTCCAAGGGGGACCCCGCGCAGTTCCACAGCGCGGCCCTCGGTCCCGACCACGCGTCCGAAGCGCTGAAACATCAGCACATGGAAGCGCTCGGGCGGGAAGCGCAGGGTGACGACGAGATCCACCGTGCCGCGGTCCGAGACGTACGCGGCAAGATCGGCGGGGACCTTGGCCCTGGCCTGCCAGAACAGCCATCCCTGCCAGGCCAGGGTCAGCACGACCAGCGCCACGGCGACGCGGACGGCGGGCGACTTCATCGCGCCCTCAGGCCCCCGTCATGTCGCGGGCGTCCGCACCAGCGCCAGCACGCGGCCGACCAGGCGCTTGTAGATCGGATCCTCCACGAGCGCCGTCCAGACCCGCGGCCGCGCCAGCGGAATCTCCACGACTTCGCGCACCGTGGCCGGGCGGGAACTGAGCACCACGACGCGGTTGGCCAGAAAGACGGCTTCTTCCACGTCGTGGGTGACGAACAGGATCGTCGGGCGCTTGGCCTCCCAGATCCGGGTCAGCTCTTCCTGCAGCGTCATCCGTGTCTGGGCATCCACGCTGGCGAAGGGTTCGTCCATGAGCATGACCTCGGGGTGATTGGCCAGCACCCGGGCCACGCCCACACGCTGCTGCATCCCGCCGGAGAGCTCGTGGGGGTACTGGTACTCGGAGCCGGTCAACCCCACCAGCGCGATGTACTCCCGGGCGATGCGATCGCGCTCCGGCTTGGGCACGCCGCGCATCTTCAACCCGAAGGCCACGTTGTCCAGCACCGTCTTCCATGGGAAGAGGGCGAAACTCTGGAAGACCACGCCCCGGTCGGGGCCGGGGCCGGTGACGCGCCGGCCGTCCAGCAGGACCTCGCCGCGGCTGGGGGGGATGAAACCGGCGATGATGTTCAGCAGCGTGGTCTTGCCGCACCCGCTGGGCCCGACGATACTGACGAACTCCCCCTCGCGCAGTTCCAGGGAGACGTCGCGCAGGGCGTGCACGTGCTGGCCGGTGTAGACGTCGAAGTAGGTCTTGCTCACGTGGCGAATGACCAGGTCAGCCATCGACGACCATCCCCCAGCGCCGGACCGTCGCCCGTTCCAGCGGGGCCAGCAACCCGCCGTCGACGACGTACCAGAGGATGCCCAGGACGATCATCCCCAGCAACATCTCCACCACGCTGCCGCTGCGCCGCGCGTCGAACATCATGAAGCCGATGCCGCTAGTGCCGACGATGATCTCCGCCGCGATGAGCGCCCGCCACCCGTAGCCCAATCCGTTGCGCAGGCCGGTGACGATGTTGGGCAGCGCCCCCGGCACAAAGACGTCGGTGAGGATGCGCCAGCGCGGCGCGCCGAGCATCTGCGCCGCCCGGATCATCTCCGTCGGCACGGTGCGCACCCCCAGCGCCGTGTTGAAGATCACGGGGAACACCACGGTGTAGACGATGACGAAGGTCATGGTGCGCAGGGTGAACCCGAACCAGATGAGCAGGATGGGCAGCCAGGCGATGTCGCCGATGGCCTGAAAGAAGATCACCAGGGGCCAGAAGAAGCGGTAACTCCCGGCGTGCAGGCCGATGAGCAGCCCGAAGGGCACGCCCACGAGCACACCCGCCGCCGCACCGACGGCCAGGCGCACCACGCTGTCCTGCAGGTACTGCGGCAGGATCCCCTTGTAGACGAGAGTGCCGAAGGCCCGCAGCACATCCAGCGGGCCCGGGAAGAAGGCGCGGGGGAAGATCTCCAGGCGCACCACCAGGCCCCACAGCGCCACCACCGGGATGAACGGACCCAGGGTGCGCCAGGTCGGCCTGGTGAGCATCCACCCCAGGACCCGGCGCCACAGCGGCGGGTGGACCACAGGTGTCCCCGCGGCGACCGTCATCGCCCGTCGACCGTCATCGCCCGTCGCGCCCCCTGCGGGCGGGGCGGATCCTTTCCCCGCTCACGTCACGCGTCGCGTCAGCCCCCACCGCTCAATGGTGCGCCGCTCCAGCGGGGCCAGCACCAGCCGGTCGAGGGCGACCCAGATGGCGCCGATGAGGATCATCCCCAGGACGATCACCTCGGTCCGGTAGAAGTCCCGGGCCAGGAACAGCATGTAGCCCAGTCCGGCGTTCGTGGCGATGATCTCCGCGGCGATCAATCCGCGCCAGGCGAAGCCCATGCCGGTGCGGATGCCGGTGACGATATTGGGCAGCGCCCCGGGCAGCAGGACCTCCGTGAGAATCTGCCAGGGTCCGGCACCCAGGGACCGGGCCGCATTCCGCAGAGCCAGGGGAATCCGGCTGACGCCCAGCATGGTGTTGTAGACCACAACGAAGAACACGGCGTTGAAGATGATGAAGGTGATGGCGCCGAACCCGTAACCGAACCACAGGGTGGCCAGCGGGATCCAGGCGATGCCGGCCAGCACGGAGAAAAATCGCAGGATCGGGGCGAAGAAGGCGGCGACCACGCGGTTCGTGCTGACGGCCACGCCGAGGGGCACGCTGGTCAGGATGGCCAGCGTGCCGCCCACGAAGACCCGGCGCAGGCTCTGCCAGATGTGATTGCCCAGCGCCCCGCTGGCCGCCTGCTGGCGGAGGGCGCCCGCCACATCTGTCGGCGCGGGGAACACCCGCAGCGGGACATCGTAGACCTCAATGACCGCCGTCCAGACCAGCCCGAGGGCGACGAAGGGGGCGACGAACCACGCCACCGCCCGGGCCACCTCCGCCAGCCTGCGGGGGGGCCGCGGCACCCGCAGGACCGCGGCCCCGGTCTGCCTCACCGTCCTCCTACGGCGCCTTGAAGACGTACCCCGGCCCGACCATCGCCGAGGGCGGGATCGGCGGCAGATCGCTGAACAAATTCGGATACCGTCGCATGACGTTCAGCATCGGCTCCGGATGGAAGACCTTGTTCACGTCGAAGACCCCCGGCAGGAATCCCAGGCGGTGCAGCGTGGTCATGCCGTTGTGCAGCGCCAGGTAGTTGTAGTACGAGATGCGGATGTCCAGCGTCGGGAGATTGTTCCGCACGCCGCGCAGGGCCACCTCCGGTCGCATCCCGGTCAGCCAGCGGACGGCGATCTCCGCCGTCTTCACCGGGTTGGCCCGCATGAACTGGTCGGCCTCGGCCCGGGCGGCCAGGAACTTCTCCACGGTCTCCTGGTTCTGCAGGGCCCACTGCCGCGTGGCGACGATGAAGCCCATGAACCCGATGAACCCGCCGCCGCGGACCACCTCATAGGTGCCCGGGATCTCCCGCAGGGCGATCACGGGCCAGGGATCCCAGGTGGCGAAGGCGTCCACCGCCCCGCCGCGCAGGGCCACCGGCATCTCGGCGGGCGGGGTATTCACCAGCGTCACGTCGTTCACGGAGAGCCGCGCCCGCTCCAGCACGCCGAGGATGTACAGGTGGCTGATGGTCCCGAAGGAGACGGCGATCCGCTTGCCCCGGAGGTCGCGGATGGACGTGATGTTGGTCCCCGGCCGGCTGACGACGGCCATGGTGTTGTCGCCGCCGAGCCGGCTGCTGCTGCCGCTGTAGTTGCCGAGAATGACCAGGTCCATCCCGCGCAGGACGGCGCCGATCAACGGCACGCCGACCTGACCCATCTGAATCTCGCCGGCCTGCAGGGCGTTCAGGAGGTCGACCCCTGTCGGGAAGGGGGTGGCGATGGTCACGTCCAGTCCCCATTTCTCGAAGAACCCGCGGTCCAGCGCCACCGGGGTGCCCAGCTGATCGATCGCCGCCACGATGCCCACCCGGATCTTGGGCAGGGCGGGCGCGCCGGATGTCCACGGCGCCCCGACCGCCAGCAGCAGCGCGGTCAGGACGATGACGACTCCCTTGCGTCGCATGAGCTTCTCACTCCCTCCTCGTCGGTACGGCGGTCTGCGCCGTTTCCATCCACCTCCAGCAGGAATCAGATGCGGGCAAATTCCTGGACCGCCTTGCGGATCGACCCCAGGCGGCCGATGGCTTCGGCCATCCGGCGCTCCGTCTCTTCGATCTCCCGCGCCGCGCGCAGCACCTCGGCGGCCGCCTCGGCCGGGACGACGACCACGCCGTCCGTGTCCCCCACCAGGAGGTCGCCGGGGCGCACCAGGACGCCCCCGCAGACCACCGGGAGATTGAGCCCCACCGTGATGTACCGTCCCACGGTGGTGCTGGGGATGACCGTTCGCGAGAAGACCGGAAAGCCCGCCTGGCGGATCTCCTCGATGTCCCGCACGCCGGCGTCCAGCACGGCGCCGCCGAGCCGGCGGGCCACCGCGCCGGCCGTCATCAGGCCGCCCCACTGGGCCACGTCGCGCGCCGCCTGGGGATCCTCCATGCCGATGACGATGATCGCCCCCGGGGCCGCCTCATCGATGGCCTGCAGCGCGTGGTGGGGCGGCTGGCTGTCCAGCGCGGCGCGCTCCAGGACGGTCACCGCCGGCCCCGCGATCTTTGCCGGGAACACCGGCTTGATCTCGTGGCTCATGAACCCGGGGCGTTTGACGACCCGGTCCACTGCGTCCGACACCGAGGCCGTGGCCACACTCCGGAAGCCGTCGATGATCTCCTGCGGGAACTCTGTCACGACTGCCCCTCCCTCCGCACGCCGGATGCCTTCATCCGGCCTCCGCTCCTCTCCAGCCGACCCGGGTGACCGATCGCCACGTGGGGGCTGGCGAGGAGATCCTCTGGTGGAACCGTGTCTGCGGCAGACGGCAACAAGGTGAGCACGATCCGAGACGCGCCGCTTCGGGAGCGACCTCCCGGCGGGCGACGAGGCCTGTCCGCTGTGCGGACATACTGTCCTCGTAACAAACATACCAGATCGGGCCTCGCGGCGCCAGCCGGAGGGGCGATTCCGCCTGGTGGGGGATGAGGTGGTCTCCGGCGCCGGGCGTTGCGGCGGAACAGTCGGCCGACACGGGTACGTTATCAGGAGTGAGGGCCCGGAGACGGCACGCCGGTTGCTGCCGGGAGTCGGTCAGACGCCCGTGGCGCCGGCGGGAGGTCGGTGGCGATGAGCACGGTCTGGCGGTGCCCGCAGTGCGGGTCCGTGGTCGAAGTCGAACCCCGATTCGGCGACGAGGTCGTCGCCGTCTATGACCTCTGCGGCGCGCGGGATACGCCCCGGGGCGCCCGACTTCCGGTCCGCATGGAGCGGGTGGAAGACCCGGCGGAGATCGTCCGGCTCACCGCTCCGCAGCCGGCCCTCGCCGCGCGGTGACTCGTCGCCACGACGTCCTTCCCGCCAGAGGCACTCCACCGCGAGCGCTCTAGATCTTCAGGCCTCTAGATCTTCAGGTCGATGATGGCGGAGACCCCGACCCCCGGGACCCGCCGCAGCCGCTTCCAGGGTTCCAGGCTGTCCACCGGCACGAGGGCCTTCACGAAGAAAAAGCCCTGGAAGTTCCCTTCCAGCATCGCCACGGCCTGGACCCGGTCCACGGCGCGCCGCGTTCCGGAAACCTGCGCCGCACCGACCGTGGCCTGACCCGGGGACCCGATCCCGATGGAGATGCTCAGGATGGGCACGACCTTGGTGGTCTGCTGAGTCTGGGCGTCTCTGGCCTGGAGCAGTCCGTTGATGAAGGTGTTCAGTTGCGGCGCAAACATCTTCACCGCCACACCGACGCCCAGCGTCTTGATCACCGCGCCGATGTCCTGCGCGGCGGCGGCGGTCCCGGTGCCGAGGACCGCGGCGATGACGAGCAGAGCGACGACCATGCGCGCGTTCATCAATCCTCCACCTCCCAGCGTCCGCTACGGCGAGACCC
This sequence comes from Armatimonadota bacterium, assembly GCA_031459765.1. Classification (NCBI taxonomy): domain Bacteria; kingdom Bacillati; phylum Candidatus Sysuimicrobiota; class Candidatus Sysuimicrobiia; order Candidatus Sysuimicrobiales; family Candidatus Kaftiobacteriaceae; genus Candidatus Kaftiobacterium; species Candidatus Kaftiobacterium secundum. The sequence continues at coordinate 183,024 of JAVKHY010000003.1, read as the reverse complement.
TTCCCTCCGCGGCCGATGCTCTCCTGTCCGGGCCGCGCCGGCCCGCCTCCGTTGAAACGGAGGCAGGGCCCGCCGGGTTCCCTGGTCGAAGTCCCGTGCGATGCGCCGGCGACCCTTCGGGTGGACGGGCGTGCCGGTTCCGGTCATCGGGCAGGGGACCTGGCACCTGGAGCGGGACGGTCGGATGCAGGCCGTGGCGGCCCTGCGGGCGGGGCTGGATGCAGGGATGACCCACATCGACACGGCCGAGATGTACGGGAGCGGCCGGGTCGAGGAGATCGTCGGGGAGGCGATCGCCGGCCGCCGCGAGCAGGTCTTCCTGGCATCCAAGGTCCTGCCCGACCACGCCACCTTCGAAGGGGTCCGCCGGGCCTGCGAGGCCAGCCTCCGGCGCCTGCGCACCGATTACCTCGACCTCTACCTGCTGCACTGGCCCGGCGCCCATCCGCTGGAAGGGACCATCCGGGCCTTCGAGCGGCTGGTCCGGGACGGCAAGATCCGTTTCTGGGGCCTGAGCAACTTCGACGTCGAGGACCTGGAGGAAGCCCTGCGCCTGGCCGGACCCGGGCGCATCGCCTGCAACCAGGTTGTCTATCACCTCCGCCAGCGCGCCATCGAGCACAGGGTCATCCCCTGGTGTGAGGCTCACCAGGTCGCGGTGGTGGGCTACAGCCCCTTCGGATCGGGGCACTTTCCGTCGGCCGCCGGCCCCGCCGGCCGCATCCTTGCCGAGGTCGCCGCCCGACGCGGGGCCACGCCGCGCCAGGTGGCGCTGGCCTTCCTGACGCGGCGGGAGTCTCTGTTCGCCATCCCCAAGGCCTCCACGATCGACCACGTCCGCGAGAACGCCGGCGCGGGCGACCTGGTCCTCTCGCCCGCAGAGATCGCCAGGCTGGAAGAGGCCTTTCCCCTGGGGCGCCCCCCGCGCAGCCTCCCCATGATCTGACCGCCAGGCAGGAAAACTCGCCCCCGCGGCGCAAAACGACCCAGCAATCTCCCTCCGTGAGGTGAGCGCGATGCGGCTTCGGGTGCTGTCCGCCTTGGTGTTCGCGGTCACGATGGCCTTCGCCGTCTCCCAAGGATCGGCCGGTCCCTCCCTTCCCCCGCCGATGACGGTCAGCGGGTTCCAGACGCCGGAGTCGGTGCTCTACGATCCCACCGGTGACGTCTACCTCGTCTCCAACATCAACGGCAATCCCACGGCCACCGACGACAACGGGTTCATCTCCCGCGTCAGGCCCGACGGGCGGATCGCGACGCTGAAGTGGATCGACGGCGCGGGCGCCGCGGTCACCCTGAACGCGCCGAAGGGCATGGCCATCAGCGGAGAGATCCTTTACGTCACCGACATCACCGCGATCCGGATGTTCGACCGCCGCACGGGGGCGCCGAAAGGCTCGGTGGCCGTGCCCGGGTCGACCTTCATGAATGACGCCGCCGCGGGCCCCGACGGGTCGGTCTACTTCACCGACAGCGGCCTCAAGCCGGACTTCAGCCCCTCGGGGACGGACGCCGTCTACCGGCTGCGCAACGGGGCGCTCTCCACCGTGGCCAAGGGCGCGCACCTCAAGACTCCCAACGGGATCGCCGTCCTGCCCGGCGGGCGGCTGGTGGTCGTCACCTTCAGCCAGGGCGGCGAGATCTACGAACTGACCGCGGACGGCCGGCAGCGCCCGCTCCCCAACCTGCCGAAGGGGCAGTTGGACGGCGTCGTGGCGCTCCAGGGCGGCGTGTTCCTGGTGAGCAGCTGGGCCGCCGCCGCGGTCTACCGCGTCACCGGCGCGACGGCGGAGGTGCTCGTCCCCAACGTGGAGTCGCCGGCCGACATCGGCTACGACAGCCGGCGCGACCGCGTCCTCATCCCGCTGTTCCAGAAGAACCAGGTGGTGATTCAGCCGCTGCGCTAACTCGACGCAGCAGTCCGACCCCGCGCCACGGGGGCAGGCGGATGCTGGAGCGCTGAGGGCCCAGGAGCCGTCACCGAAGGCTCTGGCCGTCGGGAGGTGCCGCATGGGCAAGGCCGTGTTGATCGTCCTGCCTCTGGCCGTCATCGTCTCCGTCGGGAGCGCCTTCGCCCAGGTTCCGCCCTCTCAATTTGAGGATGTCCCGCCCTGGCACTGGGCGTATGATGCCGTGCAGAAACTTGCGGAGAACGGCCTCCTCCTGGGCTACCCCAGGGACGAGCGGGAGCTGGCGTTGAACGCGGTTGTGCAGGTGTACGATGCCTTCGCCCATGCGACCCACTCCACGGCACAGACCTGGGCCGAAGCGTTTCTTACCCACCTCCCCCCCGGGTGGCCGGCCCAGCTGCGGCGCTCCGAGTGGACCGCCTTCCAGCTCTCGGGATCGCAGGTTCGCCTCGACGGTCCGCGCGGCACCGTCCTGGTGCAAGGCACCGTGCGCACCCGGCGGGCGGCGGAGATCCGTATCCGGCTGACGGTTACGGTGGTGCGGGATGAGGCGGGCCGCTGGCGTGTGGACTACGCCAGCCTGGTTCGCGGGCAGCCGGACGTCTTCAGGTAATCAGCGCGCCGAGCGCCAGTCCGGCGATGTAGGCCCAGCCGAACAGCCGGTTGTGCACCAGGCACACCCGATGGTACCAGAGAGGCCAGCCCACGTACCCGGCCGGCGGCGCATCGGGACGCGGGCGGGCCATGACCGACAGGGCCCGGACCGCACGGGGCAGGGCGAGAAACCCCGCCGCGGCAAAGGGGGTCAGGCGTCCGAGGAGGATCAACACCGCAATGATGACGTACATCCCGGCGATGACCGCGCCGTTGACCACCCGGGCGGTGCGGTCCCCGAGCACGACGGGCAGCGTGCGGTGGCCATGGCTCCGGTCGAACCCGGCCTGGTCGATGTGCTTGCCCATGAGGATAGACATGACACCCAACCCGTACGGGACGGAGATCAGAAAGGCGTCCGCCGAAATCTCTCCCGCAATCACGTAGTAGCCCCCGCCCACCATGAGCGGCCCCCAGACCAGAAACGCCGCCACCTCTCCCAGTCCCAGACTCTTCAGCGGCCGCGGGGCCGCGTCATACAGGTACAGGAGGGCCAGCCCGGCCAGGGCGAAGGCCAACGCGGGCCCGCCGCGCGTCATCCAGAAGTACACGACGATCGCGGTCCCGATGGCCGCGAGGATGGTCAATCCCATCCCCAGGGTGCGGCGGTCGAGGACGCCGCTGGCGATGGGATGCATCGTATAGCGCATCCGCGGCGAGTCCGGGGTGTCGTGACCGCGCAGGTGCCCGAAGTAGTCGTTGCTCAGGTTGCTGATCATATGCGCGGTGACGAAGCCGACGAGCACGAGGAGGAAGGCCACGCCGTCGAACCGGCGCGCGGCCAGCGCCAGCAGGCCGGCGATGAGCGCGGCCTGCGCTGAGATCACCAGGATCACGCTGCGCGCGGAAAACAGGAACTTGGCGACGGGATCGAGGTCGCGTGCCGAGGCGTCGTGGGGCGGGTAGAAACCCACAAAGGCCCGCAGCCAGACACGCGGTCCGCGGGCGATCGTCCGTTCGGCGGCCATCCTTCTCCAGCCTCCCCCCTGGGGTCCGGAACGAGGTGTGAATCCCTTCGCAGGATCCCGCGCTGTTTCCCTCGTCCGCCCGGCTCACGGGGCACGATCGGCGGTATAATAGTACTGTCCAGTGGGGGCGATCGGTCTCGACTGGGCAGGCAGAAGCGAGGTTGCGCGTCGAGGTGGCTCGGGTCCTCGTTAAACTCCTGGGCGGCGCACAAACGCCAACACCACTCAGTACGCCTACGCGGCCTAAGTAGCCGCGTACGTCCACCCGGACGGGCCGGCAGTCCGGGCTGGGCGCCAACGGCCGGCTACCGTCCCCGTCCCGGCCCCGGGCGGGCGGCGGGAAACCTAACGGGCTGGCGACCGGACGATCCGGTTCCGGGGAGCGTCCGGACGCGAGACTCAATACCGGAGCTACACGCGTAGACGCCTGGCCCTCGCTGCTCCAGGACGCGGGTTCGATTCCCGCCGCCTCCACCACCGCTCTCCGGCGATGCGTAGCCGCGAGGCGAAAGTACGACCTCGAAGGCCTCACCCCCGGTACGAGCCCCGCCCCTGTGAAAGCCTGTTACGTGGCGAACATGGAGAGCGGCGCGTAGGCCGTGACGATCCAGTTGGGCTTGTCCACCACCTCGCTGATCTTCAGGTCCACGGCGACGCTGCAGAGCACATAGGCGTCTTCGGGCGTCAGGCTGTAACGTGTCGTCAGGTAGCCGATCATGTGACGGACGGCCTTGCGCGCCGCCTCCATCAGGTCGGGGGCGATGCCGGTCGTGGCGTAGTAGCCCTTCTCGTCGTACTTGCCGGTGAGCGGTCCCGGTGTGATGAACTGAGGCTCGGGAATAGGCCGATCCTTGCGCACCCAGAAACGCAGAGCCACGTGCATCGGGGCCTCGATGCCCGTCACGCACACTTCGCCGTCTCCCTGGGCGGCGTGACAGTCTCCACAGGAAAAGAGGGCGCCTTCCACCTGGACCGGCAGGAGCAGCCGACTTCCCCGGTGCAGATGCCGGATATCCATGTTGCCGCCGAAGACCCCCGGGGGCATGACCGGGATCTCGCCGCTCTCGGCCGGGGCCACGCCCATCGTCCCGCAGAAGGGGTCCAGCGGCACGCGGATGTTCTCGTGCATCGTCGTGTGATCGCCGGCCGACAGGTCCCAGATGTGCAGATAGGGCGTCGTGAACTCCTCCTGGAGCAGGCCAAACCCGGGAATGACGCCGGTCCAGCCCCAGCCCTTCGGGTGCAGGTCGAGGATCTCCACCTCCAGGGTGTCGCCGGGCTGCGCCCCCTTCACGAACACCGGCCCGCCCAAGGGGTACACCCGGCTCCAGTCGATGGTCGTCAGGGCGGCGGCGGTTGAGGTCGGCGTGATCTGGTTGTCGGTGACCTCGCGCAGGTCAAAGACCACAGTGTCGCCGGGGTTGATCTCAAGGGCGGGAGCGAGCCTGTTGTTCCAGGCGTAGTGCACCTTCTCGGAAGGCAGAAAATGCGTCCGGCCCATCTCTCTCACCTCCGGGTCACGTGCCGCTCCACAGCGTGGGAAGTCGGGCACGCCTTCTCGGCCCCGGCCGGGATCTCCTCCACTTTGTCAGCCGTCCCCCACGGGGCGCGCCGCTCCGTCCACGGCACCGACTTCCCCCAGGGCGGCGACCAGGGCGGCGGCCCGGGCGGGAGAGGCCGAGCCGATCCTCAGGCAGCGCGCCCGGCGCAGGAGACCGACGAACCCGGTAAAGGCCGCCGCCAGGCGGGATTCGTAGCGGAAGCTGGAGGGGTGTCGGCTCAACGCGAGCAGCGTCTCCGCCCGCTCAAGGACGGCGGGCCCGTGTGTTGACCTCGGATCCAGCAGCAGCACCGCCTCCAGCGGCACGGGGCCGGAAGCCACACGCGAGGGGAGCAGGTACCGCACCCCGCCCTCTGACGCCACCTCGCGTGCCGGAGGGAAGACGTCGACCGCTCTGGCCGTCGGTGGTTTGACGGCCAGCGGGAGGGTTAAGGGATGCACCAGCCCTGTGCCCGGATCCAGCAGGGCCACTTCGTCCGACAGGTACCCGGCGCCGCGGCCCACGAGCAGGGCGGTTATGGCCGTCTTCCCCGCCCCCGGAGGTCCGACGAGCAGGTAGCCGCGTCCGCCAAACTCCACCGCGGCGGCGTGGACGAAGAGAAGCTCGCGCAGCGCGGACGTGGCGGCGCCGACGACGTGCCCGACCAGGAGCGGCAGCCATCCACGGGTGGGAAGGATCACCTGCCAGGCCTCGATGACGCCGACCGTGCCCAGGGCGCGGCGGTCCCGGGCAATGACCACGCCCAGCGACGGCATCTCCCGTTCCGGCACCGCCACACTCGAGAGCACCGCGGCGAGGGGGCGGACCACCGCCGGCGGGCCGACGAGCGCAACACGCCAGTGCCCCAGGGTGAGCGTCGTCCCACCGCTCTCGGAGGCTAGACCCATCTCACCATCACCCGGCTCCACCGTCCGTCTGTCGCCGTGACCAGCTCCGCCGTCGCCAGTTCGGTCAGTGCGGCGTCGACGACCGGGGACGGTGCGCGGACCAATGCGGTGATCTCCTCAGCGGTAAGCCCCTCAGCGGCCCGCCAGACGTCTGCGGAGCGCCGGTCGAACAGCACGACCCGGGCCCGGCGGAGGTCGAGGACGATGAGCCGACCGTCGAGGTCTGCGGCCAGGAATCGCGGCGTCACGGAGGCAGCGGCGAAAAAGACACGGCCTGCAGCCTGGCGAAGACGACCAGGCGATACTTCGCGCTGTAGAACGGGGTGCAGGTGACCAGGGCGACCATGCGCTCGCCGGTGGCGGACCGAAGCACATCGACCTCGTCGGGCCGGACGATCCGTCGCTGCGTGACCGTGTATTCGTAGGTACGCCCGCGGTAGGCCAGGACGATGCGGTCGCCCGTTCGCAGAACTCCCAGGCGGAAGAACGGCGCCCCGTAGGTGGTGCGGTGTCCGGCGATGCCTACGATGCCGGGTCCGTCGGGCAGGGACGTCCAGCTGATCCGCCCGGCGCCGAACCGCCGCAGGTGCCCCGCAGACGCCCCCTCGGGGATGAGGCGGGTCAGTCGGAGCCGGGGGATGGAGAGCCACAGCGGCGCGGCCCGGGATGTCTCCCTCAGGCCGGAGGCGGCGGCAGCCGGATGAGACGTCTCACCTTCCGCCGCCAACCCCTCCCGGACAACGTCCTCCCACGCCGCGAGCGCCTCGGCCTGAGCAGGCGCAACACTTCTGGCGGTATGAAGGCTCCATACCAGCGGCACGGCGATGCACCCGATGCCCGCGGCGACGAGGACGGCCGAGAGGGTTCCCAGGAGCCGGGGTCGAGTCACTCCCGCGGCGGCTTCACCCGCCCGCGGATTCCGGCGTAGCGGCGCAGCATCAGTCCTGCGCCCAGCAGGAACACTCCGATGGCGGGCCACATCCACAACGGTTCGCCGGTGAACGGGAGCGCCGCTCCTCCGGGCGGTCCCTCCGCCGCGGCCGGACCCGGGGACGGCCGCGGCGCCTCCGGCACCGCGGCGCGCGGGGCACCCTCTACCCCGGAGGGGGCGGCGGGAATTTCGGGACGCTCCTCCGGTGCGGGCGCTCCGACGACCCCGGGAATAGGCGACGGCGCCCCCGGCGCAGCACCCGGTGCCGCGCCGGGGGCGGGAACTCCGGGTGTGACCGCCGGCGGCGGAGCGGGAGCAGGCGCGGGAGGGACCTGAGGTGCAGGAGCGGGCGGCAACGACGGTGCCGGCTCTGTCGCTGGCGCAGGCAGTTGGGCGGCCGGCGGCACCGGCGGCGCCTCCACCGCCGGGGGAGGCGGCGCTCCGAACAGCGCGAGCAACAGCGGGATAAGGGGGATGAGGGGCAGAAGGCCTGCGGGGCCTGGGGCGCCACCGCCGGAGGGAGGGGTCACCGGGGAGAGCGTCTCGACGCCGTGCGCCAGGGGGATCTGGGCGACCTGCAGCCCGCGGAACTCGTCGGCCACGAGCGGAACTCCTTGGACAGCGGAAGCGCCCTCATTATAGCCGCCGCGGCCGAGGCCACAACAGGCTCCAAAAGACAGATGCCGGCTCACTCAAAAGGGAGAGCGCAAAGGGAGAGCGCAAAGAACAACACGCCGGAGGCAACGCTCGCCCGGAAGGCACGCGTGGGCAGGCGTCAGTCCGAGAAGTCCTGCACGACGACGATGCCGAAGGTGCCGCCGTCCAGCACGGCCAGGCCGACCCTGCGGTACCGGGCGGAGAGAATGTTGCGGCGGTGGTCGGTGCTCGCCATGAGCATCCGGTGTGCCTCGGCGACGTCGGCGGCGTAGGCCAGGTTTTCCCCGACGACGGTGGTCCGGATTCCCAGGGCTCTGAGGCGCTGAGCGGGCCACCGTCCGTCCCGCGACCGGTGGGAGAGGACCCCGGAGGCAAAGAGTTCCCTGCCGTGCCGGCGCGCGGCGGTTCGGATGCCGGCGTCCGGGACAAGGGAGGACAGGCCGGCAAGGGCCCGCTCGGCATTGAGCAGCCGCAGGGCGGCCTGTTCGAGATCTTCTCTGGCGATCGCGGCGGGAACGCGGTGGGGCAGGCTGACGACCGCAGCGGCCGGCCCGCCGGAGGCGAGCGCAGGCGACGGAAGATGCGAAGGGACCGGCCCCACGGCCAGCAAGACGACCAGCAGCCCCGCAACCCGCCACCGGCGCACTGCCGCTCCTCCGGCTTCCCGTGATGGGCCGCCGCCGCCGGGGTTCCGGCGCGGGGACCCCAGTGCCGCTCATGCCCGATCGTACGACCGGCGTAGACCTGCCCGCTTGTCCGACCCGATGCTGCGGAAAACGCCTGATGATTCGCCGCGGAAAGCAGGGCTTCCTCGCCCCCGGCGCGGAATTCCTTCAGTGGTGTCTACCACTGAGGCGCTTGCAGGTCCGCCGCCGGTCGAGCAGCTTCTCCGCGAGGTCGAGCCTGAATTCAACTACCGCCAGCTGACCGGCGGCTTCGCCGCGGTCGTCTCCGTCATCGCCGGCGCGATGTCGCTCTTCCACCTCTACACCGCCCGCTTCGGGACCTTCGAGGCCATCCGCCAGCGCTCGGCGCACCTGGCCTTCGTCGTCGCCCTGATCTTTCTGCTCTATCCGGCCCGGCGCCGGGATGCGGGACAGCGCCGGTTCGGCGTGGCGGACATCCTCACGGCCGCCGGCGCGGCGGCGGTCATGCTGTACCTCTTCGTCAACGCGCAGGCCCTGGCGCTGCGCTCCGGCCGGCTGACGACGGTGGACCTCGTCGTCGGGGTCCTGGGGATCCTCGTCATCCTCGAGGCCGGCCGCCGGGTCATCGCCGGAATCCCCTATATTGCGGCGGTCATGCTGGTCTACCCCTTCGTCGCCCCCTATCTCCCGGGCCTGCTGGGCGCCCCGCGGGTCTCCCTCCAGCGCGTCGTGGATCACATGTTCTTCACCACGGAGGGGATCTTCGGCATCCCCATCGGGGTCTCGGCCACCTTCGTCTTCCTCTTCGTCCTGCTGGGCGCGTTCCTGGAGCGGACCGGGTTGGGGCAGCTCTTCGTGGACGTCGCCATGGCCCTGGCGGGGTGGATGACGGGCGGGCCGGCCAAAGTTTCAGTGCTCAGCAGCGCCTTCATCGGCACGGTCTCCGGAAGCTCGGTGGCCAACGTGGTCACCGACGGCGTCTTCAACATCCCGCTGATGAAGAAGCTCGGCTATGCCCCCAAGTTCGCCGCGGGCGTCGAGGCGGCCACCTCGGTCGGCGGCCAGCTCATGCCGCCGGTGATGGGCGCCGCGGCCTTCGTCATGGCGGAGTTCATGGGCGTGCCCTACCTCACCGTGGTCAAGGCGGCGGCACTGCCGGCCATCCTCTACTTTCTGGCCGTGGGCGTGATGATCCACTTCGAGGCGAAGCGTCTCGGCCTGCAGGGCCTGCCCCGCAGCGAGCTGCCCTCCGTGCGGAGGATCCTGATCAGCCGCTGGTATCTCGTCGCCCCGCTGGTGTTCGTCGTCGGCTTTCTGCTGGAAGGATACACACCGATGACGGCCGCCTTCTGGGGCATCGTCACCTCTGCCGGGGTACACGTGATCACCGTGGTCCTGGACGGGGTGCGGGGACGGCGGCCGGCCTCGGCGATGGTCGTCCGCTGGATGACCGAGATGTGGGGCACGCTGGTCTACGGCGCGCGGAACGCCATCGCTGTGGCCACGGCCTGCGCCGCGGTCGGTCTGATCATCGGCGTCGTCACCCTCACCGGGATCGGTCTGAAGTTCGTCAGCCTGACGGTGGCCCTGGGCCAGCACAGCATCTTCCTCACCCTCGTCCTCGTGGCCCTGGCCTGCATCATCATCGGATCGGGCATCCCTACCACAGCCACCTACATCATTCTGGCGGCGATCGCCGCGCCGGCCCTGGCCCAGCTCGGTGTCCCGCTCATCGCCGGGCATCTGTTCATCCTGTACTTCGGGATGATCGCGGACCTCACGCCGCCGGAGGCCCTGGCCGCGTACGCCGCGGCCGGGATCGCCAGGACCGACCCCTTCCCCGCGGCGCTGGTGGCGACGCGGATCGCGCTGGGGGGCATCCTGATCCCCTTCGCCTTCGTCTACTCCCCGGTGCTGCTGCTGGTGGAGGCGACGTTTGCCGACGCCCTCGTGGCGTCGGCCACCGCGGTGGTGGGCACCTTGGCCCTGGCCGGAGGCGCCGCCGGGTACTTTCTCGGCGCGGCCACGGTGCCGGAACGGGTCATGCTCCTGATCGCGGCCGTGGCCCTGATCTTCCACAACATCCTCTGGGATGTGGTCGGGTTCGGACTCATTGCGGTCACGCTGGCGCTGCAGCGGTACCGCGCCGTACGGCTGGGCAGTCAGGCAGCAGAGGAGGTGCAGGGACGATGAGACGGAGGATGGTCCTCAGGTCGCTGGCGGCGCTCGCCGCCGGGGTGGTGCTGCTGGCGCCGGTGCAGGCGCAGGCGCAGCAGCTGATCGCCCTGGTCACCGGCGGCACCGCGGGCGTGTACTTCCCGCTGGGCGGGGCGATGGCGGAGATCTGGAACAGCAAGGTGCCCGGAGTGCGCGTCTCCTCGCAGTCCAGCGGGGCGTCGGTGGCCAACATCCAGTTCCTGGCCCGGGGCGAGGCGCACCTGGGCCTGGTGCAGAACGACATCGCCTACTATGCCTACAACGGCAAGGAGATGTTCTTCAACACGGCGCAGAACAGGCCCGAGCCTGTGACCACCATCAGGGGCGTGGCCATGCTCTATCCGGAGACGATCCAGATCGTGACGCTGCGCTCCAAGAACATCACCAGGATCGAAGACCTGCGCGGCAAGCGCGTGGTCGTCGGGGCGCCGGGCAGCGGCACGGAGGCCAACGCCCGGCAGATCCTGCTCGTCCACGGCCTGTTCTACAGCCAGATCCGCCCGGACTTCCTCTCCTTCGCGGCGGGGATCGATCAACTGCGGGACGGCCATGTCGATGCGGTCTTCATCACCGCCGGCTACCCCACCGCCGCGGTGACGGACATCGCCGCCTCCCGGGACATCGCGCTGATCCCGATCTCCGCGGACAAACTGGCCGAACTCCGGCAGCGGTACCCCTTCTACGCCCGTCAGGTGGTCCCGGCGGGCACCTATCGGGGCCTCACCGCGCCGGTCGAGACGGCCGCCGTCATGGCCATGTTGATCGCCCGGGCCGACCTGAATGACGATCTGATGTACAACATGACGAAGGCGCTGTGGGAGAACCTGGACCGCATGCGCGCCGCGCACGCCAGGGGCAGGGACCTGGCTCTGGCCCGGGCCAAGGAAGGCATGCCCATTCCGGTGCACCCGGGCGCGGAGCGGTACTACCGCGAGAAGGGTGTGCGCTAGACGCTGCGCGCACGGCCGTCGGGACGTCCGCGCGCCGTCGTGGCGCTGGCCGCGACCGCCCTCCTCCTGGGGGCGGTCGCGGTGTTCTGGCCCCGCCCGGCCCTCGTCATCCGCGACGATTCCGGGTCGGCCCTCCGGGTCATCCCGCTGCGGGGCCCGCTGACGCTGCGCCTGGAGTACCTGCACTCGGTGGAGCGGACCCCCGTCCTGGAGCACTACGTCGCCGCCGCCGGCGGCCTGCGACTGGTCCGGATGGAGTTCGCCTCCCAGGGTGCGGGACTGCCGACCTCCGGATACGTCCGCGAGGGCGGCCGGTTCGTGCTGCACACCGACCGATGGCTGCCCGCGCTGTCGATTCGCGTCAGCGGGACGAGCCGCCCGCGCCTCGTGATCAACGACGACGTTCTGGACCTCCTGGCCCTGGTCGGAGACGGCGGCGGCCTCCACCTCCAGGTCCGGAGACGGTTCGGGATCGTCCTCCGGCGGTAGGAGGCGGTCAGGTGGCCAGCAGCACCGCGCCGCGCGCGGCGTCGAGCACGATCTCCTCGGACTGGTCGGTCCGCGTGTAGCCCGGTCCCCGCCGCCGGCGTTCGATGCGCACCCGGCTGGCCCGGCACACCGGGCACTGGTGGACGACGATGCGCATCCAGCGCCGGTCGCCCCGCCCGACCTTCGCCGCGCGCACCCGGGTCATGATCGCCCGGGCCTCGACGGGGCGGCGCTGATGCATGGCCATCTCCCACTCCCGGACGGCCTGGGCGTCGGCGCTCTCCACCAGCGAGCGCAGCTCGTAGAACCGGCGATTCTTCCAGCAGAAGGGCACATCGGTCAGCAACGACAGCATCCAGCCCGTGGCCACCGCTGCGCCGACGATCTCGATGAGCAGCCGCATCCCGCCGATCCAGAAGTGGATGCCGGCCGGGATCCGGACCGGCGCCGGCATCTGCAGGGCGAAGGCGGCCCCGCCCTCCCGAATCAGGAGCTGGAGGTAGCGGATGCCCTCCATCGTCTGCGACAGCAGCGGCCGCTGCAGCACGGTGGGGTGGCGGGCGAAGAAGTCCAGGCCCACCGCCCCCGCGTAGGCGAAAAGGCCGCCCATCTGCGCGATGATCCGCATCGTCGCGGTGTCATAGGTCGCGTACAGGCGGACCGCAACGGAGGCGCCGACGGCCGCGCCGGCGCCGATTACGACGGCGCCGACGGGGATGCCTCCGAGCACATGGAAGTGGGCAAGGTGGACGAGGTGGGCGGCGTAGGCCATCGCTGCCGAGGTACCAACGGTAAACAGCAAGGCCGCAAGAGCACCCAAGGGGGACCCCTCCTTACCTGAACGGGTGCCCGGCGGACGGTGTCTTCAGGCCTGCCGCGGCGAGATGCCGGGCGCCGACGGGGCGGATCCCGGGATCTGGGGCCGAGGGCAAGAGAGGCTTATCTTTTTCCCGGCACCCGCGGGGCGGAGACGGGGCCGGGCGGTCAGCCCCTCCGCCGGATCTCGCGGGCGATCCGACGGTCCGCTTCGCGTTCGGCGATCGCCTCCCGCTTGTCGTACTGGCGCTTGCCGCGGCCCACAGCCAGCTCCACTTTGGCCAGGCCGCGCCGGAAGTAGACGCGGAGGGGGATCAGGGCGTACCCTTTCTGCCGGACGCGGCCGAAGAGCCGATCCACCTCACGGCGGTGCAGGAGCAGTTTGCGGCGGCGCCGCGGCTCGTGGTTGAAGATGTTGCCCGCCTCGTAGGGCGGGATGTGCATGTGGTAGAGCCAGACCTCGCCGTCCTCGACGCGGGCAAAGGCCTCCTGGATGCTGGCGCGGCCCGCCCGCAGGGACTTGACCTCGGTACCGGTGAGCACCAGGCCGGCTTCGTACGTCTCCTCGATGTGGTACTCGTGGCGGGCTCTGCGGTTGGTCGCCACCACGTGCTCGCCCTCCGCCATCCGTCCCTCACCTCAGGGCCGATCCCACCACCACGAACACCACGGCGACCGCGGAGGCGGCGATCTCCACGGTCCGCGTGCGGGGATCGGCCAGGCCGCCGAAGGCGGCGGCCGCGGCGACCAGCAGGAAGATGAGCCAGCCCCCCGTCTCCATGAAGGATCCGAAGCTCAGCGGCCGGGTCCCGCGGAGGTAGCCCAGGTGCTGGCGGACGAGGACGGCCAGCACCGCCGCGATCACAATCCAGAGAGCCGCGCGCCCGAACGTGCTCACCCCATCACCCCGCGCTGCGGTCGCGCTTCACGGCGAGCAGGCCCGTCCCTTCGGCCACCACGTCGCCGTCCGTCCGGACCACCTCGGCCCGCGCGGTCGCCAGGCCCGCCTTCGACCCCGTCGGGTGCGCCGTGACGACCAGCCGCTCTCCGGGCCGCACCTCGCGACGAAACCGGACCTCAATCTTGGCCGTCAGGGCCTCCTGCCCGCGCGCAAACCAGATGTTGGCCAGAGCATCGTCGATGAGCGCAGCGATGATCCCGCCATGGACCAGCCCCTCGTAGCCCACGTGCAGGTCGGACGGCGTGAACTCCGCCCGGACCCCCTCCCCCAGCCGGGTAAAGCGCAGCTTCAGGCCGATCGGGTTGTCGGGACCGCAGACGAAGCAGCGGGAGGCATCCCTCACGGTGTGTGCGGCTCCCCCCACGGGCCGGAGCGACCGCGCAGCAGGTCCACGGCGTGCCCCAGCGCCGGGAGGACGACCTCAAGCCACTCCTGGACGGCCCGGGGACTGCCCGGGAGATTGACGATCAGGGTCCGCCGGCGGATACCGGCCACGCCCCGCGAGATCATGGCCAGCGGCGTCTTGGCCAGCGTCTGAAGGCGCGCCGCCTCGACCAGCCCCGGCACCAGCCGGTCCACCACCTGCAGGGTCGCTTCGGGTGTCACGTCCCGCGGGGCCACCCCGCTGCCTCCGGTGGTGAGCACGAGATCCGCCCCCAGATCGTCGGCATAGGCGCGCAGCCGGGCGGCGATGCGGTGCTGGTCGTCGGGGAGGACGTCGCGGGCCACGACCTCCCCGCCGTGGCGGCGGATCGTCTCCGCGATGAGCTCGCCGCTGCGGTCCTCGTGCCTCCCCCCGGCGATGCTGTCGCTGAGGGTCAGCACGGCGACCCTGGCGCCCCGCAATTCCGCGCTCACGTCTCCCCCGGGCGGCGGAACTCTCCGCTGCGGCCGCCGCTCTTGCGCACCAGGCGAATGCGGTCGATGGTCATGGCGCGGTCCACGGCCTTGCACATGTCGTAGATCGTCAGCGCCGCCACGCTCGCTGCCACCAGAGCCTCCATCTCCACCCCCGTCCGCGCCACCGTCGAGGCCTCCGCCTCGATGCCGACCCGCCCCCTCCGCTCGTCCAGCGTAAACCGCACCTGGACGCCGGTCAGGGGGAGCGGATGGGCCATCGGAATCAGTTCGTCGGTGCGCTTCGCCGCCCCGACAGCGCCCACCTGAGCCACGGCCAATACGTCTCCCTTGGCCAGCCGGTTCTGTTTGATCAGCCGCACCGTCTGCGGTTTCATCCGCACCTCGGCGCGGGCCACGGCCGTGCGGGGCGTCTCGGGCTTCGAGGTGACGTCGACCATGCGGGCCCGGCCCTGCCGGTCCACGTGCGTCAGCCTAGGGGCCAAAGAGCCGCACCTCGACCTCCTGGCCCGCGGCCAGCGCGGCGCCGGCCGGCACGACCACCACCCCGTCGGCGCGCACCATGGAGGTGATGATCGCCGAACCGCCGGGCAGGGGCGTGGCCCACAGCGTGCCTTCCCGGACCTCGAGCGTGACGCGCACGTGATCCTCGCGATCCCCGGCGCGCAGCGTGGCGGCCAGCCGGGCGCAGACGAGGCGACCTACGGTCGGCGGGGTCTCCGCGCCGGCCAGCGCCTCCACGACCGGCCGGACGAACTGGTCGAAGATCACCATGGCCGAGACGACGTTGCCCGGAAGCCCGAAGACCGGCTTCCCGTCGGCCACGGCCAGGACGGTGGGCTTCCCGGGACGGATGGCGATCCCGTGGACGACGATTCCCGGATCGCCCAGCGCCGCGATGGCGTCGGCGACGACGTCCCGCTCGCCCACCGAACTCCCGCCGGCCAGGATGACGGCGTCCGCACTCCGGTGGGCGCTCCGCGCGCGCTCGACGACCAGTTGCAGGTTGTCGCCGACGATCCCGCAGCAGACGGGCAGCCCCCCCGCGGCCTCGATCAGGCCGGCCAGGGTGTAGGTGTTCATGTCATAGATCTGGCCCTCGCCCGCGGCGGCCCCGGGGGGAAGCAGCTCGTCCCCGGTAACGACCACGGCGACGCGCGGACGCAGGAACACCTCGACCGCGGCCCGGCCCAACCCGGCGAGCAGCCCGAGGTCCTGGGGACGCAGACGCCGGCCCCGCGCCAGCACCACCTCGCCCGCCCGCACATCCTCCCCCCGGCGCACCAGATTCTCCCCCGGCGCCACCGGGCGCTCCACATACACCGTCCCGTCCCTGCGCACGGTATGCTCCTGCATGACGACGGCGTCGGCGCCGGCGGGGATCGCGCCGCCGGTCGGGATGCGCACCGCCTGCCCGCGGCCCACCTGCACCGGAGCCGGACGGCCCATGGAGACCTCGCCAGCGACGACCAGCGGCACCGGCGCGCCCCGGGAGGCCTCCGCCGTATCCGCGGCCCGTACTGCATAGCCGTCCACCGTCGAGCGGTCGAAGGCCGGCAGGTCGGTGGCGGCGCGGATCTCCTCGGCAAGGACGCGGCCGTAGGCCCTCAGGAGCTCCACCCGCTCCGCGCCCAGCGGGCGAGGCGTGTAGACCCGAGCGAACGCCGCCCGGGCCTCGGCAGGGCTCAGCAGCTGCTGGAAGGTCTTCATGGCCCTCAAATCAGGTGCAGCTCCCGCCCGGCGCGCTCGAAGGCGTCCAGGGCCCGCCGCAGGTGCTCCGTGGTGTGGCCGGCGGTGACGATGGTCCGGACGCGCGCCTTGCCCCGCGGGACGGTGGGGAAGGCGATCCCGAGGGCAAAGACGCCCAGGGCGAAGAGCCGGTCGGAGAGCTCCATGGCGCGTCGCTCCTCGCCCACGATCACCGGGGTAATGGGCGTTTCGCTCATCCCCGTGTCGAAGCCGAGCTGCGCGAGGCCCTGCTTGAAGAAGCGGGTGTTTTCCCACAGTCTGTCGATGAGTTCGGGCTGCTGTTGCACGAGCCGGACCGCGGCCAGGGCCGTCGCCGCCACCGCCGGGGGGTGGGAGGTGCTGAACAGCAGCGGGCGCGCCCGGTGGATCAGGTAATCGACGAGAGTCCGACTGCCGGCCACATAGCCCCCCTGGCAGGCAAAGGCTTTGGACAGCGTGCCGACCTGGATGTGGACACGACCGTGGAGGCCGAAGTGGTCCACCGTCCCCCGCCCGGCGCGTCCGAGCACGCCGCTGGCGTGGGCATCGTCAACCATCATGATCGCGCCGAACTCCTCGGCCAGCCGGACCAGATCGGGCAGGGGGGCGATGTCGCCGTCCATGCTGAACACCCCGTCGGTGATCAACAGGATGTGGCGGGCGCCTCGGGACTCCTCCAGCAACCTCCGGGCCGCGGCGACATCCTTGTGGGGGTAGATCTTCTTCGTCGCCCCCGACAGCCGTGCGCCGTCGATGATGCTGGCGTGGTTCAGCTCGTCGCTCACGATCACGTCCTCTTTGCCCAGGATGGCGCTGACCGTCCCGGCGTTGGCCGTGAACCCCGACTGGTAGAGCAGGGTGGCCTCGGTGTGCTTGAAGCGGGCCAGCTCCTCCTCCACCTGGCGGTGAATGGCCATGTTCCCGGCGATGGTCCGCACCGCGCCGGAGCCCACCCCCAGTGCGTCCAGGGCCCGCCGCGCCGCGTCCTTCAACGCGGGGTGGTTGGCCAGCCCCAGGTAGTTGTTGGAACAGAGGTTGATCACCTCGACGCCGTCGTACCGGGCCACGGGCTCCTGCGGGCCCTCCAGCAGTCGGGGCCAGCGGAACAACCCACGTGCTCTGAGGTCCCGCAGTTCGTCGTCCAGGTACGCCAGCGGATCGCGGATGGTCGTGCGCTCAGCCATCGGAGACCCTCCCGTCCTCCATTCTATGTCGCGGGGTACGGGGAGGGCACGGGGCGCAGGGGCGATGCGGCCAGGAAGGGCCGATAGTCGTCCAGGGTCAGCCGCAGGGTCTGGGGCTGGTGCTCGATCAGGACGGCGATGAGACGCATCGTGAGGGCCACCGCCTCCTTGCGGTCCCGCACCCGGGGGTCGGCGGTGAGGATCGTGTTCAGGCCGTAGGTTGCGCAGCTGCCGTGCATGACCCGGAACAGCTCGAACTCTTCCCGCAGGGTCTCCGGAACATCCTGCCGCCGCTCGAACACCCGGAACACCTCGCCTCCTCCGGCCTCGTGCTCCAGGCCGAGGATGTAGAGTTTCTCTTCCTCGTCGTCCACGGCCCGGTAGGCGTTATAGGCGATCTCCCGTTTCTTCTCCGGCGTCTCCCCGATCAGCAACGCGGACATGAAGGCCCCCAGCGTCAGCCGCTCCGCCACCGTCGCGTCGGCGCTGTCGCGCCGCAGCAGGAAGACGGTGGACAGCCGCGCGGGCTCCAGGGGGCGGGTAAAGACCCGCTCGGGCGGCAGGACCCGGGCGATGTCCAGCATCGCCCGGGCGTTGTCGAAAGCGATCAGCCGGCCCAGCAGCCGCTTGAGCTGGTCCCGCGACGTGTCGGCGAAGAACTCGGAGACCGCACCCCCTTCCCGGCGGATGGCCTCCACCAGATCCTCCAGCGCCGGGTCGCGGCGCTGCAGAAAGGCCGGGGTGATCTCGGGCACGTTCTCCATCTTGGAGCGCAGCATCTCCATTGCGGCCAGCGGAAAGTTCTCCACCAGGTTGGTCCGCAGGTAGAAGATCTTCTCCGAGGTATAGGCGTAGGCTTCCACGGGGGCCTCGAGGTCCAGGGCCCGCACCGGCACCGCCACCTCCCGGTGCTCCAGGTCGAGCCCGTACACGGTGGCGTCGGTGCGCTCCGCACCCTGCCGCGCCAGCCACCGGAACACCTGGTAGCCCCGCACCTCGCTCCCCTGCGCCGGGCGCACGGCCACGGGATGCAGGCGGCGCCCGTCCCGGAGGGCGTAGGTGTACCGCACGTAGACCCAGTCATCGGAGTGGAAGCGCGTCCGCGGATGGGCCATCAATCCGTAGGAGGAGGTGCTCTTCCCCGTCCCGGTGGGGGCGATGTACAGCACGCCCCGACCGTCCACCTCCACGCAGGCGCCGTGGATGGAGTGGATCCCGTACTCCTCGGCCAGCACCCGTCCTACCGCGCCCAGCACCCAGGACTTCAGCTGGCCGTAGTAGGCCGTATTGAAGAAGACGATGGTATTCGTCTTGCGGCTGTAGTACGCGGCTTCCTGTTGGTCGGCGACTCCGCCCAGGGCGTAGACCGTGATCTGCGGATCGCGGGGCGGACGCCGGCCGGTGGCGGCCTGCCATTCCTCCACCCCGTACCAGTTGTCCACCCAGAAGTCGTAGAGATGGGGAGAGTTCGTCGTGACCCGCACCCGAACGCCGTGGATCACGACATCGTGCCGGTACAGCGGCTCCCGGCCGGCCCGTCGGGTGATGTGGGCCACCGCGGCGCCGACGAGGGCATCCCGGCGCCCCTCGATCCGATCGATGGCTTTGTCGAAGACGGCGGTCCGGGTCTTCGTGCGGGTGATGCAGTTGCCGGCGCCGATGGCGCTGCCCGGCCACTCGATGGCTTCGGGGGTCGGGGGCGGAGGAAACAGCACGTCGTCGGGCATGACGATTCATCGCCTTCGACGCCCTGGAAGAGCTTCCTTGCCGGCGGCGTTTACATCTCCGTTACCCTCCTGTGACACCCGGAGGCCGACGGGTGGCGTATGCAGGTGGCGCGGCCCGAGGGGGCGGCGAAGTCATATGATAGGGGGAAGGTGAGGAGGGTGAGGCGGATACCGGCGGTACTCGTGGCGGCGGGACTGCTCGTGGGGGTGGCCGGGGCGGCGGCCCTGGGGCAGTACGGCGGAAGCGGGGGCGGCGACTACGGCCCGCCCGCCCAGGCGGGGAACAAAGCGGCCGGGCAGCTGCGGACGGCCATCGAGCACGCGAAGAACTCGGCGGCCTCCCAGGCTGCGGCCGCGGCGGTGACCCACCTCGGCCACGCCTTGAACTGCATCGAGGGGACGAAGGGGAAGAACTTCAACGGTTCCTGGGGGCACGTCTGCCAGGGCCAGGGCGACGGCATTCTGACCGATATCAAGGGGGAGCGGAACGCCGCCTCGGTGATGATCGTCCTGGAGGCCGCCGATGAGCTGGCCGCGGCGGGGGTGAAGAGCGGGAACCTCGCTGCGGTGCAGAATGCGGCCCGCGGGGTGGCCGCCCTGCTGCAGATCGTCATGGACGGGCTGCGCTAGATGCCGTTTCTCGTCCACCCGCTCCTCGTCCATTTCCCCGTGGCGCTGTGGCTGACGAGCTTCCTGTTCGACCTGCTCTCTCTGAGGACGTCCGACCGGTTCTACGCCACCGCCTCGCGCTACCTCATCGGATTGGGGGTGCTGGGTGCCGTGGGGGCGATCATCACGGGCTTTGTCGACTACCTCCCGCTCCGAGCGCAGGGCGTCGGCCAGACCTT
Source organism: Armatimonadota bacterium (assembly GCA_031459765.1). Taxonomy (NCBI): domain Bacteria; kingdom Bacillati; phylum Candidatus Sysuimicrobiota; class Candidatus Sysuimicrobiia; order Candidatus Sysuimicrobiales; family Candidatus Kaftiobacteriaceae; genus Candidatus Kaftiobacterium; species Candidatus Kaftiobacterium secundum. Next base: position 163,030 of record JAVKHY010000003.1, on the reverse strand, counting down.
CATCGACCGGCACCGAACCCACAGCCTGCTGGCCTACGTCGTCACCGCGGTATATGCGGGGATCTTCCTCCTGCGCTGGCGGAAGCGGGGCCCGGCCGGGGGAGTGGCGGTGGCCCTGGCCGGCCTGGGCGCCGTCCTGATCGCCATCACCGCCTATCTGGGCGGCGAGATACGGAGGGTGATGTGAGCCAGAAGATCCTGGTCGTGGACGACGAACCCCACATCGTGGAACTGGTCCGCTACAATCTGACCCAGGCAGGGTACGCCGTGGTCAGCGCCTTCGACGGACGTGACGCCGCGGCCGTTGTGCGCCAAGAGCGTCCCGACCTGGTCATCCTGGACATCATGCTGCCCCACGTCGACGGGTTGGAGGTCTGCCGGCAGATCCGCCGCGAGTCCGCGGTGCCGATCATCATGCTCACGGCCAAAGGCGGCGAACTGGAGCGGGTCGTCGGTCTGGAGCTCGGCGCCGACGACTACGTCACCAAGCCCTTCAGCCCGCGCGAGCTGGTGGCCCGGGTGCGGGCGATCCTCCGCCGGGCCGCGCCCGAGGGGCGCGAAGGGACCAGCGGTCCCCTGCGCAGCGGCGCCCTGACCCTGGACCCGGCCACCCGCGAAGTCACCCTGCACGGCCGGCCCGTCGACCTCACGGCCAAAGAGTTCGAACTCCTGCGCCTCCTGCTGACCCATCCCAACCGCGTCTTCACCCGCGACTTTCTTCTGGAACATCTCTGGGGGTACGACTACTACGGGAGCACGCGCACCGTGGACATGCACATCAGCCGGTTGCGCGAGAAGATCGAAGACGACCCCGCCGCACCGACCTATATCGTCACCGTCCGGGGCGTGGGCTACAAGTTCAAGGCCCCCGCCCCGCGGGGCACGGCGGCGCAGACCTGATGCGACGCTCCATCCGCTGGCACATCACGGGGAGCCATCTGCTGCTGGTCTTCCTGGTCCTGGTCATCTTCACGGCCTACATGGTCCGGGCCCTGGAGCGACAGTACGTCAACACCTACGCCTACGTCGTGGCCACCCAGGCCAAGCTGATCTCGTTGATGATGCGCGAGTACGCCGAGGATCCGGGCCAGGACCTGCCCCAACTGCAGACCATGGTCCAGCAGCTGCGTTGGCGGAAGGATGCGACCATCGCCCTGCTGGATGCCACGGGACGGTCGCCCGGGGGAGCCGTCGACCCCTCCGCGCCCGAGATCACCGCCGCCTTCGCCGGCGAGGAAGCGCAGGCCGTCCGTGCCGACCCCCAGGGGATAAGGCGCGTGTACGCCGCGGCGCCCATCCTCGACCGGGACGGGAAGGTCGTCGGCGTCGTGCACGTCTCCGCGCCGCGGGCCTGGGTCTTCCGCCAGCTCCAGAAGACGGCGCCGGCGCTGCTGGGGGCGATGGTGCTGGGGCTGATCGCGGCGGTCGTCGGCGGCGCCTGGCTCTCCCGCCGCATCACTCGCCCGCTGCTGGCCCTGGGCGAGGCGGCGTCGCGCATCAGCGCCGGCGACCTCTCCACCCGCGCGCCCGTGCACGGGGCCGACGAACTGGCCGCCCTGGGACGGACCTTCAACACCATGGCCGGGCGGCTGGAGCAGACCGTCGCCGCCATCTCCGACGAACGCAATCGCATCGAGGCCATCGTCGCCGCGATGACGGAGGCGGTCATCGCCACCGACCGCCGCGATGCGATCACGGTGCTCAACCGCAGCGCCGAAGAGCTCTTGCGCGTGCGGCGCGAGGAGGTCCTCGGCCGCAGCGCCGCGGCGGTGTTCGGCCAGCGGCGCCTGGCGGCCATGCTGCACGAGGCGACGGCCTGCGGGCGGGTCACGGCCGAGGAACTCCCGCCGGGGGCGATGGGCGACCGGGTGATCGAGGCCCACTGCGCCCCCGTCCGGGGACACGACGGCGAGATCACCGGGGCCGTGGCCGTGCTGCGCGACGTCACCGAGGTGCGGCAGACCGAACGGCTGCGTCGCGAGCTCACGGCCAACGTCTCCCACGAGCTGCGCACGCCGCTGACCTCGATCAAAGGCTTCGTCGAGACGCTGCTGGACGGCGCCATGCGCGACGAAGACACGGCACGGCGGTTCCTCTCCATCATCCAGAGCGAGACCGACCGTCTGGTCAAACTGGTGGACGACCTGCTCGACCTCTCCCTCCTGGAGAGCAAGCGCGTCACCCTCAACCCCAGGCCGGTCGACCTCGGCGAGCTGATCGCGCACACCGTGGACAAGTTGCGGCCCCTGGCCGACCACTCCCGGCTCACCCTGATCCAGTCCCTGCCGGCGGGGTTGGTCGTTGTCGCCGACGCCGACCGCCTGGAACAGGTCTTTACCAATCTGGTGGACAACGCCCTGAAGTACACGCCGCCCGGCGGGCGCGTGGAGATCCGGGCCCGGCCGGTGAACGGTGCCGTGGAGATCGCGGTGCACGACAGCGGCCAGGGGATCAGGCCGGAAGACCTGCCCCACGTCTTCGAACGCTTCTACCGGGCGGACCGCTCGCGGACGCGCGGCTCGGGCGGCACAGGCCTGGGGCTGGCCATCGCCAAGCACATCGTGGAGGCGCACGGCGGGCAGATCAGCGTCACCAGCCGTCCCCAGGAGGGGACGACCTTCACGGTGACGATCCCGATCTCCTGGGGCGGCGCCGGGGTCCAGCAGGCGCAGTCGGCGGGAGATCAGCCGACGGTCGGCGGCTATCCTCCGAGATAGGCCTTGCGCACTTCCTCGTTGGCCTGCAGCTCTTTGGCCGACCCGGCCAGCGCAATCTCGCCGGTCTGCAGCACATACCCCCGGTGGGCGACCTGGAGGGCCATGAAGGCGTTCTGCTCCACGAGCAGGATCGTTGTGCCCTGCCGGTTGATATCGGTGATGGTCTCGAAGATCTGCTCCACCAGGACGGGGGCTAATCCCATGGAGGGCTCGTCCAGCAGCAGCACCTTTGGCGCACCCATCAGGCCCCGGCCGATGGCCAGCATCTGCTGCTCCCCGCCGGAGAGCGTCCCCGCCACCTGGGACTGCCGCTCTTTCAACCGGGGAAAGAGGGCGAAGACCCGCTCCAGGTCCGCGGCGATTCCCGCGCGGTCCGTCCGGGCGTAGGCGCCCATCAGGAGGTTCTCCATCACGGTCAGGCGGCCGAAGATCCGCCGGCCCTCGGGAACCTGGACCACGCCTTTGGCCACGATGTCGTGCGGAGGCAGGGCGCCCAGGTCCTCCTCCCCCAGCCGCATCCGGCCTTCCCGCGGCCGGAGCAGCCCGGAGATGGTCTTGAGGGTCGTGCTCTTCCCCGCGCCGTTGGCGCCGATGAGCGTCACGATCTCGCCCTGATCGACCCGGAGGGAGATCCCTTTCAGGGCATGGATCTGGCCGTAGTAGACGTGCAGGTTCTCCACTTCCAGCAGGGCCATCAGTGCGCCACCGCCCCCCGCCGGCCGAGGTAGGCCTCGATGACGCGCGGGTCGTTCTGCACCTCTTTCGGCGTGCCCTCGGAGATCTTGGTTCCGTAGTCCAGCACCGTGACCAGGTCGGAAATCCCCATCACCACCCGCATCTGGTGCTCGATCAGGACGATGGTGATGCCCAGCTCGTCGCGCAGCCGCCGGATGAAGGCCATCATCTCAATGGTCTCCCGCGGGTTCATCCCGGCGGTGGGCTCGTCCAGGAGCAGCAACCGGGGCCGGGAGGCCAGGGCCCGGGCGATCTCCAGCCGGCGCTGCAGTCCGTAGGGGAGGTTCTTGGCCAGCAGGTCGCCTTTGCCCCGCAGACCGACGAACTGGAGGAGCTCCCGGGCCTGCTGGTGGGCCAGGCGCTCCTCCTGCACGGTGGCGGGGGTGCGCAGGATCGCGCCCAGCCACCCCGAGGTGAGGTGCGGGTGCATCCCCACCAGGATGTTCTCCATCGCTGTCATGTTGGCGAAGAGGCGGATGTTCTGGTAGGTGCGGGCGATGCCCATCGTGGTGATCCGGTCCGGACTGAGCCCCTCCAGGGGCGTGCCGTCGAACTCGATGCTTCCCTCCTCCGCCCGGTAGAACCCCGTCACGCAGTTGAAAAAGGTGGTCTTCCCCGCGCCGTTGGGCCCGATCACGCTGTGGATGCTCCGCTCGGCGACATCCAGGTCGAGCTGGTTGATCGCCACCAGGCCGCCGAACCGCTTGGTCAAGCCCCGGGAGACGAGCAGTCCCATCTAGCCATCGCTCCCCGGAAGCATCTCCACCGCTTCCCGCTCGGGCACGGCCGCCACCTCCTCGTGCAACTCGCGGCGCTGGGCCGCAGCGGGCCACAGCCCCTCCGGGCGGAGGATCATCATCACCATCAGCACCGCGCCGTAGACCAGGAAGCGGTAGTCGGAGAACTCGCGCAACAACTCGGGCAGGCCGACCAGGGCCAGGGAGCCGACGACGACCCCGGGCAGACTGCCCATTCCGCCCACGATGATCAGGGCCAGGACGTTGATCGAGACCAGCACGGAGAAGGAGTGGGGGAAGACGGAGCCGACCATGACGGCGAAGATGGCCCCGCTCACCCCGGCGAAGACGGCGCCGATGCCGTAGGCCAGGAGTTTGATGTTGACGGTGTTGATGCCCATGGCCTGGGCTACATCTTCGTCCTCGCGCATCGCCATCCAGGCCCGGCCCAGACGCGAGTCGCGCAGCCGGGCGGCGACAAAGGCCACGATGGCGCTGGCCCCGATGGTGATGAAGAAGAGTTGCTCCGGACCCCGAAACTCAAAGCCGAAGAGCACCGGCTTGGGAATCCCGAGCACGCCCTGCGACCCGCCCAGCCACGGCCGGAGGAAATCCGACAGCACCAGTAGGCGGATGATCTCGCCAAAGCCCAGCGTGGCGATGGCCAGGTAGTCGCCCCGGATGCCGAGGATGGGCAACCCGAAGAGAAACCCCGAGATCAGCGAGACGACCGCGGCGATCAGCGTTGCCGTCCACCAGGAGAGATGGGCGATGGCCTGGGGGCTCGACGAGGTCAGCAACCCCACGGTGTAGGCGCCGATGGCCCAGAAGGCGACGAACCCGATGTCCAGCAACCCGGCGAACCCTACCTCGAGGTTCAACCCCATCCCCATCAGCGTGTACAGGCCGACCAACACCAGCACCTGGGAGAAGAAGGGGCCGACGAACAGCGGCAGCAGGAGGATCAGCGCCACGGCGGCGGCAAACCCGCCGACCTGCAGCCAGCGCCGCCGGGCGGGGGGCCACTGCGCCAGTCGCGCCCTGGCTCTCGGCCGCTGCCGGTGCCAGAGACTGCTCACCCCCGCGCTCAGCGCGACGACGATCACGGCGCCCAGCGGCGTCAGGCCGTCAAAGGTGAAGAGCGCCTCCCGGATCCGGGTCAGCCACGGCGCCTGAAGGATCAGCTGCACCTGTTCCTGGAGCAGCCCGATGATGAGGAGCGTGACCAGCCCGGTGGTGGCCAGGGATTGGGCCTCGCGCGGGAGCATCGTCAGCGCCATGCCGACCGCAGCCAGCAGGGCGCCGCCGAGGAGGAGCCACGGAAGGACCGCCGGGCCCCGCCCCAGGGAGAGGATGGTGTACAGCTCCGGGGTCGCGCCGACGATCATGGCGCGGAAGTTGACCACCCGGCTCAGGAGCAGCCACAGCGCGACGGGAAGAGCGGCGATCACCCCGGCGAGCGCCGCTGCGCCGAGCCGCACCCCCGCCCCCACGGCGGTCAGCGGGCGCGCCAGGGAGAGCCCCGCCGCCAGGATCAACACCAGGAGGATGGTGTGTCCCCCGGAGACGATCCCGGTGACGATCTGCCGCTGCTGGAGCGCTTCGATCAGGCCGACGAGCGAGATGAACAGCGCTCCCGTCCCCCAGAGGAGGCCGATCCGTACCGCATGCCGCAACGGTGATCGGGTGCTCATCGGGCTACGCCTTCTTCGTGGCCAGCCGCTCCCCCAGGATCCCCGACGGCCGGAAGATGAGGACCATCACCAGCATGATGAAGGCCGTGACGTCCTTGAGCTGGTAGGGGGCGACAATCCCCAGGCCGTCCAGGACCAGGATCGGGGCCACGGACTCGATCAGGCCGAGGGCCACGCCGCCCAGCAACGCGCCGGGGATGTTGCCGATCCCGCCCAGCACCGCCGCGGTGAAGGCCTTGATCCCCGGATAGAACCCCATGAAGAAGTGCACCTGCTTGAAGACCAGGGCGTAGAGGATGCCGGCGGCGCCCGCCGCGGCCCCGCCGATGGCGAAGGTGATGACGATAATCCGGTCGACGTTGATGCCCATCAACGCCGCCACCTCCATGTCCTCGGCCACCGAACGCATCGCCGTACCCGTCTTGGTGCGCATCACAAACAGATAGAGCGCGGCCATGAGGATGAGCGCGGAGACGATGACCACGGCCTGGGTGCGCAGAATGCCGACGCCGAAGAGCACCCACTCGCCCTTGAAGACGTTGAACTCGGGATAGGCCTGGAACCCGGAGCCGTAGAGGCCGCGGACGGCGTACTCCAGGAAGAAAGAGGCCCCGATCGCCGAGATCAGGGGCACCAGCCGCGGGGCCCGTCGCAGGGGGCGGTAGGCGACCCGTTCGACCAGCAGGGCGGTGACCATGGAGACCACCATGGCCACGACGAGGATGAGGGCCAGGCTCAGCAGCGGTCGGCTGTTGAAGATCCCCCGCTGGTCCAGCGCCCGCGCGGCGTAGTAGGCGGTGTAGGCCCCCACCATGAAGATGTCGCCGTGGGCGAAGTTGATCATGCGCAGGATGCCGTAGACCATGGTGTAGCCCAGGGCGATGAGGGCGTAGATCGCGCCCTGGGAGAACCCGAAGACGACGAAGTCGAGCCAGACCTCGCCCGAGTAGCGGGCCGCCCGGACGGTCCCCACCACACCCCAGACCACCACCAGGACGACGGCCAGCCGGAAGGCCCAGAGGTAGAGTTCGATGACGGACAGCCGGCGCCACCAGCGGCTCCGCGGCAGCGCCATCGCGTTGACCCCCATGATCTGTGTCCGTCCCCCCGCGTCCTTGCGTCAAGAGGGGATGGGCCGGCACGACCGGACCCATCCCCTCAGAGCATCACCCCACGATGTCCCGCAACCCTACGGGTAGATCTTCTTAGGATCCGTCCCGGGATTCCATTTGGCCGGATCTGCGGACACGCTCACGTACACGGCAATCTTCGGGTCCGCGCAGTCGCCGAACTGGTTGCAGGTCAGCGTCCCGGTCAGCCCCTTGAAGTTCTTCGTGGCGAAGAGCGCATCGCGCAGCGCCTTCCGGCCGATGTAGAGGTTGCCCGCGGCGTCTTTCTTCCCCACCTTCTCGATGGCGGCGAAGATCATCATCGCCGCGTCGTACGCGTGCGGGTGAAACGCCGACAGTGGCTTCTCCCCGTACCGCTTCTGATGCTTCTCCAGGAACTTGGCGTATCCGGGGCCCAGCACCGCCGGAGACAGATCCGGGCTCGAGTTATACACGCCCACGACCGCGTCGCCTGCCGCCTTGCGGAAGTCCGGTGAGAAGGTGCCGTCTGCGGACATCAGCTTCACATTGGCGAAGCCGGCAACCTCCTTCGCCTGTCGGACAACGAACCCACCGGCTGCGATGAAGATGGGGAAGTACAGCAGCTCGGGCTTCCCGGCGGCAATCTTCGTCAGGACCGGGCGCATGTCGGTGTCGGTCGGAGCGATCGCCTCCTGCGCGGTGATCGTTCCGCCGAGCTTCTTGAAGTTATCGGCGAAGGCGTTGGCCAGCCCCTCGGCATACGGGCTGCCGTCGTGGATCGTCGCCGCCCGGCTGACCTTCAACGACTTCCGGGCGAATTCTGCGGCGACCTTTCCCTGCACCAGGTCATTGTGCGCCGTGCGCAGGTAGCCGTCGTAGTCCGGGCCCCGCTTGGGGTCGGTCAGCTTGGGCGCGGTGTTGGAGGGGGACACGGTGACGATGCCCGCCTTCCAGAGGATGGGCGCGCCGGGCACGGCCTCGCTGGAGCAGGAGCTGCCGATGGCGGCCACGACGGCCTTGTTCGCGGCGATCTTTGTGGCCGCGGCCACGCCGCCCTCGGCGTTGCAGCCCGAGTCCTCCTTGATCAGCCGGATCGGAAAGCCCAGCACGCGGCCCTTGTCGGCGATGGCGATCTCGATACCCCGGTTGCTGTCCACGCCCAGGCTCGCATCGGGTCCGGCGATGACGAGCCAGGAGGCGATGGTAATGGGCTGCCCGCGGTTGATCCGAACCACCCCGATCGGGTCGGTGACGGGACCCACGGTAGCGGCGGGCGCCAGCGGGGCCAGGAAGGCCGCGACCAGCAGCACCGCGATCGTCAACGCTACGGGAATCTGGAGTCGCTTCATCCGCCTATCAGCCTCCTCACGTGATGGAATGAACCACCCGGTGCCAACCGCTCTCCTGGACTGGACCGAGCCCCTCCCTCCCTTCCCGCTCCGCGCCGCGGCGGAGAGCGCACAGAATCCCCCTGATCAGGGGGAAACACCGTCGCACCGCGCACGACGGGCGCTGATCTGCTGCACCACTTCTGGTCGTTCCGGATTTTGGGGAAACCGTTTCGCCGCCCCCTCCCCCCTTCCTTCTCACGGACGCGGGGGGAGGAGCCGCTCCCTTTGTGGACCCCGGCCGTCGGCTTTAGGGGTAGATCCCCCGGGTCATCAGGGCGTCCGCCACCCTGCCGATGGCTCGGATCAGTGCCGCGGTGCGCAGGGTCGTGCCTTTCTCTTCCGCCGTGGCCATCACCTGGTGGAAACTGCGCAGGATGATGCGCTCGAGGTTCCGATTGACCTCCTCCTCCGTCCAGAAGAACTGCTGCAGTCCCTGCACCCACTCGAAGTAGGAGACGATGACGCCGCCGGCGTTGGCGATGATGTCGGGGACGACGAGAATCCGGCGCTCGGCCAGGACGCGGTCGGCATCAGGGGTGAGGGGGCCGTTGGCGCCTTCGACGACGATCCGGGTGCGGAGGCGGGGGGCGTTCTCTCCGGTAATCTGGCCCTGGACCGCGCACGGCACGAGGATATCGCAGGGGAGCTCCAACATCTCGGCGTTGGTCACGCGCTCGGTGCCCGGGAACCCCTGAACGGTCCGGTGCTCGTCCTTGTGGCGCCGCAGCGCCCGGGGGTCGATCCCCCGGGAGTTGTAAGCCCCGCCGCTGCTGTCGGACACGGCCACGATGCGACACCCGTGGTCGTGGAGGAGAGAGGCGACCGTGGACCCGACGGCGCCGAACCCCTGGATGATCACCGCCGCTCCGTCCAGGGGGATCCCCACCCGCCGGCAGGCCTCCCGCGCCACCAGCCACACACCGCGCCCGGGCGCCTCGGCGCGCCCGTAGGAACCGCCGATGGCCAGCGGCTTGCCCGTCACCACGGAGGGTGTGGAGTGGCCGCGGTGCATGCTGTAGGTGTCCATGATCCAGGCCATGATCTGGGCGTTCGTCCCCAGGTCCGGCGCGGGAATGTCGCCCTCCGGGCTCATCAGCAGGCTAATCTCGGTGGCATAGCGGCGGGTGAGGTGCTCCAGTTCGTCGTTGGAGAGCTCCTTGGGGTTGACGACCACGGCGCCCTTCGCCCCACCGTAGGGCAGTCCCAGGACGGAGCACTTCCAGGTCATCCACATGGCCAGGGCCCGCACGTCGTTCAGGGTGACCTCCGGGTGATACCGGATGCCTCCCTTGGTGGGTCCCAGCACGGTACTGTGGTGGACCCGGTAGCCGGTGAAGATGCGCACCGAGCCGTCGTCCATCTTGACGGGAAAGTTCACGGTGAGTTCGCGCTTGGGGTAGGCCAGAAACTCGCGGATCCCGCGCTTGAGCGGGAGGTAATCGGCGGCGAGGTTGAACTGGCGCAGCGCCACTTCCCAGGCGTCTTCCCTCGGGGCGATCACGGCGGCCTGAGCGGCCATGGGGATGTCCTCCTCAGCGCGCCAGCGCCGACGCCGGCACGAGCTCGATACCCGCCGTATCGAATTCTCCCAGCATCTCCCGGAGCACCTGCGCCGTGACCCGCTGGGCATGGCCGATGGCCACGGCCTCGCCCGTCGTCCGGGCCAGGCGGATCAGGCGGCGCAGCTGGGCCCGGATGGCGGCGGGATCGTTCTCGTTGTCCAGAAAGACCTGGCGCGAGGCGACGGGGATACCCATCTCCGCGGCCATGGCCGCGGCCACGCTGCGGGGAGAGGTGACGCTGTCCACGAAGCGCAGGTTGCGCTCCCGCACCACGCGCAGCACGGCCCGCATCACCCGGGGGTCGGCGGTGCCCTTCGAGCCCATGTGGTTGTTCACGCCGACCGCCTGGGGAACGGCGTCCAGGCCGGCCCGCACGGCGCGCTCGATCTCCGCTTCGGACATCGCCGTGGTGATGCCACCGGGGCCGAGGGTCTTGGTGGGATCCTCCGGTTCGAGGGGCAGGTGCAGGAACACCTCCAATCCGGCGGCGCGGGCGCGCTCGGCGACCTCCCGCGAAAAGCGCAGCCCGGGCAGGACGGCGACCGTCACCGGCCTCCCCAGGGCGATGATCTGCTCCAGGTCCTCCAGGCTACCCCCGGCATCGTCGAAGATGATCGCCGCCCGCCCGACCGGCGGCGCGGGCGTCCGCTCCGGAACAGTCCGTGGGGCGGGCGCGCCTGGAGGCGCAGCAGGGAGGGTCCGGGGCCCGACCGGCGGCCGGGCCGGAACCGGCGGAGGCGCCTCCGCCCCCCACCGTACCAGTCCCGCGGCGGCGGCCAGCCCCAGCGCGACCCCCATCGCCAGGACGGCGGCGGCCGCGGCGATCCACGCCAGCGCAGAAGACCCCCGGCGCCGACGGGCCATCGCTATGCCGCGGCAGGCAGGCGGAGGCTGCGCTGGAGTTTCTGCCTGAGGATCTCCACGGCGCGGCGCAGTTGCTCGGCCCGCATCTGCGCCAGGCGCTGCTCCACCTCCGCCTCGGGCCGCCCCTTGAGGGTGGCGCGCAGCCGCTCCTCCGGCTCCCCCACCACGACGTCGGGGGTCAACCCCTTCCCGCTGATGTCCTGCCCCCGGGGGGTGACCCACTTCGCCGAGGTGATCGCGGCGCCGGCGCCCATGGGCAGGTCGACGATGGACTGAATGAGGTTCTTGCCGAAGGTATGGACGCCGACGATGGTGGCCGTCCCGCTGTCCTGCAGCGCCCCGGCCACGATCTCGGAGGCGCTGGCCGAGAACTCGTTCACCAGCACCACCGTGGGCAGGGCGATCTTCGCCCCACGCCGGGAGCGCTCCGAGGCCCGGCGGCCGTTTCGATCGTAGAGGTGGAGGATCGGCTGACCCGTGGGCAGGAAGCGGCTGGCCACGCGGATGGCCTGGTCGAGAAGCCCGCCGCCGTTGGTGCGCAGGTCGAAGATCAGCGCCCTGGCGCCGTCGCGCCGGGCCTGCTCCACCACGCGGTCGAACTCCTCCACGGCCCGCTCGTGGTTGAAGGTGATGAGTTTCACATAGCCGATCCGCTGGCGCGCCAGCTCCTGGCGCGTGGCCTCGTCCAGGCTCTCCGGTCCCTCCGCGGCCGTGATCTGAATCCGGGCGCGGACGATGGTGACGTCCAGTTCCGCCTCGCCGCGCCGGATGCGCAGCCGGACGGGGGTCCCCTCCTTGCCGCGGATCCGCGTCACCGCCTCCTGCAGCGACATCCCCCTGGTCGCCACGCCGTCCACGACCACGATGCGGTCGCCAGCCTTCAACCCCGCTCGGGCCGCCGGGGTGTTGGCGATCGGCTGCACCACGATGGGGTAGTCGTCCTTCACGTCGATGTAGATCCCGATGCCCGAGAAGAATCCCTGGGTGTCCTGCAGGAACATCTGGTAGGCGCGGGGGTCCATCAGACGGGTGTACTGGTCCCCGAGCGCCTCCAACATGCCCTTGGCTGCGGCCAGGTAGAGCGCGTCCGGGCCGCGCTGGGGGTCGGCGCACTGCGCCTCTACCCGGTCCAGCAGCGCATAGAACCGCGCGCGCCCGGTGCCGGTCGGCTGCGGCGCGGTCACCCGCCGCGCACAGGCGGTGCCGGCCTCCTCCAGCAGGGCCTTGGTCGCTCCGGCGTAAAGCTGGTCGTCGGCGACGCGGCGGATGAAGGTCTGCTGGACCTGGCGGACGACGGCGTCCAGCAGCGCGCGACCCTGGCGCCGGGGGTCGGGCGCGGTCTGGGCGATGATCGCCCCGACCAGGGCCAGGACCACCACCAGCACCGCCGTGACGATGAGGCGACGCGAGAGGGGTAGCGAAGTGTTCACGCCCATCATTCTACCCGCCCGGCGTCCAACCGGCGACCTGGGGCGGGGCATCGGCTCACCGGCGGGCCGGGTCGATCGGCCGGCCCTGCACCCGCACCTCGAAGTGGACATGCGGCCCGGTGCTGTAGCCGGTGCTGCCGATCCGTCCGACCACCTGCCCCCGGCGTACGGCCTGCCCCACCCCTACGAGGATCGCGGAGAGGTGGGCGTACAGCGTGGAGAGGCCGTCGCCGTGATCGAGCACCACGATCTTCCCGTACCCGCCGAACCAGCCGGTATAGATCACCCGGCCGTCCCCTGCGGCCAGCACGGGCGAGCCGTAGGGCGCCGCGATGTCCTGCCCGGTGTGCATCCGTCGGATGCGGAAGATGGGATGGCGCCGGATGCCGAACCCAGAAGTGAAGACGCCGCGGGCGGGCCAGATGAAACCGGCCAGGCTGCGGGCGAGCGCCACGCTGCGCGGCGCACCCTGGCTGCGCCGGATCAGCGCCTCCAGCTGGCGCGAGTCCTCCTCCAGCTCGGCGACCATCCGCTCGAAGGCGGCGCGCTCTTCCTGGAGGCGGGCCAGCACGGTGCGCTTGGCGCGCTCCTCCGCGACCACCTCGCGGCGCCGGGCCTCCGTCTCGGCGGCGACGGCGGCGAGGCGGGCCTGCTGCTGGCGCAGCACCGCCAGCCAGGCCTGCGACTCCTCGACATCCTCCGCGTACTCGCGGATCAACCGGGCGTCGGCGCCCACAATGGTCGAAAGGAACTGCCAGCGCGTGACGAACTCGCCGACGTCGCCCGCCCCGAGGAGAACGTCCACATACCCGGTCCGCCCGTACAGGTAGATCGTCCGCAGCCGCCCACCCAGGCGCGCCCGGTGCGCGGCCAGCCGGCGTTCGAGGTCGGCCAGATGCGTCGCGGCCTTCTGCACCTCCGCCTTCGAGCGTTCCTGCTCCTGCGCCAGCTCGGCCAGCCGTCGTTCGGTGGCCTCCCGGGAGCGATCGATGTCCTCCAGGGCCGAGAGGACGCGCCGTTCCGCCCGTTTCACCTCCCGCAGGCGGTGTCGCGACCGGCTCAACCGGTCCAGCAAGCGGCGGAGCTGGGCCCGACCCCCGGCGGGCGCGGTCGTCGCCGGCGAGACCGTCGCAGGGGCGGTCTCCGCCGCGGCCGATGCGGGCGGGACGGCCAGGAACATGGCCAGGAAACCGGCGGCGAGGCGCCTGCGGACGGACGGTGTCATGAGGCCAGGAAGCGGCGGATGGCGATGAGGCTGCCGGCGCCCCCGACGGCGACACCGGTGACCATTACCCAGACGATCAGGGGACCCGCCGCCTCCGCAATGGAAGCCGCGGGGAGGAACGGCATGGCGCCCTGAACACGGGCGATGCCGAGGGCGTAGGCGGAGGCCAGGACGGCCGAGGCCAGCGCACCGGCGGCCATTCCCTGGAGGACCCCTTCAATCAGAAAGGGCCAGCGCACGAACCAGCGGGTGGCGCCGACGAGCTGCATGATCTCGATCTCGCGCCTGCGGGCGATGATGGTGAGGCGGATCGTGCTGACGACGACGACCAGCGCGACCGCGGTCAGAAACAGGGTCAGCGCCGCTCCCAGCACCCGCACGCCGCGGGTCAGGGCCAGGAGGCGGTCCACCACCTCTCCGCCGTATCCGACGTCGCTGATCCCCGGCAGTTGCGCCGCCGCCCGGGCCACGGCGGGCGCCTGCTTCGGGTCGGCCAGGGTCAGTTCCAGGGAGTCCGGGAGGGGATTGGTCGAGACCAGGTCGGCGAAGGCCGCTCCTCCCCCCAACTGCTTCCGGAGCCGCTCCAGGGCGGCGTCCCGCCCGACGAAGCGCACCGACCGCACCCCCGGCAGGGCGGCCACCGCGGCCCGCGTCCTGGAGATATCGGACGGCGGCAGGCCGTCGCGGAGGAAGGCCACCACCTGCACCTGGCCTTCCACGGCGCGCGCCACCTTCTCCAGATTGAGACCGACCAGGACGGCCGTCCCCACGACCAGCAACGCCACGGTGATCGTCGTCACCGCCGCTGCGGTCATGAGCCCGTTGCGCCGGAAGCTGGCCCAGGCGTCGGCCACGAAGGAGGCGGCGGTCTCCGCCACGGCGGGGTTACGCGTCCGGGCCATACCGCCCCCGGAACTCGTCCCGGACGACCTGGCCGGCAGACAGCTGGACGACGCGGCGGCGCAGGAGGTCCACGACGGTCTTGTTGTGGGTGGCCATGATCACCGTGGTCCCGCGCCGGTTGATGCGGGACAGGATCTGCATGATCTCCCAGGAGGAGTCCGGGTCCAGGTTGCCGGTCGGCTCGTCGGCCAGCAGCAGCGGCGGATCGTTCACGATGGCCCGGGCGATGCTCACCCGTTGCTGGCCGCCCCCGGAGAGTTCGTGGGGGAAGGCCTCCGTCCGGTCGGCCAGACCGACCAGATCCAGGGCGCGCATCACCCGGGGGTGGATCTCGCCGGAGGGGACGCCGGTGACGCGCAACGCGAAGGCGACGTTCTCGTAGACGGTGCGCGCCGGCAACAGCTTGAAATCCTGGAAGATGACCCCCAGCCCCCGCCGCAGCCGCGCCACCCCCCGCGGCGGCAGGCGGCCCACGTCGCGGCCGTCGACGAAGACCCGCCCGCCGGTGGGGGTCTCCTCGCGGTAGATCAGTTTCAGCAGGGTCGATTTTCCGGTGCCGGTGGGACCGACGACGAAGACGAACTCGCCGCGCTCAATTCGCAGGGTGACGTCGCGCAACGCGACGACGCCGTTGGGGTAGAATTTGCTGACGTTCTGAAGTTGGACCGTCCCCATGCTCCGACGAAAGGTCCGACGTCTGCGGCGATGGATTCAGAACGCCACGCCGGGCGCGGCGCGGGAGGTTGGTTCTACGGCGCGGTGGGTTCTCCTCCCGGCACCTGCAGGGCCCACCGGGCCAGTTCGGCGCGCAGGCGCTCGCTGGTCAGGTCCAATCCGATGGGCGTGACGGAGATTAGCCCCTGGGTCAGCGCCCAGGAATCGGTGCCCGCCTCGTCCGGCTGCGGCGCCGGGTCCCCCGTCAACCAGTAGTAGACCCGGCCCCGCGGGTCGGTGCGTTTCTCCAGCCGGCTGACGTACCGCCTGGTGCCCTGACGGGTGATGGCCACGCCGCGGATCTCCTCCCGCGGCAGGTTCGGGACGTTGACATTGAGCAGGGTGTCCTCCGGCAGCCCGTGGCGCCCGATGGCCTGGGCCAGGTGGACGGCGAACTCCGCGGCGGGGGTGAAGATCGGGTTGCGGAAGGCGGCGATGCTGACGGCGATGCTGGGGATCCCGAAGATCGCCCCCTCCATGGCCCCGGACACCGTGCCCGAGTAGGTCAGATCCCGACCCATGTTGGGGCCGACGTTGATCCCGGAGACGACCACGTCGGGCCGCGCCTCCAGCAGGTCGAGGATGCCCAGGGCCACGCAGTCCGCGGGGGTGCCGTTCGTCGACCAGGCGCGGGCCGGGGACCCGGCGATGGTCGCGGGTGCGGCCCGCAGCGGTTTGTGCAGCGTGATGGCGTGCCCGGTGGCGCTGCGCTCCTGCTCCGGCGCGACGACGAAGCATTCGGCCAGCCGGTCGAAGGCACGGACCAGCGCGGCCAACCCCGGCGAGGCGATGCCGTCGTCGTTGGTGATCAGGACACGCACGACGCCCTCAGGGCTCCCCCCCGGGTGCGCGCACCGACTCGTCGATCCACCGGAGATAGTCGGGATTGCCCCCCGCGATGGGCAGCGCAATCACCTCGGGAACGGTGTAGCTGTGGAGGGCACGGACGCGACGCCCCAGCGGTTCCAGGAGGTCCCGGCAGGTTTTCAGGACGAGCAGCGCCTCCCCGGCCTGCTCCACCGCGCCCCGCCACCAGTAGGTGGAGGCGACAGCCGGCACCACATTGGCGCAGGCGGCCAGCCGGTCTTCCACCACCGCGCGACCGATCCGCTCGGCTTCCTCGCGCGACGGGGCCGTCACCAAGACCACGATGTGCTCCCTCACGCCTCCTCCACAGCTCTGGCCAGGGCCTCCGCCGCCTCCGCGGTGAACCCGACAAAGACGATCGCCGCCAGCGAACTGCCCCCCTGCAGATAGGCCACCGTCTCCGCCACCATGAGTCGCGCCGCCTCCTGCGGCGGAAACCCGCCGACGCCGGTGCCCAGCAGGGGGAAGGCGAGCGAGGTCAGGCCCAGGGCGTCGGCCAGTCGCAGGCTGGATCGGGTGGCGTTGCGGATCGCCTCCGCGCTGGTCACGAGATCCGGCCCCATCGTCGCGGCATGGATGACGTGGCGGCACGGCAGCCGCCCGGCATGGGTGGCCACCGCCTCCCCCACGGCGACGGGGCCCAGGCGGACCGCCTCTCGTTCGATCTCGACCCCGCCCGCCCGCTTGATCGCCCCCGCCACCCCGCCGCCCATCCAGAGGTGCGTGTTCGCGGCGTTCACGATGGCGTCGACCTGGAGCCGCGTAATGTCGCCCTGATGGACGGAGAGGACGGTACGGCCGATGCGGCGCTCCACGGCCCTCACCAGGCGGCGGCCGCGGACAGGGATCGGGTTAGTCCTGCTCTCTCCACCAGTCGGGCGAGATGTCCTTGTCCCGGGTGAACTTGCGCACCTGCGGGCGGGTGCCGGCGCGCTCTTTGGCCACGCGGGCGCGCAACTCCTCATACTCCCGCAGACCGGTCAGCACCTTGAGGGTGTTCCAGGCCGCCTCCTCCACCTGCTCGCCGTCGTGCAGAATCAGCTGGACCAGAGGGTCCACGACCCGCTTGTCCCGCAGGCGGGCCATGATCCGGATGGCCAGCCGCTTCACGTCCACATCCTCGTCGGCCAGCGCCTTGACCAGATAGTCCAGCGCCCCCTCCCCCAGGAGGGCGAAGAGCGCCTTCAGGGCAAAGCGGCGGACCTTGCCGCTGGGATTCTCCAGGGCCTCCACGAGCTGCTTGGTCACATCCTCCCGCGGACGCTCCTGCAGTCCGTCCACCACCTCGCGCGGCAGCGAGACCTCGCGGTCCGCGGTCTGGGGCACCTCCAGGACCCCGCGTTCCTCCAGCCGGGCGATCGTCGTCACCACCCCCTCCTGCATACGGGGGTCGTCCAGGAAGAGGTGGGTCAGCGGTCCGGCCACCCGCTTGTCCCCGATGCGGCCGAGCACCGAGATGGCGGTGACCCGCACGTACTGGTTCTCATCCCTGATCATCTGGAGCAGCGGATCGATGGCGCGCGGGCCCATGTCCACCAGAATCTTCCAGACCTGGTTGCCGATCCGCCGGCGGAGGTTGCGGTCCTTGAACGCCTCCATGAGCGGCCCGACCGCCTCGGCCCCGATCCGGATCAGGGCGTCGGTGGCCGCCAGCTGGAGCGAGCGCTCCCGGCGGGCCAGGACCCGGATCAGGGGCTCCACCGCCCCTGCATCGCGCATGTCGCGGAGCCCGTTCACGGCCTGGAGGACCACCTGCTCGGAGCGGTCGGCCAGGGCGGTCCGCAGCGCCTCCATGGCCGCCGTGCCGCCGATGCGGCGCAGCGCCATGACCGCGCTCTTGCGCACGTACTCGTCGGAGTCCTGCAGGGCGTTCCCCAGTGCCGCCACGGCGCGCTCGTCCCCCAGTTTGCCGAGCTGATGCGCGGCGTCGCTGCGGACGGTGACATCCGCGCTGCGCAGGCGCAGGATCCACCGCTCGAGATCGGTATCCGGGACGGCCTCGGGCATGAACGCCTTCCTCCTGCTGATATCTTAAATGACTTCTGGCCGGGGCCGGAAGTCTCCTCTGCTTGAATGTTCCTCCCGACGGGGCTATACTAGGTCGGAAATACGGTCGCTGACGGCGGGAGGTGAAGGCGCACCACGGTGGCTGATCGCACGGAGCTGCGCGACGCCCCATCCACCAGACCTCGCTTCGCCCACGCCTCCGAAGAAGAGTTGGCCCGCCTGCTGGACTTCTACGGAATCCGCTGGGAGTACGAGCCGCGCAGTTTCCCTCTGGAACGCGACGCCGAGGGGCGCGTCACGGAGAGCTTCAGCCCCGACTTCTACCTGCCCGATTTCGACCTCTACATCGAGCTGACCACGCTCAAACAGAGCCTGGTCACCCGGAAGAACCGCAAGGTCCGCCGCCTGCGCGAACTGTATCCCGAAGTAAAACTTAAGATCTTCTACGGCCGCGACTACCGCAGCCTGCTCTTCAAGTACGGGCTGGCTCGATGACGCTGCACGACCACATCGACCGCGTGCTGTTCTCCGAGGCGGAGATCCGGACGCGGGTAGGCGAACTGGCTGCAGCTATCTCGGCCGACTACGCGGAGACGCCGCCCCTGTTGGTCAGCGTGCTGAAGGGAGCGCTGTACTTTGTGGCCGATCTGACCCGGGCCATGACCATCCCGGTGGCCCTGGACTTCATGGCCATCACCTCCTACGGCTCGGCGCAGGCCACCTCGGGGGCGGTACGGTTGATCAAAGACCTGGACGAAGAGATCAGCGGCCGGCACGTCCTCCTCGTGGAGGACATCATCGACACGGGGCTGACCGCAGCCTACCTCCTGCGGACCCTGCGCGCCCGGGACCCGGCCAGCCTCCGCATCTGCACGCTGCTGGACAAGACCGCCCGGCGAATTGTGGACACCCTGCCCATCACGTACCGCGGGTTCGAGGTCCCCGACACCTTTGTCGTGGGCTACGGGCTGGACTACCGGCAGCTGTACCGCAACCTGCCCTACATCGGGGTGCTCAAGCCCGAGGTCCTCGCGGCGACGCCCTGACTACCGCAGCCGCCTCTGACTCAACTCCAGCCGGAAGACGAACCGGACGATCCGCTGGCGGTCATCCTCGGCGATCTGGAGGAACTGGCTGCCCACGAGGTACCGCGACCCGCGCAGGACTTCCCGCACGTACTTCGCCTGACACTGCGCCCGGATGGGCTGGCGCCCGTCGGGAATGTTCAGCACGACGGTGAACTGCGCGCCTTCGGCGAAGGGCGGCGGTTGGCCAAAGAGCAGGCTGACCCCGCCGCCGCTGACGTCCTTCGTCACACAGCGCTGGACCTGGGCGTTCCACGTCAACTCGGCGTTCAGGCTGGCGTCGCGGCGGACGAAGTCGCGGCGCTGGGTGCGCACCGCCTCCCCCTCCAGATGGATGGTGATCCGCCCCTCGGGGACTCTCTCGATCTCCCGCACCCGCCCTGCTTCCTCGTAGAGCCCGTCCTTGCGGACAAAGGTGACGCGCACGTCGGCATCGTCGGGGAGGGGCCCGTCCTCCGCGAGGGGAACGGCCAGGCGGATCAGATGCTCGTCGGCGATCTCCTGCACCTCGCCGGCATAGGTCTCGCCGGCCGGCAGGATCTCGACCATGACACGCTCACCCACTCTGGGCCGATACATCCGGCCCTCCTTCCCCGTCAGCGGTCTGCAGGACGCACAGGCACGCGGCGACGCAGGGTGGGAAATCTTCCACCGCTGCGTCGCAGGAGTTCCTGAGTTGTTCCCCCGAGCAATCCCATGTCTTGGCCTGCCCCGCCCCGGGCGCTCCTAGACGAGCGGCGGCAGGCGCGGGGAGATCACCAGCAAGGTGGATGCCACGCCGTCACCGGGAAGGGTGGAGCTTTACCGCTGCAGAACTCTTCGTCCTGCCCTGCTCGGCGCTCTCGGCCTGTCTTCGTCGATTTCATCCGCCGCGCGCGAGGCGGATTGAACCTGCGCCGCACTGGGGGTATTGTTAGCGCGTGAGCACCGAGACGGAGCGGCGGTCCGCTCCGCGCCGGGTCGGCGCCAACTTCATCACCGAGATCATCGACGAGGACCTCCGCGCGGGACGCTACCGGGAGGTCGTCACCCGGTTCCCGCCCGAGCCCAACGGCTACCTGCACATCGGGCACGCCAAATCCATCGCCTTGAACTTCGGGCTGGCCCTGGACTACGGCGGGCGGTGCAACCTCCGCTTCGACGACACGAACCCGGAGACGGAGTCCATCGAGTACGTCGAGGCGGCCAAGCGCGACATCCAGTGGCTGGGCTACCAGTGGGCCAGCGAGCGGTACGCCTCAGACTACTTCGAGTGGCTGTACACCTGCGCCGAGCAGTTGATCGCAGACGGCAAGGCCTACGTGGACAGCCTCTCCGAGGAGGAGATCAGCGCCTACCGGGGGACGATCACCACGCCGGGCAGACCCAGTCCCTATCGCGACCGGAGCGTCGAGGAGAATCTGGACCTCTTCCGCCGGATGCGGGCCGGCGAGTTCCCCGACGGGGCCCACGTGCTGCGGGCGAAGATCGACCTGACCAGCCGCAACATGAAGCTGCGCGACCCGGTGCTCTACCGCATCGTCCACGCCCGGCACTACCGCACGGGCGACCGCTGGTGCCTCTACCCCCTCTACGACTTTGCCCACCCCCTCTCCGACGCCGTCGAAGGCATCACCCACAGCCTCTGCACCCTGGAGTTCGAGAACAACCGGGCGATCTACGACTGGCTGCTGGAGAACCTGCGGGGGAAGTGCGGGTTGCCCCCCTCCCCCCGCCCCTACCAGTATGAGTTCGCCCGGCTCAATCTGGACTACACCGTGCTCTCCAAACGCAAGCTGATCAGGCTGGTGGAGGGCGGCCACGTGCGCGGGTGGGACGATCCGCGCATGCCCACGCTGTCGGGGCTGCGCCGGCGCGGGGTTACCCCGGAGGCCATCCGCGAATTCGTCACCCGCGTGGGGGTGGCGAAGACCAACAGCCGGGTGGACATCACCGCCTTCGAGGCCGCCATCCGCGACGACCTCAACCTGCGGGCCCCCCGGGTGCTCGCCGTGCTGCGGCCGCTGCGGGTGGTCCTGACCAACTACCCGGAGGACCGGACCGAGGAGATCGACGCTCCGTACTGGCCCCACGATGTGCCCCGCGAAGGGTCCCGTCCGGTCCCCTTCTGCCGTGAGCTGTTCATCGACCGGGATGACTTCATGGAACACCCGCCCGCGGGATTTCACCGCCTCTCTCCCGGCGGACGCGTCCGACTCCGGCATGCCTACGTCATCCGCTGCGACGAGGTGATCAAAGACGCCGCCGGCGCGGTCACCGAACTACGCTGCAGCTACGATCCGGCCACCCTGCGCGCCCGGCCGGCCGACGGTCGCGTGAAAGGGACCATCCACTGGGTCTCGGCCCGCCACGCCCTCCCCGCCGAGATGCGCCTGTACCATCACCTCTTCACCGTGGCCGATCCCGAGGCCGCCGGGGGCGAGTTCACCGACTACCTGCGTCCGGACTCGCTCGTCATCACCCGGGGGTATGTCGAGCCCAGCGTGCTCTCCGATTCTCCTGACACCCGCTACCAGTTCGAGCGATTGGGTTACTTCTGGCAGGACCCGGTGGACTCGAAGCCGGAAGCCCTGGTCTTCAACCGGATCATCACGCTGCGCGACTCCTGGGCGAAGGTGGAAGCCAGAACCAGAACGGCGTGAGCGGGCCGGTCACCGTCCCCCTGCCCCGGCCGCTGGTCGCCGTCCGGATCATCCGCCGGGTCAACCGCTTCGCCGTCCTGGCCCGCCGCCGCGACCGGCGGCTCTACCTCTACCTGCCGAACTCGGGACGGATGACGGAGCTGCTCCGACCGGGCACCCGGGGGATGGCGCTTCTGACCCACCGGCCGGGACGCACCGCCGGTACCCTCCTCCTCGTCCGCCACGGGGGTCGCTGGGTGGGCATGGACGCGCGGTGGCCGAACCGTCTGTTCGAGGCCGCCCTCCGCAGACGCGCCCTGGCCGCGTTCAGGGCGTACGCGGTCTGGCGGCGCGAGGTGCCCTTCGGCGGGGGCCGGATCGACTTCGTTTTGCGGAGCCGCCGCGGCCGCTGCCTCGTCGAAACCAAGTCCTGCAACCGCGTGGACGGCGGCGTCGCCCTGTTTCCCGACGCGCCGACGCGTCGCGGGGCCCGCCACCTGGAAGCGCTGGCCCGGGCGGCGGCCAGGGGACGGCGGGCCGCGGTGGTGTGGTTCGTCCTGCGCGACGATGCGCGCCTGCTGCGACCCTTCGTGGAAGCCGACCCGGCCTTCGCCCGCGCGGCACGGCGGGCCGCAGCGCGCGGCGTCATGCTGGCGGCCTATACCTGTCGGATCACCCCTCGACGGGTTGTCGTCCTGCGACGGATCGCGGTGCGGACGAACTGAACCGTCCCCACTCCGCCACGGCTCCCCGCCTGCCGGCGGGGACCAGGGAGCTGCCCTCCAGCTCACGTGTGGGGAGAGGATCCTGCCGGACGCGCGACACGGGTCCCTTGCGCCGACAGGAAGCCGCGGGGCGGGGCGCGACCGAACGTCCACTACTGCCCGTAGGGAGACTGGCGACGAGAGGTGGTGGCGTGAAACGATGGCGGCTGGTGGCGGCGGCGCTGGCGGCCACCCTGCTGCTGGCGCCGGGCACGGCGCAGGTGGGCCCGGTGCGTCCGGCGATTACCCGTGACGAAGGGTGGCTGAATCCTTACACGTACCAGAGCGGCTATCCCGGCTGGAATCTGATGACGTTAGTCTTCGACCCGTTGTTCTATCCGGACAACAACAACGAGCCGATCCCCTGGCTCCTGCTGGCCACGCTGGCCGGCATCGTCTGGGGGCTGGCCGCCGTCTGGCGGCGTGGCCGGAGGTTCGACATCGCCTCGCTGGGCCATCATGCGCTACGCGACGCTCATAGCGAGCTGATCTACGGGATCCGCATCTCCATGACGATCGGCTTCCTGGCCGCCGCCGCGGCCATCTCCATCGGTACGGTGGTGGGCGTGGTGGCGGGCTACTTCAGCGGGTGGGCGGATGCCGTGCTGATGCGGCTCGTGGACGTCGTGCTCGTCATCCCGTTCCTTCCCTTGATGATCCTGCTGGCGGCCTACCTCGGGCCGTCGCTGTGGAACATCGTCCTCGTCATCGGCGCGCTGGTCTGGGCCCGGCCGGCGCGGGTGCTGCGGGCGCAGGTGCTCTCCCTGCGCGCACTGGAGTTCGTCGATGCGGCGCGGGCGCTGGGCGCCTCTTCCGGCCGGATTCTCCGCCGCCACATCCTGCCGGGCGTGCTGTCCCTGGCGCTGGCGCAGTTCATCTGGCCGCGAGCGGGGCGATCCTCATCGAAGCCTCGCTGTCCTTTCTCGGCCTGGGCGATCCGCCCGCGAAATCCTGGGGCGCCACGCTGTACTACGCGCAGGTGCGCAGCGCCTTCCTGGGCGGGGCCTGGAAGTGGTGGGTCATCCCGCCCGGGCTCCTCATCACCATGGCCGTGCTGGGCTTTGCCTTTACCGGGTTCGCGCTCGAGGGAATCTTGAACCCCCGGCTCCGGCGGTAGCCTCGGCCCGCAGGCAATAGTGCCAGCGGCGAGAACGGCACCGACGGCCCCACCTGCGGATTGCTGTGCTGAATCAGCCGGACTCCACCGGATACTCCTGGTTCATCCATTCCACGATGCCACCGGCCATGTTGAGCGCGCCCTGATGACCGGCTCGACGCAAGGTTTCCACCGCGATGGCGCTCCGCCGGCCGGTCGCACAGTACACGATCACCGTCCCGCCCGCTGGAATCTCGTCCGCGCGCCGCGAGATCTCCCCCAGGGGAATCAAGACGGCCCCGGGGATCCGCGCAGTGCGCCACTCCCATTGCTCGCGGACGTCGATCAGCACGGCCTCGCCGCGTTCCATCATCATCTGGGTCTCGGCGACGCTCACCTCCGGAACGGAAGGGATGGCTGCCGGAGGACGAGGTTCAGCCGGCGTGGGCACGCCGCAGAAGGCTTCGTAGTCGATCAGCGCGGTGATCGTGGGATGGTCGCCGCACACCGGGCAGTTCGGGTTGCGGTTCCAGCGCAGGGTGCGGACCTCGCCGGAGAGGGCGTCGAAGATCAGCAGGCGGTTGACCAGCACGTCCCCCCGTCCAAGCAGGAGCTTCACCGTCTCCAGCGCCTGCAGCGTCCCCATGAAGCCGGCCAGCGCGCCGATGACCCCGCCCTCGGCGCAGGAGGGCACGGCGCCCGGCGGCGGCGGCGTCGGGAACAGGCAGCGGTAGCACCCGGAGCCCGGCAGGAAGGTGGTGGCCTGCCCCTCCCATTTCAGGATGCTGGCGTCCACCAGGGGCTTGCGCAGGAAGACGGCGGCGTCGTTCACCAGGTACCGGGTGGGGAAGTTGTCGCTGCCGTTGACCACCACGTCGTAGTCGCGCAGGATGTCCAGGGCGTTGTCGCTGCTGAGCACCGTCTGGTAGGGGACCACGGTGACGTCGGGGTTGATGTCCTCCAGGGTGCGGCGGGCCGACTGGGTCTTGGGACGGCCGACGTCGTGGGTGTAGTGCAGCACCTGCCGGTGCAGGTTGGTGAGGTCCACGCGGTCGCCGTCCACCACGCCCAGCGTCCCCACGCCGGCCGCGGCCAGGTAGAGCGCCACCGGGCTGCCCAGCCCGCCCGCGCCGACGATCAGGACCTTGCTCTCCAGCAGCCGGCGCTGGCCGGCGACGCCGAGCTCCTCGAGGATGATCTGCCGCGCGTAGCGCTCCAGTTGCTCCCGTGACAGGACGGATCCCTTCCGGACGACCGTCGACATGTCGCTGCTCTCCGCTACTACAGAATCAGAATCCCGTTCTGGCGCACCGTCGACTCCCCTCACTCCAGCGACCCGGCAGCCCTCCGCGGCCGCCGCCAGCGAAAGGCGGCGCGTTCCAGGCACTCGAATCCCATGAAGATCACAAAGGTCACCGCGACCACGACCACAATCAGGGCGATGGTCATCGCCGCGTTGTAGGTGCTCTGGGCGAACGACAGGAGGTAACCGAGTCCGCGGCTGCTCGCCACGAATTCGCCCACCACGGCCCCGGTGAACGCAAAGCCCACCGCGATCTTCAGGCTGCTGAGCAACCAGCCCATCACGGAGGGGAGGTAGACCTCGCGAATCACGTCCCGTCCGCCTCCGCCCAGCGTGCGCACCCGATCGATCAGCCGCGGATCCACGTGCCGGATGCCGGAATAGACCGCGAAGAATACGGTCACCGCCACCAGGAGAAAGCTGAGCGCCACCTTCGAGCCGGCGCCGATCCCGAACCAGATCACGAACAAGGGGGCCAGGATCACCCGGGGGATGGCGTTCAGCAGGGTCATGGCCGGCTGCAGCACCTCCGCCACCGCGGGCAGCAGCGCGGCCCCCAATCCGAGCACCGCGCCCGCGGCGAGGCCCAGAAGGAGGCCCCCGACGGCCTCGGTCAATGTGACGGCGAGGTGCGGCCAGATCTGCCCGCGGCGCAACGCCTCGAGGAGGACCTCGAGGATCTGCGTCGGCGGCGGCGTGAGCAGCGCACTGATCCAGCCCAGCCGGGCCGCCGCCTCCCAGACGGTGAGGACAGCCAGCAGCGTCCCGGCGCGCCTCATGCCGGCACCTCCCATCCCATCCGGCCTGCCTCCCGCTGCAGCTGCGTCCAGACCTCCTGCAAGAGCTGCCCGAAGGCCGGCAGCGCGCGCACCGCGGCGAGATCTCGGGGATAGCCGTAGGGCACCCGGTGCAGGTGCGTGATGCGGGCCCCCGGGCCCGCGGACATCAGCGCCACCTGCTCGGACAGCAGCAGCGCCTCTTCGAGATCGTGCGTCACCAGCAGCACGGTCACGCCCGTCTCCCGGACCAGGGAGAGGAAGTCCGCTTGCACCAGGTGTCGGAGGATGGCGTCCAGGCTGGCGAAGGGCTCATCCATCAGCAGCAGCCGCGGCCGGGGCGCCAGCACCTGGGCCAGCGCCACGCGCTGCTTCATGCCGCCGGAGAGTTCGTGCGGGTAGTGATCGGCGAACGCCCGCAGACCCAGACGATCCAGCCACCGCTCGGCTTCCTGACGGGCGCGGTCGGTTGGCATCCCTCGAAACCGCAATCCCAAGGCCACGTTCTCCCGGGCCGTCCTCCAGGGCAGCAGCGCATCCTCCTGGAAGAGCATGCCCACGGCAGGAGAGCAGCGATGCACGGGCTGGCCAAAGAGGACGATCTCGCCCTCCGCCGGGGGGAGCAGGCCCGCGATCGCCCGCAGCAGGGTGCTCTTGCCGCACCCTGAAGGGCCGACCAGGCTGAGGAAGCTCCCGGCGGGCACCTGTAGGGACAGCCGGCGGAGGACCACGTGACCGCCGTAGGTCACCGTGAGGTCGCGGATCTCCAGCGCGTTCACAGACTGTCCAGAATGCCGTACGTGATCAGCCGGGTCACATCCACGTTCACGGGCAGGGCTCCGGCCTGGCGCGCGACCTCGGCCACCCGGCGGACGGCGTCGAGCGCGATGCGGCCATCGTCCGTGTACAACACGCGCCGGCGGCGCGCCAGGATCTGTTCCAGCAGCGCGCGGTCCCCCCCGGCGATCAGGTCCGGCGGGAGAGCGTCCACCAGCAGGCGGGGCGTGCCAATGCGCATGAACCGCAGCGACCGGCGCAGCGCCCGCGCCAGCGCCTGCATCTCCTGGCGGCGGCTGTCCCACTCCTGCCGCCGGACCGCGACTCCCATGTGGGCGTAGGGACCTCCCAGGTAGCGATCCGCCTGCGCCGGATCCATCAGGTTGACCAGGACCCGGCCGCCCGCCCGCGCGATCAGCGTCGTGGCCGGCTCCTGCACCATCCCCGCGTCCACGTGCCCGACGCGCAGCGCCTCGTAGAGATTGGGACCGAGCACGGCAAAGCGCACGGCGGCCGGATCGATCCCGGCGCGGCGCAGGAGATAGATCGACAGCTGATGGTCGGCGTTGCCGGCGGCGGAGACGCCGACGGTGCGGCCCGCGAGATCCGGAAGGCCGCGGATGGCCGCGGCGGTCTTCGGCCCCACCGCGAGGGCAAAGAATGGGAGCCGCCCCGTCGTAAAGAAGCTCACGATATCGGCGCCGCGTCCGAAGGCGGCCACCGACACGTCATACGAGGTCGCCGCGTAGTCGATCGCCCCGCCAATCAGCGCCTGCATGGCCGCCGTCCCGCCGCGGAAGTACACCAGCTCGACGTCCAGGCCTTCTCCGGCGTAGAAACCCTGGCTGCGCGCCACCTCATAGGGGATGATGCAGAGGACCTGGCTGCAGAAGCCCAGCCGGATCTTCCGGGGGGCCTGAGCGCCGACCGGACGCGGAAGCAGCGAAAGGGCCGCGGCCGCCGCCGCGGTGCGGAGCGCCCGGCGTAAGAGCTCACGCCTGGGAAACCGCGCGGTATCGATCGCTGAACCGGTGGTCGACGCAGCGGACGGCCGGACACCTGCCGCATCGCGGCAGCAATCTTCCCGCGCTACCTTGGAGCGAAAAGCCATGGGCAAATTTCTGTTCTCGTGCATCTGCTCCACCTCCGTACAACAAGGCAGGTCAACCGGCGCGACAGCGCCGACCAGATGCCGTGAATTACCTGCGGAGGAACCGAGCTATTCGGAGGGCGCGAAGGCAGTACGCCTTCGCGGAAGACAGATGCACTCGCGCGGGCGGCTGGGGAAGGCCCACTCGTGGCTGATAGAGACAGATCTTGGGATGCTCACGCCATCACGTTCATGACAGAGGTTACCCCTTGCATAGCACATCCGAGGCTCCCTGGCAAGATTGCGCCGGGGGCGGCGACGCCCTGGTCGAATGACTTCGATTAGATCGGGCCAACGGGCTGACTCTGCCCCAGAGCCACCGCCCGAAGTCACCCCGCCACGCGTCCTTCTCGAGCCCGGCGGGTTCCTTCCCGCTCCTGGTCGGCGAGCGCGCGCCGTAGCGTTTCGAGCTTCGCCGGATCGACGTCCCACACCGCCGTCACGAACTGGGCGACGGCATAGTCCCCGAAGTCACGGACCAGACCCTGGGCGATCTCGCGGGAGACCCTGGCCATGAACGCGTCGCGCGGCTCCCGCGCCGCGAACCGGTAGGCCCCGCGGTGCCCTCGTCGGACGAGGATCCTCTTCTCGGCCAGACGGTTCATGACGGTCATCACGGTGTTGAAGGCGATCGGGCGCCGCTTCGCCAGCGCGTCCCAGACCCGCCGGATGGTCGTCTCGCCCTGGCGCCACACCTCCTCCATCACCTCGGCCTCGAGGGAGCCCAGCACGCAGGTCAACCCGCGCCCGCGCGCGCGAAAGACCCACCCCGCCGCTCGTTTGGACATCTCCGCATCTCCTCGTCGGATCCTCCGCCAGGTCGAACACTACAGAATATAGTGCTCCTGCCGGCGCCGCGTCAAAGCATATCATCATCGGGACGAAGACCAGGGCGCGACGGGCGGCCCGGCCGACCAGATGCGACCATGCTCAGCGCCGGAGAGGGGAGCGGCGGGATCTGCAGCAAGGTCCGGCAGAGTTGAAACAGGTGCAGGACGCCGGAGGATAGTGCACGCCATCCGATCCGCCTTCCCCGGAGGTCGCCACCGCACCATCCGGCCAGAGCAGCACACGTGGATCACCGGGCGAGGCTGCTTATCCCTCCTTGGGCAGCGCGACCATGAAGCGGGTGCCCTGACCCGGGTTGCTTTCCACCATGATAATGCCGCCCTGAGCTTCGACGAGGCGCTTGGCGATGGCCAGGCCCAGCCCGGCTCCGCCTCCTCCGCCCGCCCGCGCCTTGTCCACTTTGTAGAACCGGTCGAAGATATGCGGCAGCTCCGATTCCGGGATCCCCGGCCCTGTATCCGCGACGCTGAGCAGCACGTGGCCGCGGCGTTCCGCGGCGCCGACCGTCACGGTTCCCCCGGGGGACGTGTGTTTGAAGGCGTTGTCCAGGAGGTTGCTCAAGACCTGGATCGTCCGGTCCGCATCCGCCTTCACCGCGGGGAGACGCGGGGGGATCTCAAGCTTGAGCGTAATGCGGGATCGCTCGGCACGGGGTTGAAATGGCTGCGCAGCGCGCCGGAGCAGATCGGCCGGCGACACAGCGGTGAGATTCAGCCGCACCTGCCCGGCGTCGACCAAGGAGAGATCGAGCAGGTCCTCCACCAGGCGGCGCAGCCGCGCCACCTCGCGCTCGATGTCGCCGGCTACCGGGGCCGCCTGATCCGGGTGCCTCTCGAGCACCGCCTTCAGGGCCTCGACGGCCACGGCGAGGTTGGCCACCGGGGTGCGCAGCTCGTGCGCCGCGTCGGCCACGAAGGCCCGGCGCATCGAATCGATGCGCTCCAGTTCGCTGGCCATGTAGTTCAGCGATCGGGCCAGGTCGCCGAGCTCGTCGCGGGTCTGCACCGGCACGCGTTCGCTCAACCGGCCGGCGGCCAGCCGGCCGGCCACAAGCTGCATCTGCTGTACTGGCGCCGCGATGCTGCGGGCAAGGAGCAGCCCCACCCCCGTCGCGATGAGCAGCGCCACGACCGTGCCCCAGGCCACGACCCAGCGGAGATGCTGTATCTGCGCATGGAGGTAGGTCAGCGGGCGGGCGACGTGCACCGTTCCCAGGAGGCGGGCGCCCGTGCGCACCGGCACCGCGGCATAGACTGCTTCGCCGCTTCCTGGCACCGCGCCAACGCCTGTGACCTCTTTGCCGCCCAGCGCCTCGGGCACGCTGGGATGTGCCAGTGCCCGGGCTCCGATCGCGACCTCCGGCAGGCCCTGCACGGCCACGATCACGCCCTCCGCATCCGTGACCATGACGAGGGGACTGTCCGCCGCGTGATGCGCGCGCTGAAGATGTCGGGCAATGGCCTCGACGTCGCCCGAACCGAGTCCTTCGACCGCATTGATCGCCATGAGACGGGCCAGGTCGAGGAGATCGACCTTGAGTTGCTCCGTGAACGCCGCCTCGAACTGCCGCGCCAGGTGCACGCCCAGGAAGACCAGGGCGGAAGACACAACGATCAGGTAGGTGGCCAGCAGCCTCCAGCGGATCCGGCGGAACATGGGACGTCTACACGCGGAAGCGGTAGCCCACGCCGTGCACCGTCTCGATACGGGCGGGCTTGCTGGGATTGTCTTCGATCTTCTCCCGGAGCCAGCGAATGTGGACGTCCAGCGTGCGCGTATCGCCGAAGAAATCCTGGCCCCACACGCTGTTGAGGAGAAAGTCGCGACCGAGCACACGGCCGGCGTGGCTGACCAACACCCTCAGCAGGTCGAATTCCTTCGGGGAGAAGGCGACCTCCTTTCCGGCGACGGTAACCTGGCGGCGGCCCACGTCGATCTCGACGTCCCCGGCGGCAAGCCGCTCCTGCTGCGCGTACTGGCCCTGCATCTGAGCCCGCCGCAGCTGCGCCTTCACCCGGGCGACCAACTCGCGGGAGCTGAAGGGCTTGGTCACGTAGTCGTCCGCACCCACCTCCAGCCCCACCACCTTGTCCACCTCGGCCGTCTTGGCGGTCAGCATGATGATGGGAACGACGGACCAGGAGCGGATCTGCCGGCACACGGCCAGACCGTCCATTCCCGGCAACATCACATCCAGCAGGATGAGGTCGGGGCGTTCGGCGCGTGCGGCGTCCAGCGCCTGTACCCCGTCGGCGGCCACGACCACCTCGTACCCCTCCTGCGCGAGCAGCGTGGACAGCGACCGGACCATCGTCTCCTCATCATCCACCACCAGGATCTTCACCGCCGTTCCCCTCCCTGTCGCCCGCCTCGCCCTGGATACGCCGACCGGCACACGGCCCGTGCTCTAGGGTATCGCGATTCCGAATTCGGGGCCAGCGATTCGGCCGGGGAGGTTCTCGCATTGCAGGAGAAGGCTACGCGGCGCAGCGGGATCCGCGACGCCGGTGGGTTCGGCCCGCGGCGGCCCGGAATGCCGTCAGGAGGTCGTCCACCTCCGGCGACGATGCCCCCGCCCGGAGGCAGCGAAGCATGTGGTGCCGACAGATCTGGGCGGTCACAGCCCCCAACGCGGCCCGCACGGCCCGCAGCTGCGCGACGGCCTCCAGCGTGCGGCCCTGCGCGACCAGCCGGTCCACGGCCTGCAGGTGTCCCTGGATGACGCGCAGCCGGGTTGAGACGGAGGAGACGGAGGGCGCCGTCATCGCGCCACCAGCCAGATAAGCATGATCGCGAAGGCCGCCGCCGCCAGCAGCAAGAGGATGAGCACGACACGGTCGCCCGCTGGCTCGTCGGGCAGTCCGTCTTCCGGGAACCTCATGCTCTCACCGATCCCCCACCAGGCGGACCAGGCCGATGACCAGCAAGGCATATGCGCCAGCGAGGATCGCGAGTCCCGGGAGGATCACATCAGGCAGCGAACCATTCACCAGCCGGATGACCAGCTTGGCGCCCACGCCCTGGGTGAGCGTCGCCGCCGCGAAGGCGGCGAGAAACGCCCACGGCAGCCGGCGCTCAGGCGAACGCACGCAGCACACCTCCAACGTGCTCGGCGCCCGGCGTGAGATAGGCCAGCAGGCCGAACCCGACCAGGGCCAGCACGATCACGACGGCCACGGCAATCGCCAGGCGGCGCCGCGCCGGGAGCACCTCGGGTGAACGGTCGACAAATGGTACCAGCAGGAGCAGAGCAAACGCTACGACGCTGACCCAGAACAGGCCCGGGACGCCAATCCAGTTCTCAAAGGCAAACAACGGCAGGAACGGCCACGGTGGCTTGGTGACCTCGATGCCCTCAACCGGCGCCGGTCCAACGATGGGCGGCAGCAGCACCGCCAGCGCCAGCACCACGCCCACAAGCACCAGGGCGTACTTTCCCAGATGCTTCAGGTGCGACGAGAACGGCAGGTACTCCCCTACAGGACGGCCGGGCCGCGCCGAGATACCGTGCCGCCGGATCAGCCAGAAGTGCGCGGCCAGCAGAAGGATGAGGATTCCCGGCAGGATGCTGACGTGGGCGATGTACAGCCGCACAAGAATGGGGACGTTCTGCGCAAACGCGTGCGCGAACCAGTGGCCCAGACCTCCCAGCAGTTCGCCGATCGCCACGTTGTGCTCGAGGGCCTCGAACCCCTCCTGGTCCCACTTCAGCACCGTCCCCGTGAAGAACAGACCGATGGTTGTGGCCAGCAGCCCGACGCCGATGACCCAGTTCGCCTCCCTGGGCTTCTTGAACGATGCCGTGAAGAACACCCGCAACAGATGCAGCACGACGGCCAGCATCACGACCTGCGCCGCCCAGTAATGAATGCCGCGCACGAACCGCTGGAGACCCATCCCCTGCATCATCGCGCGCACACTGTCGTTGGCGAACTGCGGCATGGGGGAGTAGTACTGCGCCAGCAGGATGCCCGAAATGATCAGCACGATGAACCCGATCAGGGAAATTCCGCCCAGCGAGTACGCCAGGGTGTTGGCGTGCCGGGGAACGGGATATGTCAATTCGGAGAGACCCAGACGCTCGTCGAGCGCCCGCCATGCTCCCGCACGCTGGCGCGCGTCGGGCTGCTCTGTTTGCCACGGCTCGATTCTCGTTGTCACGAGTGCACCTCCCCGCGGCCGCGCCGCAGCGAGGTGGCGCCGAGCCCGATGAGCGCCAGCGCGGCGGCAAGCAGCGCAATTTCCACGGGGGAGCGAGCGAATCTGACCCGCAGGGGCTCGGCCATCTTCATCGCCACATCCGCGGACGGCGGCATCGGCGGCTGGACGGCAGGCGCCGGCGGGGACACAGCGCCGGTGGCGGCCGGTGCCGGCGACGAGACGGAGCGACCGGGTCCTTCCGGAGGTTTGACCAGTCCCGCGGGTCCGATCGAAGCTATGAGCAGCCTCCGCGCCTCGGCGATGTCGCCTCGGTCCAGCGCCCGCAGCGCTTCTCTAACCTGCCCCAGATTGACCCCCGCGGTCTTCTTCGACTCGAGGACCGCCTCGAGGCGCTCCTTCACCTCCCCGGTCATGGCGGGGTTCTGAGCCAACAGCCCCGAGGCCTGGCGGACCAGGGTCAGGGCGTCCTCGGGGAGTTTGCCCTTATGGGCCGTCGCGCCCGTCGCGGCCCCGCCGACCAGCAGAAACGTGAGCACTCCAGCCCACGCGGCCACCTTCGGGTTTACCATCATGGCTTTCCCCCGGCCTCCACTCGTCGTCGAAACAACCGCACGTGCAGCCAGTTCTGCACCGCGGACACGACGACGGCCACGGCGCCGCCGATCAGCACGAACCAGAGCGCCGTCTCCACCGTCAACCACAGCGCGTGCCAGATGGGGTTCACCCGTCATCGCACCTCATTCGGCGCACTCCCCCGCCTTCGACCCTTACGATGCGCCGCAACGCGCGAAACGTGGGTAACATTGCCTTATCGGCGTGTCTAATCCCTCTTGAGGGCGGTGTCCCCGTGTCTCCGCGCGTAGCGGCGCGGATCGCGCCGCACTCCGTGCCCCCTCGGCATGCCCGCCCTCCTCACAAATCCGCTAGCTCCGCGCCTTCAGCAATGGAGCCAGCACCGGCATCGTGATGATCCACGTGAGCAGGAACACCCACGCCGCCCCGCCGTAGCGCGCCACAGGAGGATAGCCGCCCAACACGGCCGTGATTCCGAAAAAGGCTAGGGCCGCCGCCAGCGCCACCAGTACCCCCAGCAGACCGGCGCGCCGGATGCCGCCTTCTCGCCCCGCCATCGTCACCTCACCCCTCCCCCCCGGCGACCGGTACCGGGCCGGGGAGTCGCAGGGGCCTCCCCGCCGCGACCCGCAAGCTCGGAGCAAAGCGCTTCAGCAAAGTCGTGTTCAGCGTTACGGTGAGCGAGCTGATCGCCATCAGGAACGCGGCGAGCTCAGGACTGACGACCTGCTGCGACCACGGGTAGAGCGCGCCAGCCGCCACGGGGATGGTCACCGTATTGTACACGAACGCCCAGAACAGGTTCTGCTTCACCTTGCGCATCGTCGCCCTGGCGACCTCGATCGCCGTGACGACGTCCCGCAGATCGTCCTTGATCAGGATGACGTGCCCGGTCTCCTTGGCCACGTCGGTGCCGGAGCCGATCGCCATCCCGACATCCGCCTGGGCCAAGGCCGGCGCATCGTTCACCCCGTCGCCGACCATGGCCACGCGGCGGCCCTCCTGCTGCAGCCGCCGGATTTCCTCCGCCTTGTCCTGCGGCAGCACTTCGGCCAGGACGCGGTCGATGCCGACCTGACGGGCGATCGCCGTCGAGGTCCGCTCGTTGTCGCCGGTGATCATCACGACCTGCAGGCCGAGGCGGTGCAGGATGCGGATGGCCTCGGCGGAGTGCTCCTTTAACGTATCGGCGACGGCAATCAGCCCGACCGGACGCCGGTCCGCGGCAACGAACACGACCGTTTTCCCGTTCTGCTCCAGCGCCTCCGCCCGGCCGGCGAGGCCCGAGAGGTCCACGTCCCGGTCTCGCATCAACTTGCGATTGCCGAGCAGGATCGGCAGGCCCCGCACCGTCGCCTCTACGCCGTGACCCGGGATGGCGTTGAAGCTCTCGGGCTCCTCGACGGCCAGATCGCGGGCGCGGGCCCCGCGCAGGATCGCCTCCCCGAGCGGGTGCTCGGAATTCACCTCGGCCGCCGCGGCCAGCCCCAGCACGCTGTCCGTTGACCACCCCGGGACGGGGATGACGTCCGTTACGGATGGCTCGCCTCTGGTCAGCGTGCCCGTCTTATCGAAGACGATGGTGGTCAGCTTGCTGGCGTTCTCGATGGCGTCGGCGCCCTTGAACAGGATTCCGTGCTCCGCCGCCTTCCCGGTGCCGGCCATCATCGCGCTGGGCGTGGCCATGCCCACCGCGCAGGGACAGGAGATCACCAGCACCGCCACGGAGACCAGCAGCGCGAACCCGAAGGCCCCGACTCCGGCCAGGGTGTAGGGCGTGAGCATCAGGCGCGTTCCGGGAGTGAAGAATGCCTGGTAGCCCAGGAAGAACCAGAACAGGAACACGGTCAGCGCCAGCACGTGCACCCAGAAGATGAACTTGCCGGCGACCAGGTCGGCCAGCTTCTGGATGGGCGCCTTGCTGGCCTGGGCTTCCTCGACCAGCTTGATGATCTGCGCCAGCGCCGTCTCGCGGCCGACCTTCGTGGCCTGGAACCGGAACGCCCCGGTCTTGTTCAGCGTCCCGCCGATGACCTCGTCGCCGGCGCGCTTCTCCACCGGCATCGACTCGCCGGTGAGCATGGACTGGTCCACCGCGGAGTAGCCTTCGAGCACGATGCCGTCGACGGGGATCTGCTCGCCCGGGCGGACGACCACAATCTCGCCGACCTCGACCTCGTCGGCCGGGATCTCGACTTCGGCGCCGTCCCGCAGCACCCGGGCGACTTTCGGCTGCAGGCTCATCAGCTTACGGATGGCGTCCGAGGCCCGGCCGCGAGTGAGCGCTTCGAGGTACCGCCCGAGGATGATGAACGCCGTCAGCAGCGCCGCGGCCTCGTAGAAGGTGGCCTCCGGGCCGCCGAACCCGGCCTGCGGCCAGAAGGTGTTGAGGACGGCGATGAGGTAGGCGGCGCCGATGCCCGTGGCGTAGAGCAGGTTCATATCGGTGACGCCGTGGCGCAGACCGCGGTAGCTGTTCACGAAGAACTGCCACCCCGGGCCGAAGACGATCGGCGTCGTGATCGCAAACAGCACGAACGGGTTGGCGAGCACTCTCGGCACGAACCGCGGCAGGATCCACACCTCCTGGAACGTGCCCAGCATCACGACGAGCGCCAGCGGCCAGGAGATCAGCACCCACCGGCCCTGCCGCCGGATCTCGCGCCGGCGGGCCTCGCGCTCCCGGTCCAGCGCGGCTACGCCCTCGAGCCGCTCCGCCGCCTCGTAGCCGAGATCGCGGATCGTCCGCTTGATCTGGGCCGGGGTCGTCACGCCCGGATAGTAGGTGACGCGCGCCGAACCCGCAGCCAGGCTGACCTGCACCGATTCCACGCCGGGCATGCCGCCCACCGCGCCCTCGATCGCGGCAACGCATGACGCGCAGCTCATACCGCCGATCTGCAACACCAGATCCTCGGTCCCCACCCCGTACCCGAGGTCCCGGACGACCCGCGCCATCTGGGCCGGCGTCACCCGGGCGGGGTCGAAGGTGACGAACGCCTTCTCGGCGGTCAGGTTCACGCTGGCCCGCCGCACGCCGGCCATCCCGGCCAGCGCTCCTTCGATAGTCGCCGCGCATGACGCGCAGGACATGCCCCGGATCGGCAGGACAACTTCCACCGCTTCAGGCGGATTCTTGTCATCAGGCATCTCGACGGGACCCTCCACGCCGGTGAGGAGATGCGGCGCCCGCGAGGGCGCGCGGGACGCAGATGAGATAGCATACCAGCACAATGGCCGAGACCAGCACCACCGCGGTGACGGCGGCGACGCGCGGTCCGAAGATCGGCAGGATCAGGACGCCCACGGCGGTCAGAGCGCAGAGCGCGATCAGCCCGCTCATCATCATCCAGGTCTCGTCCTCCGCCCTGAGGCGCAGGCGCGCCATCAGGCTTGGCCTAGAGGCGCCCGTCGATGCGACGGCATGGATGCGCGCGGGATAGGACTCTGGGGCTGCACTATCCACGGACCATCCGCCCCACGGCCGCAGGCACCGCGGCGATCAGCCACCCCACAAAGGCGCCGTAGAGCACGGCAATCATCGCCTCCCGCCTCATGACCCGTTCCCTCCCACCCCTTGCGCCAGCCTGGACCCATCGTAGCCCGCCAGGCCACAAGCGATGGTTAAGAGCGGATTAGGGGGTGGTTAAGAATTCCTTAAGACCTGCCCCCACGGTCACGGTGTTCGCTCCCCGCCACGACCACGAAGGGAACCTCCGGCGCCCGGAAGGTGTCAGTCGGGATGGTGGTGACCGTCGTGATGGTGATGATCGTGCGGCAGGGGACCCGCGGTCAGGTAGCGCGGGGGATCCTCCTCAAACCGCACCTTGCACGCCGGGCAGGCGAAGTAGTAAATCTCGCCCCGGTACTCCGAGAACAGCGCCTTGTTTGCGGGCTTTCCGCAGACCGGACACGTCGGCATCGGCGTCCCCTCCTTCGAGCATCTAACAACAGCCTCCACGGCGCGTGTGAGCCTTCTGGTCCGGAGCGTGGTCATGATACGGTCCGGACGTCGCATGGTCGTCAATGGAGGAGGCGTCGGTTGAATGCGCGGCAGGAGGGCTGTGGTGCGGTCTCTGGGCGTCTGGCGATCCCCTCCTCGCAGGCCGGCCATGCGCGCCTCCGTGCCCCCCGTGGCCGCCGTGCATGAACCCGTGCAGCCACAGGAAAGCCAGGAAGAACAACCCGTAGAGCACCCACGTCCCATAGGCCTGCCACAGCTCAGCCATCGTCGTCCTCCTCCCCGAGCGAGTATCGCGTTCATCCTAGCCGCGGGAGGGGCGGCAGATGGTTATTGCGACCTTATGGAACTGTTAAGGTTGTGTTAAGGCGAGCGCATCAGCGCTGTCCCTGCAGGAAGGCGAGCGGATCCAGAGGGACCTTGTTCCGGCGCACCTCGAAGTGCAGGTTCGGCCCCGTCACCTCGCCGGTCGCGCCCACGCGCGCCACGAGCTGTCCCTGTGTCACCCGGTCGCCCACCTTCACCAGGAGTTGCGAGGCGTGGCCGTAGTAGGTGGTGAGCCCGCCGCCGTGGTTGAGAATCACCAAGCGCCCGTAGCCGGCCAGCCGGCCGGCGAACTGCACCGTGCCGTCGAGGGCGGCGGTGATCGGGGTCCCCGCCGGCGCGGCGATGTCGATGCCGTGGTGGTGACGTCCCCAGCGAAATCCAAACCGCGAGGTGATCAGGCCCCGACTGGGCCAGGCAAGCCGGGGGCGCGGAACTCCCTGCAGCGTGCCGGCGCTCGGCCCCAGGATCACCCGCTGCCCGGGATACAGCCGGTTGTCATCGGGCAGACCGTTGATCGCGGCGAGCGCGTCGACGGACAGGCCGTGGCGACGCGCGATGGACCAGAGCGTCTCCCCGGTCTGGACGATGTGCGGCGTGGGATCGGGATCGGCGGGTGCGGCGAACGCAGGTTGCGCTGACCACAGCGTCGCGATGAGCGCAGCGAACGCGAAGCTGGCGAAGCGGTAGCCCATCTCCGCCTCCTGTCAGGACGGTGAAGATCGCGGCCCCCCGCAGCCCGTAGGCGCAGGAGGGACGCGCTACCCAGCTCCATCGACTCCCGCCCCACCGCCGGCGGGCACCGGCGCGTGGCAGGCGGGCCGGACTTGTCTACGGTCACCTCCGCGATGCCCGCGGGACAAACCGGGGCACCTCCCGCATGTACTGTCGGTACGCCGGCAATCGCTGCACGAGGTCCAGTTCCTCGAGCCTGGCCTGCAGAATCACCCAGAGAAGGCCCAGTGCACTCGCCGCCGCCACCGCCGATGTCGGCCGAATCAGGACCAGGCCAGGGAAGATCAACAGGCCGCCGGCGTAGATGGGATGCCGCACCCGGCCGTACAGACCCGTGCGGACGAGGGTATCCCGGACCGACGGCATGTGCGTCCGCCACCCCAGTTGCAGGTGGCCCAAGATCACGGGGATCGACCCCGTGACGATCAGCAGCCACCCTGTGATCCGGACCGCCGGACCTGAGGCGAACAGCCACGGTGTCGACGCCTGCCAGGCCAGGATGTAGCCGGCCGCCCACAGTGGGATTCCCACGAGGTTGCGCAGGATCATCGTCGCCATCTGACCGCCGTGCTCTCCGAAGCGCCGGGAGAAGGCGGCTGTGAAGGCGCTGACCCCGCTGACGGTGAACCCCAGCACGAGCGGCACAAAAAAACCGTACATCACGCTGCTGCACACTCCTTTCCTCTATGCGCTGGCAGTGTATCCCGGCGGGCGCGGCGGGTGCTTAAGGCGTCGTTAGCAGATGTTGAAGGTTTCGTTAAAGACGCGAGCGCCCGGTCGCGCGGACCGGGCGCTCGCGCTCACTCGACGCGCTCCGGGGCTCAGTGGCCGTGGGCGTGCCCCCGGTGCTCTACGTACTTCTGGGGTTCCTTGTCGAACGCCGCCTTGCAGCCGTTCGAACAGAAGTGGTAGGTCTGGCCGTGATAGACAGACGTCCCGGCTGCCTTGCGCTCGTCGATCTGCATCCCGCATACCGGATCGGTCACCATGGGCATCGCTCCCTTCGTGGGTGCTCTCTGAGAGATTACTTCACCGCCAGGGTGCCCTTCATTCCCGCCTCGTAGTGGCCGGGGATGTGGCAGGCAAACTCGAAGGTGCCCGCCTTCTTTGCCGTAAACCGGATTGTGACGCTCTGGCCGGGATCGACCATCACCCGTTCCAGACGGGATGACGTGGACGGTTTCTTGCCCGGATAAACCACCTCGATGACGCCGATGTCCTTGAAGTACGTATTCTCGGCCCCGTACTTGTCCATGTCCATGTTCATGGCCATGGACCCGGGAGACGTATAGAGCATGAACTCGTGCTGGACAGCGCCCTTGTTCGTCACGATCAGCTCCACCGCCGTCCCCGGCTTCAGCGCAATGGTCCTGGGAGCGTACTGGAACTCTGTCATCGTAAGCGTTAGTTTCTGGGCCGGCGCGGCGACCACATCCGCCGCCGCCCCTCCGATCGTCAGGACGCCCACCAGGAAGATCGCTTTCACCCGCATCGTCTCACCTCATCATCCTCGAGTCTGAACCCGCTGCAAAGTCACGCCAGCCGTTCATGAGCGTACACGACACCCCATAGTGGGGCAATATCCCCGTATAACGTTGGCGAGGAGCAAGGTAACCCAGCCGGGCTGGCAGCGGCAGCAGCCACAAGGCGAGCACGACCACAGTGACCATGGCTAGGAACGCCGCAATGCCCAGGACCAAAACCGCGGCAAGACCGAAGACGACACCCTTTCACGCCGCTCTCCTGCCGCCCGCCTGCTACGCCCTGCGGCGGGCCTTTCCGGAGGCGCTCGCGGTTGCCTCCTCTCGCCTCTTCACTCTACCCGCCGGCCGTCTCGGACCGGATGAACGCGTGTTTAAGAAAACCTTAAGAGAAGGTTAAGACGCCCGCAGGCTGTGGACCACACGCTGCAGACGTTCCCTTGCCTCTTCGGCCACGGGTCGAAGCGCCGGGTCGGGAATCACCCCCAGCATGGCGATCGGGTCGACGATGGCGACCACCGAGCCGGGACCGTTCTCGTAAACGACGACGTTGCAGGGCAGCAGCAGGCCGACGTCGAGGTTCGCCTGAAGCGCGCGGTGCGCGAGCGGCGGGTTGCAGGCGCCCAGGATCACGTAGTTCCGGAAATCGGCATCGAGCTTCTGCTTCAACGTGGCCCGCACGTCGATCTCCGTCAGGACGCCGAATCCTTCGGCCTTCAGCGCCGCGGTGACGCGCCGCACCGCCTCCGCGTACGGCATGCCGAGCTTCACTGAGAATCCATACGTGGTGGTCTCGATCATGACGCTTACCTCACCTCCAGGATGGTCTCTACGGGATCACAACAAGCCGTCCCACCATGCCGGCTTCGCGGTGCCCCGGCACGCTGCAATACACCTCGTAGTCCCCTGCCTGGGCGCCGGCCAGTCCCGCGGTGACGCGCTGGCCCGGCCCCACGACGGCGCGGAATCCCAGGGCGGGGATCGTCAGGTCGTGCCGGACGCGTCCCTCGTTGACGAGCTCCAGATTCACCGGCCCTCCGGCGCGGACGCGGATCTGGCCCGGACGAAAGCCGAAGTCCACGAGCGACACGATTTCTCGATCCGCTCCGGCAATCGGCGTCGCAGCCGACTCGGCGGGTGCGCCCTGTCCCCATCCCATGTGCGGCATCCATACGGGAGGACCGCCTCCCCATCCGCCCATGGCGCCGAATCCGGCCAGCGCCACCAGGATCAGGAGCACACCAATCAAGGCCATGCCGTGCATCGCCGCGCCCCCTTCGGTCTAAGTCAGTTCCTTGCGCAGCTCGTGGTACTGCTCCCGCGTCAGCTCGCCCCGCGCGTAGCGGGCATCAAGGATTTCCCGCGGAGTGGGCGTCCGGGGCGACGGGACGCCGGGAAACAACCGTCCCGCCGCCCACACGGCGAGCGCCACCACGCCGATCCAGAACGCCGCCATCCACAGCCACATCAGGCCGAACCCCATGGCCCGCCTCCTATCCCAGCGTCTCGCGGAGCTTCTTGTACTCCTCGATCGACAGCTCGCCTCGTGCCAGCCGCGCGTCCAGGGTCTCCCGCGCCGAGCCGGCCGTCGAGCGGACGCCGGGCCGGTTCACGGCGCTGACGATCGCCCAGATCGCCACGCCCAGCAAGATAATCCACAGGATCCCTGCGCCACCCATGCCGAATCCACCCATCATCGCCGATCACTCCTCTCCGTTCGTGTCTCTCTCACCATACCGGGCTCTCGTGAACGACGGATGCCCGCGTTGTGAACGCCCGGTGAAACTTCTCGACCGCCGGAAGCGCCGCGAGGGAGCAGGTCGTGCCCCCTCGCGCCTCCGACCCGACGGGGAAACCCTTCTACGGAGACGTCCGGAGCCTCCCCAGGAAGACCTTCCCCGGCCGCCAGGGCGTGCCGATGGCCGGCAGCAGAACCCGATCGACGCCGTAGTATCCGGCCACCTTCCAGGCGAGGATGAGCAGGAGGGCCAGAGTGAACAGCACCGGGTTCGGGCTGGCCGTGCCGGCCATCATGAAGTTCCAGTTCATGAAGCCGCCGAAGAACGCGGCGATGCCCACGAAGGCGCCGAGCATGAGGGCCGCGCCGACCAGCACCTCGCCGTAGGCCACCAGCTTCGCGAACCTGTCCAGGCCGGATTCCCCAGCTTCGCCAGCCCGGACTCCAGCCACTGGTACCCCAGCCAAACCCGGAGAATCGCCCACAGCCAGGCGATCCGCGTGGTGCTGAACAACACCCGCACAAACGCCGGGTCGGCGTGAACGTCCTGCGCGTTCGCGAGCGCCCGCGCTGTCGTCTCCATTCCTCCCATCTCGTTGCTGTCTCCGTCTGGAGCGTATGGCATGGGCGCGAACGGCGGATGCCGGCCCGGCGAAAGTTCGGTGAACGGCGACCGGCAGCTTTATCGCGTCTCTGCTTCTGAACGACGGAGCGATCGGCCAGAGGCGGCGCGCGCGGTGAGAATGGAAAGGAGGGCCAGCGCCACCGCGGTCAGGATGACGTAGACGGCCGGTCGGGAGAGGGTGAACAACAGGTGCGTATTGATCCCGAGGTAGTGTAGCGTTGAATCCAGCATGCTGCGCTTCCCCGCGAGATGCCCGCCCGTGGAGCCGACCAGCATCAGGGTGACGAACCCGCCCGTGGCCAGGGCGACGTAGAACCAGCGGAGATGCGGCCGCGCCCACAACCCGGAGCCGTAGATCCACCGCGTCGCGATAAATGCCACCCAGAACGTGAGCGAGAAGGCGGTGAGGGCAATCTTGTTGAGCACGACGGAGGACGTCAGCAGCACCTCCGCCGGCCAGGTGTAGAGAAACCCGGTGACGATACTGGCGACAAGGGACAGCAGGCCTCCGATCGCGGCCAGCAGCGCGGTTGGCTCCGCCAGGCGCACCAGGGCGCGCCACACCACGTGGCTACCGGTGAACCGCTCCCCGAGCAGACGGATCACCGCGCTGGCGAAGGCGAGGGTGAGCATGCCGGTGTGCAACTCCGCGGTGATGACATGCCAGGCGACGCGGCCACCCTCAGGCATGGTTTCTCTCCCGCCGGGGCCAGAGCAGGTAGGCTGCGGTCAGGCCACCGATCAGGATCACCCCGGTGATTACCGTGAGCAGCCACGACGCGAAGGGATTCTGCGCGGTCCCAACAGCCCGGGGCCTGGCAAACAACCCGGTCTCCATGGCTCCGCCGGCCTGGAAGTCGACCTTGACGACCGTGCGCTTGTCGCCGTGGTAGGTGACGAAGTCATCCGTCGGCGCGTAGGCGAGTTGCACGGTGTGCGCCCCGGGCCCGAGCGGACGATCGAAGCGGTCTCCGGTGTCCAGGCGCCGCCGGAACTCGATGATCGTCCCCGAGGCGTCCTCCGACCCGGAAGCTTCCAAGATGTCATCACGGCCGCCCAGACTGACGTCGTTCGCGTGCGTCACGGAGGTGTTGGCGAAATAATCCTGGAGAAAGAGTTCCTTGCCCCGGATGTAGCCGATTAGGATGTCCTCGCCTTCCATGATGGGCCCGGTGGGGTCCCAGCCGACGGCCAGCCACCCCTGGGCGGGGGTCCGCAGGGCGAGTGTGATGTACTCGCCCTCGATCGTCCAATGCAGCTCCATGCCGATCTTCTGGGCCTGGTAGTGGCCGCTGTACTCGCCGTCCTCGATCCGGCCGTCGATGCGGGGGGAGGCCGGCGCACCGGCGATCGGTCCCCCCGCCACGACGAGTACCAGCAGCGCGGAGACGGCCAGGGCGGCCATGAGCGGCGTGCGCCGCCCGTCCGGCATCAGGAGGCGAATCCTCCGATCTCCCAGCGCTGCGTGTTCTTGTGGGGCTGCTTCCAGTTCTCCGTCGCGCCGAGCGCGAGGAGCAAGGAGAATTTCTTGCCCGGCACGATCTCCATATCCGTCTTCTCGCCGGTCCGGAGTTTCCGTGTGAACTCCACGGTCCAGTTCTTGCCCTCGCGAACTACCGCGGACTGGAGGATCGAGTTCTTGCCCCCCTCCTCCTCGTCCAAGACCGGCCGGCCGAGAACGGCCGACTGGTAGAGGTCGAGCGCGACCGGCTTTCCGCCCTCGGTGCTAAAGATGTACTGGTCCGCCCCCTGCTTGCCCTTGGCCCTCTTGGCGAGGAACCCAATGCCGATCCAGCCGTCGCCGGAGGCCTGGATCGCCAGCTGCAGGATGTCCCCGCTGACCCGCCAGGCCAGCCGGATGCCCGAAGCGTCGTGCGTGTACGTGCGTGCGTACTCGCCAGGGGCGATCTTGCCGTCGACGACAGCCTGTGTCTGGGCCAGGATCGGGAAAGCGCCGAGGGAGATGGACAGTGCGAAGGCGGTGATCAAGCCGGCGATGCGCATAACAGACATCTCCTCTCTATCGCTTCTGAATCTCGAGGCACTGTGCGACGGAACGATCCAGCATCGTGTCAAACTTTGACCAGCCGCACCTGCGTATCGTAGAAGACCGCGCTCGCGCCCACAGGGTCGGCCAGACAGGTGTTGGGCAGGACCGGATCGGTGCGCATGGCGGCGTTGGCGTGCAGACCATGTGAGCGGCGGTGATCGCCCCTGATGACGCGTCCGTCGATCACGACGTCCTGACTGCCGTAGGCCCAGT
The DNA here is from genome assembly GCA_031459765.1 of Armatimonadota bacterium. Taxonomy (NCBI): domain Bacteria; kingdom Bacillati; phylum Candidatus Sysuimicrobiota; class Candidatus Sysuimicrobiia; order Candidatus Sysuimicrobiales; family Candidatus Kaftiobacteriaceae; genus Candidatus Kaftiobacterium; species Candidatus Kaftiobacterium secundum. Next base: position 118,811 of record JAVKHY010000003.1, on the reverse strand, counting down.
GCCCGTGGCCGAGCGAGAAACTGACGACGCCCGGGCGGATCCCTTCGATGACCTTGAGCTTGCCGACCATCGGTTTCTTCCGGCCGTGCTGCAGGTCCCACACGCCCTCGGGGTTGGTGGCGGAGACGACCTTTACGACATCACCGGTCTTCAAGCCCAGGCGCTCGGCATCCCGTGTATTCATCAGGAACTCACCCTCGGGAAGGATGTTGAGGAGCCAGTAGTTGCTGATCGTGCGGCTCTTGGTGTGGAACACCACCCGGTGGGTGATGAGCCGGAGGTCATACTGGGCATCCGCGACAGGGCGGTCCAACAGGTCCCGCGGCGCCGGCGTGTAGTTGGCCACGCCCAGAAAGGGCTTCCCAGTCATGGCGCTGCGGGTCGTGGCCGTCTTCTCCTGGTAGAGGTTGATCAGGGTTCCGTACTTGTTTTTCAGCTGCTCTCCCTGATAGGCCGCAGCGAAATCTTCGAACCGGCCGCCCCGGTTCAGAACGTACACCACCTTGCGCCACCATCTCTCGCCCACCGTGCCCGCCCAGCGCCCGGGGTCGAACACGGTCGCCGGCAGGTGCCTGCGGGATCGGATGAAGAGGTCCAGTTCTCGATCATCGGCGTCGGGGACGGCGTCGGAGCCGTCCGTTTTCTCACCGGCCGCCAGGTTGGCGACCATCCTGAGGTAGAGGTCCTCACCCCGCAGGAAATCCTGCCCCGGGCCGAAGCCGTTCTTCCCGAATCCCGGCAGCCCGAGGCGCTCGGCCAGCCCCAGGAGCATCGCCTCCAACGTCGCGGGCATCTCCTGGCCGAAGACCTTCACCGTTTCCGTCAGCGGCGCGATGACCGGCTGGCGGACCGGCTGGACCTTCCACGGCATGGAGAACTGCGTGCCCGCAAATTCCCACCGCTCCAGATACGTGCAGTCGGGGAAGATGTAGTCGGCGTACATCGAGGTCTCGCCGATAATGATGTCGTTGGCCACCACCAGCGGGATCTTCGATGGATCGGCCAGGATGGCGATGTTCGTGTGGCCGGACGGCAGTGAGTAGGCGGGCGATCCCATGTAGATGAACAGGGCCTTGATCGGATAGGGATAGCCGTCCCCCGCGGAAGGAATGGCTTCCTGATAGATGTCGCTGGCCAGCGGATACCACGGCCGCTTCGCCGGATACTGTGTGAAGAGGGTGCTGGACTCGTAGCTGTCCCCGTCGCGGATGATGCTGACGCCGAACGCGGTCGTCTTGCTGGGATGCAGCTTCCCGAGATTGAACGGCTGGCCCGGCTTGCCCCCGGTGGGATCGTAGGTCGCCCCGGCGACCATCCCGCCCTTCCAGTCGAAGCTGCCGATCAGCAGCGGCAACGCGAACCAGGCCGTGCAGTTGTACAGGCCGTTGGTGTGCTGGGAGACGCCGCGGTGAATGTCTACCGCCGCCTTTTTGCCGTGGCTGGTGAACTCGCGCGCCACCTCGACGAGATCCGCGAGCGGCAGCCCGGCGATTTGCGCCCACTGCGCCATCGTTTTCTGATGCGCCTGGTCGGTGAGCACCTGGAACGCGGTCTTGACCTTGATGCCCGCGACCTCGGTGCTCACCAGGAGGTCTCCCTCGACCGGCGTGGTGGTGTCATACGGATCGACCGGCACGAGGCGGCCGTCCACCGAGACCACGAAGGGATCGAACTGGTAGGTGCCCTTGCCGTCGCTCGTCGGGCGCGTCTGCTTCGCCGCAATCCCCGCTTCAGAGGCACGGAGAAACTTCCCTGGCGTCCCGTCCTGCTCGATCTTCACCAGCCAGGCGGCGTTGCACCACGTCGGCTCGCCATCCGCCGCCGCGGCGGCCTTGTTCGCATTGCGCAGATACCGCTCATCGTACCGGCGGTTGTCGATGATCCAGCGTACGAGGGCCAGCGCCACGGCGGCCTCGGTCCCGGGGATGTTGGGCAGCCACTTCCAGGCCATCGTGCCCGCGGTGCGGCTGAGGACGGGATCGATGACCACATACTTGAGACGGCCTTCGCTGACGGCCTGGGCGATCCGCTGCGTCCGGTTCGTCGGCCCCTGGCTCGCCTCGAACGGGTTCACGCCGACGAAGATGATGAACTCGGAAGCCTGCTGGTCGGCCTGCCAGAAGAATTTCTTCCCCCCCGTCCACTTGCCGTCCACGTACTGCTCGCTCATCGCCTTGCCCGTGAAGTACAGTGAGCCCTGGCAGACGGTCGTGTGGCCGTGCGCATTGCGCGAGCCAAAGGCATCGACCGTGAAACGGCGGATCAGCTCGCCGCGGCCGCCCTTGAGACGCCCCCAGAGGAAGAACAGCTGGTTGTTCTTCGGGCCGAGGTCCGGGTGGTCGGGATCGATCAGCACATGGAGCTGATCGCGGAACTTCGCCTTGAACGCCTCGACGGCAGCCTTTTTCTCCTCCGGCGTCTTTTTGCCCTGGATGATCTTCACCTCGTCGGCCATGGCCTTGGCCAGTGCCGCATCACGCAGCGCCCAGATCTCCTTGAGCCCGTCGACCTTCCGGTTCTCCTCGCCGGGGACGTGGCTGAACAGGTAGCCGCCGTCGACGATCTCGCGCACGGCCTGCTCGAAGGGGATCGTCATCCATTTGTTCTCCCCCCGCTTGCCCGCGCGCTTCAGCACCTTCACGATCCGGTACGGGTCATAGGCCATCTGGATGCTGGCCTGCCCCTTGGGGCAGAGCCGGCCGTCGAGCGCCGCGGTCTCGAACGGCGAGGTCCGGTACGGCACGTGGGGATCCAGATTCCACGGGCTGAACGGGTTGCCGTCGAGCTTCACCAGGACGCCATCTCGCAGCTTGGCCTTGATGCCGCACTGCGTGTTGCACTGCTGGCAGACGGAGTAGAGGATGTTGTAGGGATCCACCAGGTCGTAGCCGCCTGCGGGCAGCTCCGCCGCCTCCGCGGTGCGCACCAGGTCCGCCAGCTCGCCCAGCTTGGCCTGGCTCGCCAGGAGCGCGCTCGTGCCCAGCAGCGCGCCGCCGGCCAGCAGGTCGCGCCGGCGGAGGCGACGCCCGGAGCGTTCAGCCGCATGCTGTGCCATCGTCCCCCCTCCTCCTACGTGTGCACGCTCGTGCTGAGCTGGACATCGTCGCAGATGTAATACACGCGCGGCTCGGTGCCGCGGTTTTCGCGGATGCGCAGCACCTTGCCGGCGTTTTTCGCCAGCACCTCGTTGACCAGGCTCTGCGGGTCGTTCTTGTCGCCGAAGTAGATGGCCCGGCCGATGCAGGTGCTCACGCACGCCGGGACCAGCCCGGCGTTGAGCCGGTGGAGGCAGAAGTGGCATTTCCGCCCCCCGCCGATCGGCGGCTCACCCCGCCGCACCCGGTCGCGCACCCAGCGCCGGCCATAGTCGTGACTGACGGCCTCCTCGTACGGCTGGAACGCCGGCGTGGGCTGGGTGTAGAATCTGCCGTCGTCGTAGTAGAGGGCGCGGTACGGGCAGGCCTTGAAGGCGGCGTCGAACGCGGCGCGGCCGCGGAACTTCGTGTAATCGATCGCGACGATGCCGTCCGGCCGCTTCGTGATGGATCCGGGCGCGATGGCGTTGGCCGCCTCCATGCAGGGCGGCTTGTCGCACTGCATGCACTGGGTCGGCATCGGGTACCGGCGCACGTTGGGATAGGTCCCATACTCGATTTCGGGCACGGACCGGTAGGAGACCCCCGGGGGCAGGACGTTTTCGGCGGCGCACGCCACCACGCAGGCTTGACAGCCGACGCACTTCCGCCCGTCGATCACCATGATCCAGTTCCGCTGCTCCACAGGCTTCTGCAGGGCCCGGCGGATGTCGGCCTGCATCCGCAGGATCTCGGTATCCCGGCCCGGCGGCAGAGGGGCCAGGGCGGGAGCAGCGGCAGCCACGCCTCGGACGGGGCGCCGTCCGCCGACCAGGACCGACGATCCGGCGGCCGCGCCGAGTTCCAGCAGCTTCCGCCGGCTCAGTTTCGCTCCAGCGGGTGACGCTTTTGAACGAGCGCCGTCGGTCATCTCCGTCCTCATGAGACGGGACCTCCTTGTGGTGGCATGGTGTTCCCGGAACCGGAGCCGCCGCCGCTCAACGGCGGGACCCGCACCAGCTCGTCACCGTCGCGGAGCGTGGCATCGAGTGGCACATGTGCGTCGTTCACGGCGAAGGCAAAGGGACGGGGCTGACCGTGCAGCGGGGGATGCGCACCGAGCAGGACGCTCCACGCGCGACTGGCCGTGGACCCCTGGGGAACGTTCGCCGGCGGGCGGCCGAGCCCGGTCGCCTCGGGGTACGAACCAAAGGGACGGACGACGATCCGCATGGATCTACCGTGCCAGACCATACCATCGGAACGGGCTGCCGGGCATCAGGCCATGACCCGATGCTCGATCCTCGCACGCGCCGTGGCCCCGCGCTGGCTCAAGGAGTCCGCCCCCAGGCTATGGGGAAACGACGGGAAAGAGGTTAACGCCACCTTAAGGGGTTGTGAAAGTTCGGTGAAAGCCGATCCGGTCGGGGACAACGATCCTGCGCGTCAGCCCCCGATGGTGGGGTGGGAGTCCTAGCCGGCAGCCGGGATCGTGAAGGTGAAGGTCGCGCCGTGACCCGGGCCTTCGCTCTCCGCCCGGATCGAGCCGCCGTGGCGTTCGACTAGGTGGCGGGCGATCGTCAGGCCGATCCCGCTCCCGCCGCTGCGGCGCGCCCGGGAGGGATCGACGCGATAGAAGCGGTCGAACAGATGCGGGAGGTGCTCCGGGGCGATGCCTGCGCCGGTGTCGGCGACGGCGATCGCCACCATGCCCTGCTCCCGGCGCGCCTGGATCGTGACGCGGCCGCCCTCGGGTGTGTGCTGGAGCGCATTGCCGAGCAGGTTCGTCAGGACCTGGCCAATGCGATCGGGATCGGCCAGCACCCGCGGCAGATTGCGGGGGATGTCCACGGCAAGGACGACCCCCTTGTCTTCAAACTGCGGACGCATCCGGGCGGCCGCGGCGTCCGCCAGCTCGCGCACCTCGACCGGCTGCGGCAGAATCGGGATCTGACCCGCCTCCACGCGTGACAGCTCCTGCAGGTCGGACACCAGCCGCTGCAGGCGCGACGCCTCGCGCCGGATCCGGTGGAATGTCTCCGGCTCGGCCGGCAGCACGCCGTCGATCAGCGCTTCCATGTAGCCGGCGATGCTGGCCAGGGGGGTGCGCAGCTCGTGGGCCACGTCGGCGATCAGGTCGCGGCGCATGCGCTCCACCTGTTCCAGGGCCGTCGCCATCCGGTTGAACTGCCCGGCCAGCTCTCCGAGCTCATCATCCGACGTCACCGGGACGCGTTCGCCGTACCGCCCATCGGCGATCCGCGCGCTCGCGGTCATCATGGCGCGCACCGGCGCCACGATACGCCGCGTGACGAAGATGCTGACGGCCACGGCGGACAGAAAGGCTGCCGTCGCGGCCACGGCCAGGGCCGTGTTCATGGCACGCAGGAACGCCGCGAAGAGGTCGGCCATCATGTGGGGTTGCCCCATCGCCCCCACCATCGCCCTGAGGTGACGGCTGAAGGCGGTGGGGGCCACGGCCTCGGCCGTGGTCCACAGGACCAGCGATCCGACAACCACAATGAGCACGTAGGAGATGAAGAGTTTCGGACCCAGCCGGCGCAGCCCCCGCACCCTCATAGGGGTTCCGCGACGAATTTGTATCCGATGCCGCGCACGGTCTGGATGAAACGGGGCTCGGCGGCGTCATCGCCGAGCTTCTGCCGCAGCTTCTTGATGTGCGCGTCGACGACCCGGTCGTCTCCGAAGTAGTCGGTTCCCCAGACGCGTTCCAGGAGCTGCTCGCGCGACAAAACGTGGCCGGGATACGACGCCAGCGTGTGCAGCAGATTGAACTCCAGCGTGGTCAGCTCAACCGGCTCGTCATCCTTCCAGACCTCCCGGCGGGCGGGGTCGAGGCGCAGTTGCCGGAACATCAGGACCCGCGGCGGCTCAGGAGCGGCGCCCCGGCCACGGCGCAGGATCGCCCGGAGGCGGGCGGTGAGTTCCCGGGGGCTGAAGGGTTTCGTCACGTAGTCGTCGGCCCCAACCGACAGGCCCACGACCTTATCCGCTTCGTCGGCCTTCGCCGTGAGCATGATCACGTAGACAGGCGATTCGGCGCGAAGCTGCCGCAGCACTTCGATCCCGTCGAGTCCCGGGAGCATGATGTCGAGCACGACGACGTCGGGGCGAAACGCACGGGCTTTCGCCAGTGCGGTCGGACCGTCCATCGCCGCCTCCACCCGAAAACCCTCGTTCGTCAGGTACGATCTGAGGAGGTCGACGATGCTCTCTTCGTCATCGACGATCAGGACCTTCGGCACGCCTGCATTGTAGCGCACGGCCGGGGATCTGGGGACATCTCCATGCGGAGGAGCGGCCAGGATCAGGAGACAGCGGTCAAAGGACGAACCGGCTCGGGCGGAGGTGGTCCCACGACCCGGGCCCCCTTTCGTCAGAGGATGTGTCCGACGATCTCTCCCCCACGTCGGCCTGTCTCTCAGCCGGCGGCGGCGATCAAAGCGGGCCTCGCCTGTTCACCGAAGTGTCCCACGCGACGTGATCGGGAGCGGCCCCCGGTACGGGGGCACGACGAGGTGCCTGACGGCCGCGATCGTCGCCGGGAAGTCAAGAGCCCGCAGGTCCTGGACCGTTCCGGCCGGGCGGAGGAGGTAAGTCCGCAAGGCCTCGGGGTTTCCGATGGCTTCGACCCGGAACGGTGGGGCAAGGCGACGATGGTTGACCAGGATCGTCGCGCCGACGCATTGGATCGAAGAACCCACGAAAAGCCGCTCGCCGTTGATGGCAATCGCCTCGGCGCCCGCAGCCCAGAGGTCATTCACGATCGCCTGCAGATCAGTGTAGTGGATTAATACATTGTTGGGATCCTCTCCGGGAAGCGGCACGCGGTCGCTGTCCCGAAGCACGATCACCAGGCCGGGACCGGCGAGCGCCGTGAGGCCTGCCAGGGCGCGGAGGTAGTCGAGTTCCCCGCTCAGACGGCGCAGCTCGCCCTCCGCTCCGGCGGCGATCCGGCGCATCTCGGCAACCTGCTCGCGCAGCGCCGCCACCTCTTCCTCCATCGCCCGGCGCTGGGTCTCCGCACGCCGCAGTCGGTACCCGAAGGCCTCCAGTTGGGGCGAGGGGATCCCCAGCGCCTCCCGGATGGCGCGTTCGGTACGGAACTGCAGCGTCAGCAACAGCGCCGCGAGCAGCAGCACGATACCGGTGCCCGCCCCGCTGACCGGAAAGAGACGGCGGACAGTCGAGGACGCAAAGACGGTTACCACCACCAGGGTCATGCGCGCAGAAGCTCGATCGCTCCTGGCACTCGACCGCTCCTAGCATAGGTGCTGACTGCCGGAGACGTGGTTAAGTTTGTGTTAAGGTGCGCCGGGGATCAGGAATCGTCCGACGGCCGGCGTAGCGCAGGCGCTGGCGCACCACGCGCCGCGCGTGACGGAGCGGCGCTTAGGAGGATCGTCCGCGTCTTATGATGTGTTGCGCGATGGCCCCGTCTCTGTCACGCTGGTGCCGGGGACACCGGCGCTGTCCGGGGGCGCCGGTGAAGAGGAGTACGCCTGGTGAATCGGCTGCCGTCGGTGGCTGGTCGGCAACTTCTGACAGGTGCCGCATTGCTCGGTGCGGCGGTCGTCATCGCTGCCCTCTTCATCGCGGTGGGCCACTCCGTGGCGCTGCAGGTCTCGGGGCGACTGGGAGGAGCCGACCTGGCGATTCAGCGCGGCCGGTGGGGGCTGGTTGCGGGCTCCATCGCCGCCTTCCTGATCTTCCTGGTCCTCCTGCCCGTCCGCACGCGCGGGGACTGGCGGTCGCATGGAGTCTATGCGGCGTTCATCGTATCGCTGTTTGCGGAGATGTTCGGGTTTCCGCTGACCATCTACTTCCTCTCCAGCGCCTTCGGTCTGGCGCTCTTTGAGCGGGAGTTCATGCTGTACATGCACAGGGTCGGCATGCCCCTTGGGTCGCTCGTAACCTTCCTCGGGGTCTTGCTGGTCGTCTCAGGCTGGCGAGAGGTCTATCGCGCCGGGGATGGACTGGCCACTCAAGGGATCTACGCCTACCTGCGCCACCCGCAGTACCTTGGTATTCTGCTGATCACCGGCGGGTGGTTGATTCACTGGCCGACGGCGATCGGATTGGTGATGTGGCCCATCCTGGTGGTCATCTACATCCGGCTTGCCAGAAGAGAGGACGCCTACCTCGCGAGCCGGTTCGGCGGTGAATTCCGAGCCTATGCAGAGAAGACTGGAGGGTTCTTCCCCCTCGGTCCGCGGGCAACCGGACGGGGATGATCTTCGGAGAAACCGAAACCGCAGTCCCCCAGATGCGCTCCAGTAACTGGAGGGATATTCGCGGATCAAGAAGGAGCTCTAGAGAATTCCAGCTGGCTGGGGGAGGAGGATTCGAACCCCCGCTAACGGGTCCAGAGCCCGTCGTCCTACCACTAGACGATCCCCCAGCGGACGACCATCCTCAATTATATAGAAAGCGGGCGCCGTTGCCCATGCGCTCCGTGATTCCGCTGAGGCCTGTCCCTTCAGGCCCCGAGCAGCCGGCGAAGGAGGCGGGCGTCTTCCAGGGCGGCGCCCTCCGCGTCGTTGTTGAAATAGATCCAGCCCTCGTCGGCCTCCTGCATCAACTCCCGGATGCGCTGCGTCCAGAGGCCCAGGCGCCGCCGGCCGAAAGCCGGACCGGCCCCGCCGGGCGCGTGGAAGCGGATGTAGAGCCGGCGCGCCGTGACAACCAGCTCGCAGCGCAGGCTGGGGCCGACCATGATGCAGTACCCGCACCGGTACCGGTCGAGGAGGTCGAAGATCTCCGGGACGTGCCAGGTGGGATCGCGGAACTCCATGACCGGCCGCACGTCCCCGGGCAGGACGCGCAGAAACGCCTCGAGGCGCTCGGCGTCGACCGGAAACCGGGGCGGGAGCTGGAACAGGACGGGACCGAGCTTGGACCCGAGCCCGGCGGCCCGCCGCAGGAATGTTGCCAGCGGGCGGCGCGGCCGACGCAGCCGCAGCACGTGGGTGATGTACCGGCTGGCTTTGACGGCGAAGGTGAACTCCGCCGGTGTGCGCGCCCCCCAGGCGGCAAAGACGTCTGCGGTCGGCAGCCGGTAGAAGGTGTTGTTCACCTCGACGGTGGGGAAGTGGCCGGCGTAGTACTCCAGCCACCGGGTCTGCGGCACCCCGCGGGGATAGAACCTGTCGCGCCAGTGCGGGTAGGCCCACCCCGAGGTGCCGATCAGCAGCATGGCCGTCCCTCAACCGTAGAGGGCGCCCTCGTCCCGCACGTAGCCACGCCAGGCCGCCGCCCCGAAGACCACCGTCCAGGCGGCCAGGGCGAGCCAGTCCGCCGTCCGCCACGGCAGCGCCAGCGCCGCCGCCCACACCACGCGGCCCCAGTGGTAGGTGGGGAGGACGACGGCCACGTCGCGCACGCCGGGGGGTAAGAGATCCGGCGGCGTCCACAACCCGCCGCCGTACGAGAGGAGGAGATACAGCAGATTCGCCATCGCTACCGCGCTCCGCGGGCTCGTCCAGTAGCCCACCGCGATTCCGCAGAGCGTGAAGGGGAGCGCGCCGGCCAACAGCCCCACGAGCACCCGCCCCAGCTGGACCGGAGCCAGGCCGATCGCCATCGTCATCCGGGCCGTGGCGAACACCGCGAAGGCGGCCAGCAGGGCGAAGACCACTGCGGAGAGAGCGCGGGCCGCCAGCACCGTGCCGGGCGCGAGGGCCAGGGTGCGTACGTAGCGCGTCCAGGGGGCGGCGCGGTCCATCGCGGTGCTGACGCCGAACTTGAAGAAGACCACGCCGAACACAGCGAACGTGGCAAAGGATGCCACGGGAACGACGGTCGGAACACCCCGGGGAATTCGCTGGCCGGCGAACATGAGGAAGAAGAGGCTGGGCAGCAGCAGCGTCGGAATAGTGTACGCCGGCATTCGAGCCAGCAGCCGCAGATCCGCGAGGAAATGAGCGGCCAGAGGTCGCATCATGACGCCTCCTCCAGCAGGTGGAGGACCGCGTCCTCCAGGGAGAGCGGGCGCACCTCCGCGGCGCCGGCCGACAGCGCCTGTCGGGAGCGTTCGACCGATGCCTTGACCTCGCTCACCGTGCCGGAAGCCAGGACTCGGCCCCGGTGCAACAGCACCACATGATCGGCGAGCGCCTCCGCCTCCTCCAGGTAGTGGGTGGTGAGGAGGATGCTCCCGCCGGAAGCGACGTGCGCCCGGAGTTCCTGCCAGAAGATCCGCCGGAGTTGCAGGTCGAGTCCGGCGGTCGGTTCGTCGAGCACCAGCAGCGCGGGGCGACCGGCGAAGGCCAGGGCCACCGCCAGGCGCCGCCGCTGTCCCGAGGAGAGCCGCGCCACCTCCCGCCCCGCCTCCGCCTCGAGCCCGAAGCGGTGCAGGAGCTCCGGGGTTGGCACCGGATCGGCATAGTGCGCCCGCACCAGGTCGATCACCTCACGGACCCGGAGGAGGTGCGGGAAGCTGATTTCTTGCGGGACCACGCCCAGGCGTCGCCGCGCTCGCCAGTGGCGCGGGTCCTCCCCGAACAACTCCACGCGCCCCCCGTCGGCCCTGCGGGTACCCGTGAGGAGGCTGACCAGGGTGGTCTTGCCCGCGCCATTCGGTCCCAGCAGCGCCACCACGGCGCCCAGAGGCACGGCGACGGTCACGCCGTCCAGAGCCGTCGTGTCCCCGAACCGCTTCGTCACTCCCTGTGCGGAGGCTGCGGTCGCGCCGCGCTCATCGGCCATCCCGCACTCCTCTCTGACCGGTCCGACAGGCACCGGTCCTTGCCATGAGGACCCAGAGATTGTAGCTGACGTGAGCGGTCGCCGCGGCGGCGAAGCCCAGGACGAGCATCACCGTCGCGAAGACGGCCCCTGTAAGAAGATGGACCGCCGCCCCCCGGAGTCCCTGCCGGGGCAGGTGGGCGAAGGCGAAGCCGAGGGTGCTCCCCACCACCGCGTAGGGAAGGACGGCCTTCTGGACGGCGGGAGCGGTCAGCCAGCCCCGCCAGAGGATCTCGTCGGCCACAGACCCGAGCAGTACAGTCCAGACTGCCGGCGCCCTCAGGACCGACAGATCCACCTGCGGCAGGGCACGGGCCAGGAGGGCGTACAGCGCCGTGCCCGCGAATCCCCCGGCCGCCGCGTTTGCGCTCCCCCCAGAGGGACAGATGATTCCCGTGCCGACGAAGGTGAGCGCCAGCGCGAGCTTCCCCAGGCGATAGAGTTCATCGGACATAGGCACCGGCGTGTAGTCCCAGGGCCAGGAGGTAGACCACCGACTCGTGGACACCGTCGAGGGCCAGGAGGTCGTCGATCCGGCGGTCGAAATACCCGCCGATCGGCAAGACCGCCAGGTCCAGAGCGGCCGCGGTGAGGAGCACGTTCTGGGCGAGGTGGCCGGCCTCGAGCAGGACGAAGCGGTAGGCCCGGAGCCCGTATTTGAAGCGGCTGCGCCAGAAACAGGCGGCGAGCATCATCACCGCCGACGCCTCGGCCAGGGACGGATCGACCAACCCGCGGACCAGCTCCTCACGCGGGCTGTCTGATCGCAGCGCCGCCAGCCTGTGGCCCGCCGGGTCATAGTGGTAGACGCCCGGCGGCAGCCCCTCCACCCGCTGCACGGCGGCGTAGACATCCAGCGGGTACAACGCGCCGCCCGAAGGCACCGTCCGACCATCGGGCCGGGCGATGTGCCCGGCACGTCGGGTGATGCCGTATGCGGCGTAGAGGATCGTCGCAAAATCGGCCAGCGAGAGTGCCCCCTCCCCGAAAGCCCGGGATGAACCCCGCCGGCGCAGGACGGCCTCGAAGGATGCCGGCCCAAAGTGAGGCGGCGGCAGCCCGTGCACAGGTCGGTGGGTGAACCGCTTCCCGGCGCGCAGCGCGCGCCGCTGCATCTCCGGACTCTGTTCCATTCTCCGGACGCCCGCCATCTGCCGCCAGAGGAGTGAGGGCTGCAGCTTGGACGCCTCATGATAGAGCTCCGCAGGGTCGTCCTGCGCAGAGGCGAGCGCGAGAGGGACGGCAGAGGCGGAGACGAACAGGCGGTCGTCGAGGGCCATGGGGCCTCCGCGGCGTCAGGGAAACGGGTGGGGCCAGGGATTCACGTCTTCCGGGGACGAGAGGGGTCGGCCCGTGAGCTGCGCCGCCATCGCGTACAGCCGTGGCCCGCCGAGATAGCGCCGCTCATACCCCACGTCCAGCGGCTGCAGCTCGGGGCTGACGACTTTCCAGACGTGCGCCCCGGCCCGGCGGACTTCGACCGTAGTGAGATCCACGGCAAAGACCGACGCGCCGGCCGCTACGATGCGTCCGACGACGGCGGCGATCTGCCGGACCGGGACCGGCTCGAGGAGATCCGGCAAAGCCCGGATGTCCCGCGATTCCTGGCTCTGCCACAAGAAGGCGGCCGACGGGAGCGCCTGCGGATCCGCATAGAACCGGACGTGATCCGCGAAGCGCCGCACCAAATCCGGTCGGGTCAGTGCGATGGGCGGCGTGGTCCGTCGGAGGCGATCGGCCCAGGCATAGGTCGCAAACGCCTCGCGCATCGCCTTGAGCCAGGCCTCCCCGGGGCGCAGCGCGCTGGCCGCTCCCACGGCCATCCCCACCTCCGTGCCCCGGACCACCGCCAGCACGGTCGGAATCCCGTGCAGGTCGCTCAGGTCGAGGCACGTGTACCGGAGCCCCGTGACCGCAAAGTACCGGTCCTCAACAGTCGCCAGGGAGGAGTCGGCGCGCCACTCCAGGATCGGCGGCGACCACCGCGCATACCAGGTCAGCATGACGGCGTCGCGCTCCACCACTTCCAGGAGTCCGCCGAGGACGGCCTCTTCCGCCGAGAGACCGCAGGCCATCCCGTTGCTGGTCGCGTAGCCGATGGGCGTATCACCCGCGACCGCCCCGGCCTCCGCGCCCAGATAGACGAGCTGGGCGGGCAGGTACACTGCAGCGTGTGTGGACAGGTCGACCCCCTTCGTCCAGCGCACGCAGGTCTCCGGCGTGAAGGGGCGATACGGAAACTCCGGGCGGGCGTACTGCGCGGGGTGGAAAAGGGCAAACCGGTCGGGCGAGACGGCCGCGGTCCCGAGGGCAACCGCGGGGGCCAGGGGCAGCGTCTCCGGCATGGCCGCCCCGCAGTAGCGCTCCACCGCCTCTCCCACGGCCGCCGCCATGGCCGACGCCCTGTCGTAGTGCGTCGCGCTGCCCCTGATGCTCCGCACCGGGCACCCATGGATGAGGCGGAGGTCGGCCGTCTCGGCCATGAAGGCGGGCAGAGGAGCGTGACCGGGAAGCGTCGTCAACTCCTGCAGCGCGCGGATCGGTCCCACATACGGGGAGAGGAGCCGCATGACGGCCGCCCGGTCCATTACGTGGGGCTCTGCGCCGGTTCCGCCTGCTCCGGAAACCACGGCGCGGGAGTGTGCTGGGACAGGGGACGGCACACCGGGCACCGGGGCACAGGCCAGACTTCGTGGGCGCTGACCGTGGGGTGGGGCATGAGCCCCACCGCGTACAGCATCCCGCCGATCCAGGCGTCGCGGCGCAGGATCCAGCGCAGTGCGAGGTGCACGGCCAGGCCGGCCAGCAGCGACGTCACGCCCGCGCCCATGGGATGATAGGCCGGCAGGTCGTCATAGAGGCGGGCAATGTCAGGGTCTTCCAGGACGGACCGGCGGCGGGTCTGAAAGCAGGCATAGCACGCCGTCTCCCCGGGAATGAACAGCGGTCCCACCGTCCCGTATGCCCCGTCGAAGGGCAACACGAGGAGCCAGCTCTGGCGGCATTCCAGCATCCGACGGTTCCAGCTGTCGAGCCGGGATAGATCCTCGCCCTGGACGGCGACGACGACGAGGTCCAACGTGGTGGGGGGGTCGTCGACCGTGACGGCGCGGGCGGCCACGACGCCCGATGCTGAGATGAGCCGGGTCACCGCCTGCGCCAGGGATCCCGTCCCGAGGACCCCCACGCGGGCGCGATCGACCGGCGCGTCGTTCTCCCGCCCTCCCATGATGGCGGTCAGCAGGTCTCCGTCCTCCCCCGACAGGGGCGAAGAGCCAGCAACCGCAACAATCCCGTTACCTTTTAGTGCCGAGAGGACCCGGACGACGGCCTCGCCATCCCACTCGCCGAGGCGGCGCTGGATCTCTTCGACGGTCAGCCGACCGTCGATCAGGGGGAGCAAGGCCGTAAGGAGGGGGACAGCCTGGGGCCCTGCAATCCTCACCAGCTGTCCCCCGTACTCGAAGAGGTAGGCGTCGCGATCCCGGACGACCCTGAACCAGGGATAGAGACGGGGCCGAGCGTCGGCCGGGATCACGGACGGATCACCTCGCCTTCCATCGGGCGGTCTTAGTCGCCGCCGAAGTCGCCGCAACACGAGGTGGTGCTGCAGCAACAGCCGATCTCGATCTTGCCGGGCGCAGGTTGACCGTCGCCGGGATCGAGTTCGTCCGCCAGCAACGGGAGGAGCTGCCGGCGACACTCCACGTGCAGAGCCTCACGGATTTCCATCACACCCTCACCCCCATCCCCTGGAATGCGACTCGCCCACAGGGTAGGTGAAGAGCGAGGCGCAAGCAGCACGCGGACGCCAGATGGCTGCCGAATCCCGTTGAACGGCGCTGCAGGGAGAGCGAAACCAGTCTACCGCGGGGCGGTCACAGCCCGATCACACCGGAGCCTTGACCCTCGGCAGACCGGCGCAAAAACGCCACGGCGTCGTCGAGCCGGCGGACCACCCGGTCCTTGCCGAGCAACGCCATCAGTTCGAAAAGTCCCGGACCGGCGGTCTTCCCCGTCAGGGCCACGCGGGTGGGGTGCACCACCGCCCGGGCCGGCAGCCCGCGCTCGGCGGCCAGGGACCGAAGAATCGCTTCCGCCTCGGCGACCTCCAGCGCAGGGGCGGCGGCCACCCGCTCGCGCAGGGCCTGGAGGATCGGCGCCACGCCCGGGTCGCTGAGGTACCGCCGGGCCGCTTCGGGTTCGTACTCCACCCGGTCCTTGAAGAAGAAGTCGCCGTAGACGACAATGTCCTGCCCCACCTTGAGACGGTCCCCCAGCACCTCCACGACCTTCCGGATGTAGGCGGCGCGTTCCTCGGTCGGGGCTCCGTCCACGAGGCCGGCCGCCCGCAACGCCGGGAGGCACGCGTCCACGACGCGCGTCGGATCCTGGTGGAGCAGGGCACGCATGTAGACCCCGTTCATCCAGGTGAGCTTCTCCATGTCGAAGACGGGCGACGCCTTGCCCAGGTCCTGGATGCGAAACCGCGCCACCAGTTCCTCCACGGAGTAGATCTCCCGGTCCTCCTCGGGATACCAGGCCATGAGGGCGAAGAAGTTCAGCAGCGCCGCGGGAAGGTACCCGCGCCGCCGGTAGTCGCGCACCGCGGTGTCGCCGGTCCGCTTGCTCAGCTTCTTCCGGTCCGCGCCCAGGATGTTGGGCAGGTGGGCCACCTGCGGCGGAGCCCAGCCCAGCGCCCGGTACATCACCCACTGCTTCGGCGTGTTGCTGAGGTGTTCCACGCCACGGATGACGTGGGTGATGGCCATGGTGTGATCGTCCACCACGTTGGCGAAGTTGTACAGGGGGCTGCCGTCGGAGCGGACGATGATGTAGTCGTCAAGGTTCGCCGGATCGAACTCGACGCGGCCGCGGACCAGATCGTCCACGACGATGGTCTCCCCGTAGTCGGCGAGGCGCAGCCGGATCGTCGGGCGGCGGCCCTCCCGCTCCAGCCGGGCCCGCTGCTCCGGCGTGAGGTCACGACAGCGTCCGGAGTAACGGTACGGACGGTTCTCCGCCTTGGCGCGGGCCCGCTCGGCGTCCAGTTCCTCGGGCGTGCAGTAGCAGGGGTAGGCGGCGCCGCGGGCCAGCAGTTCGGCGGCGTAGCGCCGGTAGAGTGCCATGCGCTCGGTCTGGCGGTAGGGACCGTAGGGGCCGCCGCGATCGGGGCCTTCGTCCCAGTCCAGCCCGAGCCACCGGAAGTCCTCGAAGATGGCCTGTTCGTACTCCACGGAAGAGCGGCTGCGGTCGGTGTCTTCGATGCGGAGGACGAACCGGCCGCCCTGGCTGCGGGCAAAGAGCCAGTTGAAGAAGGCCATCCAGGCCCCGCCGATGGTCAGATAGCCGGTGGGGCTGGGGGCGTAGCGCGTGCGCATCGTCAGGTGAACAGGATGCTCACCGACTGGTTCAGGTGAATGCGGCGGATGGCCTCCGCGAGCAGCGGCGCCGCCGACAGCACGGTGAGCTTCGGCAGCCGTTTCTC
This sequence comes from Armatimonadota bacterium, assembly GCA_031459765.1. NCBI lineage: Bacteria > Bacillati > Candidatus Sysuimicrobiota > Candidatus Sysuimicrobiia > Candidatus Sysuimicrobiales > Candidatus Kaftiobacteriaceae > Candidatus Kaftiobacterium > Candidatus Kaftiobacterium secundum. The sequence goes on along the minus strand of JAVKHY010000003.1, from coordinate 102,482 downwards.
CGGCGGCAGCGGGACGGTGTTGGTCACGATCACTTCCCGGATCTCTTCGCGCATCAGGCGCTGCACCGCCGGCGGGGCGAGCACGGCGTGCGTGGCGCAGATGTACACTTCGGGGCGCGCCGCCTTCCCGACGAGGACGTCCACCGCCCCGAAGAGGGTGCCGGCGGTATCGATGACGTCCTCGATCATGATCGGGATGCGCCCCTCCACCTCCCCGACGATCTGCACCGGTTCCTTGACATCCTTGCCGACCCGGCGCTGGAAGATGATGGCCAGCGGCAGATCCAGCCGGTCGGCGAGCTGCTTGCTGCGTTTCACCGCGCCGTCGTCGGCGGCCACGACCACCGCCTGGCGCAGGTCCTTCTCCCGCAGGTAGTCGGCGAAGAGCGGCATCGCCCGCAGGTGGTCCACCGGGATGTTGAAGAACCCTTCGATCTGCCCGGCGTGCAGGTCGACGGTGAGGACGCGGTTCGCCCCCGCCGTGGTCAGGAGATCGGCCACCAGTCGGCCGGTGATCGGCTCACGCGGCGCGTCCTTCTTGTCCTTCCGGGCGTATCCGTAGTAGGGCACCACCGCCGTGATGCGTCCGGCCGAGGCGCGGCGCAGCGCGTCTAGCATGATGAGCAGTTCCATCAGGTGCTCGTTCACGGGGTGACAGACCGGTTGAATGACGAAGGCGTCCACCCCGCGGGCGTTCTCCTCGAAGCGCACGTAGATCTCGCCGTCGGCGAACCGCGTGATGTTCACGCGGCCGAGCTCGATGCCGAGGTAGGAGGCGATCTCCTCGCTCAGGGCACGGTTCGCCGTGCCGCAGAACACCTTGAGGTCGCCGTAGGCGCTGTCCATCGCCCCTCTCTACCTTACCATGCCCGGTCGCCGGACACGGCGGGGAAGGCGGCGGAGGGACCCTGCCCGATCCGACGGAGGGCCAACGATCAGCGGGCTTCGACGAGGAACTTGATCGCCGTCCGTTCCTCGCCTTCGATGACCACCTTGGTGAACGCGGGGATGGCGACGAGATCGATTCCGTTGGGGGCGACGAATCCGCGGGTGATGGCGATGGCCTTCACCGCCTGATTCACCGCGCCGGCGCCCACGGCCTGGATCTCGACGGATCCTTTCTCCCTCAAGACCGCGGCCAGGGCCCCGGCCACCGCCTTGGGTTTGCTGTCCGCGGAGACCTTGAGCACCTCCGGCATCTTCTCAGGTCCCTTCTCTGCTGCGGCCACAGGTCCGTCCATTAGCGCCGTCCTATTCCGTGGGCGCGCGGGGAAATCCTCTCCTTCTCATGCCCGGGGGGTGCGCTCCGTGGACAGGGCGGCGGCCAGATCAGCGGCACGCAAGGCCTCGTTCCGCAGTCGCTCCGCGGCCTGGCGCAGCCGGTCTCTGAGCTCCGCCCTCCCCTGCCAGGCCGCCAGGACGGCCTGGTGGACCTGGCCGGCCTGCAGACCGGCCAGGGGGAGGAGATGTCCCACTCCGACGCGCCGGAACAGCGCCTCGACCTTGGGGTCGTAGGACAGCCCGACGGGCGGCACGCCGACGGCCACGGCACAGATCAGGGCGTGCAGGCGGGCCGCCACCAGGAGGTCCACGGTGCCGATGGCCGTCATCGCCTCACGCGGCGGCAAATCGCTGACGACCTGCCCGCCGAGGGCCGCGGCGGCGGTCCGGGCCGTGGGGAGATCTTGCGCCGGGTGAAACGCAAAGACGACGACGGAGGCGGCCAGCTCCTTGCGCACCTCTGCGAGGGCGTTCACGACCGCATCGACGTAGGCGACGGCCGGCCAGGGGCGCAGGGCCAGGCCGATCCGCGGACCCGTACCCCGCGGGCCGATCAGCTGTCGCACATGCTCCTCCGGCGCCGGTTCGAGAGCAAAGACCGGGTCGGCCACGAGATGCGCCGGACGATGCACGTGCAGCTCCCGCAAGGTGCGCAGGGAGTCCTCATCGCGCACCGTGAGCAGGGTGACGCGGTTCAGGACGGCGGCGGCCAGCGCCCGCACGGCGCGACGGCGCAGCGGCCCGATCCCCTGGGCGAAGACCATCGTGCGCCGGGAGAGGGCCTCGGCCAGGGCGAGCACGCCGAGGTAGTAGACGGCGCTGCGCGCGCTGGTGGTGTCCTGGAACAGGCTGCCGCCGCCGCTGAGAAACAGGTCGGCGCCGGCCAGCGCCCGCAGCACACCGGCCCCGAGGCGCGGGATGGCCGCGACGTTGTGCAGTCGGCGGGTCTGGACGGGGCGACCCGACAGGACGGTGATGCGGGCGGTGGGGATGCGGCTGCGCAGGGCGGTGATCATCGCCGCCAGCACCGCCTCATCCCCCAGGTTGCCGAAGCCGTAGTATCCGGAGACGACGATGCGCATCAGCGCCGCACCCGGACGGACGGCGGCGGGACGCGGACGGGAGGAGGCGTCAGACGCCCGACGATCCTCAGGAGCAGCAGCGCCCCGAGCGCGCCCAGCAGCGTCCCCAGCCACAGCGCGTTGGCTGTGCGCCACGCCGTGTACAGCAGCGGCGTGTGGAGGTGCGAGAAACTGTTGACGATCCCGGCCTGACCGACCGCGCCCAGGGCGGCTAGCGGCATCACCGCGCGCCGCCAGCCCGCCGCCGCCGCCACCCCCGCCAGGAACAGCGCAGGGTGGCCGATCAGGTACTCCTTGGTGCGCGGCCGCGCCACCAGCACGTCCTCCAGGAGGGAGCGCAGGCGCTCCTCGGCGGACAACAGCGGAAAGCCGAAGTTGCCGCTGCGCGCCAGGAGGACCACGCCGGCCAGCCCCACGATGACCGCGGCGATCGCGTATCGCATCCGCAGCGGCGCGCCGGACCAGTCCCACAACTCCCCGGCGGTCTCGCGCCACGACCGTGCCGGCCGGTCGTACCGCCACAGCAGCAGTACCACCAGCGCCACCGGCAGGACGTGCGCCGCCTTCACGCCGAGGAACACCTCCGCGGCCATCATGAACTCCCACCGGGTGAGCAGCGCCGCCACCAGCAGGCCCGCCGCGATCGACCCGGCCGAGGCCGCCCACAGCAGCCGGACACCCGCCAGCACCGCTCCCCGGGGCGTTCGCCTGGGCACCGCGGCGGCGATGGCGGCGGCGGGGAGGGTGGCCGCAGTTCCCAACGCCACCAACTTCAGCCACAGGATCTGCGGCCCGGCGACGAACGTGGCCGCGGTAAGGACGATGCCGAGACCGATCAGGGACCAGATCAGGCGCGCCGGCACCGGGGCTCCGACGGCCTCGCCCAGAGCGGCCAGCGTCAACCCCATCGCGGCCAGGCCGCCAAAGGCGACGAGCCCCCGCAGGGCCGGAGACACGGCGATCTCGGGCAGCGGCGCGGCCCGCGGCGCCAGGCTCGCCGTGGTCGGTGCCAGCAGGCCGAAGCGACGGAGATCGCGCGCCAGTTCCTCGAGGAAGAGCAGGTTCTCCTGCGTGCCCACCACTCCGGCCGTGGGCTGGAACGGCCGCACGTACAGGAGCCGGATGTTGCGCTCGCGCGCGCTGCGCACGAATTTGTCACGGGCTTGCTCCGGGGGAAGGAGCTGCAGCTCCTCGGGGGTAAGGCTGAACAGCCGGATGACCTGAGGGCGCATCTCCTGCGCCAGACGGTCCTCCCCGCGCTGCTTGCGCCGGACACTGAACACCTCGATCCGGCCGAACCGGCTGCCGGCCTGGCGCAGGACCGCCGCGCTCTGCGGAATCAGCCGCTCGTAGCCCAGCACCTCGATCAGCTCGAAAACCACGGGGATGTCGCGCCCCAGGCGCTGCAGCATCCCGCCTTTGAATGCCAGCCCCTCGGCCGTCAGGCCGGAGAGGTTGCGCAGCCGCAGCACCGGCTGCAGGCCCAGGGCGCGGTAGCGGTCCACATCCTGGGGGCGCAGGCCCAACCCCATCTCCTCGAGATGATCGGGCAGCCCGCGGATCTCGAGCACCTCCCCGAGGGCGCGGACCCGGTCCGGACCGAGGAGGCCCGCAAACGATCCGGCCAGGTCGGCGGCAAACTCCGGAGAGGCGACGACGTAGACGGCATCGGAACGTACCTGATCCCCGGATTCGGCCAGCGGACGAAATGCGGGCGGCAGGGCCCCGATGCGGGCCGCGGCCCGCACGGCGTCGCCGCTCAGATAGCTCACCTGCCCCTCCTCGGCCAGGCGGCGCAGCGTGTGCTCATAGATCGCCACGGAGGTCGCGCCGCGGCGACGGGCCTCGGCCAGGAAGGCCAAAGGGTCCAGGCCTTCCCGGCGGGCCAGAGCCTCCCAGTCCGGCCCGTCGAGAACAATCTCGGTGGCGCGGGAACGGGCTTCGACGTTCCAGCGCAGCCACAGGACGGCCAGCGCGGCGGCCACCCCGAGGCCGACGGCCAGCCAGAGGCCGACGGCCAGCCAGAGCGGACGGCGCCGGCGTCCCTTCACGGCGACGGGACCCCGCGGATCACGGCCCGTCCGTCGTCCACCTCCACGCCGACAAAGCGGATGGGGACGGGCTCCTGCGGCGCGCGCAGAAGGGGATTGACGGCGACCATGAGCGCGTTCGCCAGGTCGGGCGGGATGGCCAGGCCGCTGAGGTGCAGGGTCTGGACGCGCAGGACGAGGTCGCGGTTGTGGTCGACGGCCAGACGTGCCGTCACCTCCACCGCCACCGGGGCGTTCAGGACGTACACGTCCCCGGAGATCGCCACCACGCCGTCGTCCAGCCGCACGCGCGCCCGGCGGATCTCGCGGGCGTCCGCCAGCGCGCGCTGCACATCGGTCTCGTCCACCACCACCTCCGCGCGGCCGGCCGCCACCCCGCGCACCGCCAGGCGACCGCCTACGGCGCGGGGAAGACTGAGGCGCACCCCGCGCAGGTCGCCTCGCAGTTCCCGCACGGTCGCCCCGTCCAGTGCGGCGCCCCGGACGCGGAACACCAGGCGCCGGATGCGGCCGGTGGCGATGCCCGTGGGTCCGGCGTAGACGTACACCGCAGCCGAGCGGGCCTGCAGATCACGGCGCAACCCGTCGGACAGACGCCAGGAGACCGCTGCGGCGGGGGCGGCCAGGACGATCGCCGCGAGGACCGCCAGCGCGATCAGCCGGGACACGCCTTCCCTACTTCGGGGGGCAAAAAGGGCCCCCCTCTAGTCCCGCGGACGGACACGCAGGGCGGCGTCGATGAACGGCTGGAGATCGCCGTCCAGGACGCCGGCGGCATCGCCGGTTTCCACTCCCGTCCGGTGGTCCTTGACCAGCGTGTACGGGTGCAGGACGTAGGACCGGATCTGGTTGCCCCAGGCGGCTTCCTTGAACTCTCCGCGCAGTTCCGCCAGGCGCTGTGAGCGCTGCTCCGCCTGCAGCTCGGCGAGTTTGGCCCGGAGGAGACGCATCGCGGTCAGCCGGTTGGCGTGCTGGGAGCGCTCGTTCTGGCACTGCACGACGAGGCCGGTGGGCAGGTGCGTGATGCGCACGGCGGTTTCCACCTTGTTCACGTTCTGTCCCCCGGCCCCGCCCGCCCGGTAGGTCTCGATCTTCAGCTCATCATCGCGGACGGCGACCTCGACCTCCTCCACCTCGGGGATGACATCCACCAGGGCGAAGGAGGTGTGGCGGCGGTGCGCCGCGTCGAAGGGGGACAGGCGGACCAGACGATGCACGCCGCGCTCGCCCTTCAGGTACCCGTAGGCGTAGGGCCCGCCGACGATGATGGTGGCCGACTTCACGCCGGCCTCTTCGCCCGGGGAGAGGTCCACCACTTCGGTGGTGAAACCCCGACGCTCGGCGTACCGCAGGTACATTCGCATCAGCATCTGCGCCCAGTCCTGGGAGTCCGTGCCGCCCGCACCGGCGTGGACGGAGAGGATGGCGTTGCGGGCATCGTGTTCCCCGGCCAGCAGAGTCACCAGTTCCAGCCGGGTCACGCCGTCGTGCGCGGCGCGGGCCTCCGTGGCCAGCTCGGCGATGTCCAGCCCCGCGGGATCCTCCTCCGCCAGCCCGGTCAGCTCGGCCAGGTCCTCCACCCGCCGCAGCAGCGCGGTGTAGGTGTCCACCTGAGCGCGCAGCGCGCTCAACTCCTGACTCAGCCTGCGGGCCTGCTCGGGATTCGTCCAGAGGTCGGGCCGCTGCATCTGCGCCTCCAGGGCGGCGATGCGCGCGGCCTTGCCGCTCAGGTCAAAGATGCCTCCCGATGTCCTGGAGGCGCGTGCGGTCCTGCGTGACGAGGGTGCGAATCTCTTCGATCGTCATGTCCCTATCCCGCCCTATCCTAGCATCACCGCACCGGGGCCACAACCGAGAACAGGATGTTTCCCAGCAGATGGGGGACGACCAGCCCGGCAACGTTTCCCGTTCGGGCGCGGATGAGGCCGAAGGCCGCGCCGGTGATCATCGCCCAGGCGATGGCCTCCGCCCCGAGACCGCGCTGCAGGAGCATTCCGGCCGCCGCACCCACGGCCGCCGCCGTGGGGCGGCCCAGCCATTCGGCCACCGGGACGAAGGCGACCCCGCGCGCCCACCCCTCGATGGCCAGCGCGACGAGGGCCTGGCGAACGATCAGGGTGGCCCGCCCGTCCGGCGCGCCCGGTGCCGCCAGGGGGAGGTCGTAGGCCCGGAACGCCAGCACCAGCGTCATCCACAGCAGCCCGACCACGGCCAGGCCGGCACCGAGCGCCGGGAGGAATCCCCGCACCGTGACCCCCCACTCGCGCAGCGGGCGCCGCGTGGAGAGGAAGATGACGAAGACCAACAGCACGCCGGGCCACACCCCCTCCGGCCGCGCTCCAACGAGGAGCCAGACCGTCGCCAGCGGCAGGCCGACGGCCGCCGCCGCCCGTCCGAAGGCGGGCCCGTGCAGGTCTGGGCGCAGGATCGCGCGCAGGCGCGGAAACGAGACCACCGCGGTAGCGAGGAGCGCGACACAGGCGAACAGATCGCCTGCCCGCGTGTACGGTGTCTCACCGGCGGCCAGCGCGACCGCATCGGTGAGAACGGCCGGGATGCCCGGGCTGATCCGGGCCCGGATGCGCCCGGCGGGATCGACCACCATCGTCAGTCCGGTGTTCGCGGCCCGCACCACCCAGCGTCCCGTCTCCACCGCCCGGAACACGGCGTGCGCGGCGTGCTGCGCCACGCCCGACGTCCCGTCGAACCAGCCGTCGTTGGTGATCACGGCCAGCACCTCCGCGCCGTGACGAACGAAGGCCCGGCTGACGTCCGGAAAGATGGATTCGAAGCAGATCGCCACCCCCACCGGCCCGAGGGGCGTCCGCAGCGGATCATGGCCGCGGCCGGGGCGAATCCCGTACTCCCCGAAGGCGACCAGACGGACCTTGTCGTACCGGCTTACCGCCTCTCCGGACGGCGCGATCGCCACCGCGATGTTGGAAATCCCGTCCTCCAGGCTGCCGGCGATCATCGTGGCGGAGGCGCGGGCCGCCCATCCTCCGACCTCGCGCAGGACGCCGTCGCGGCCAAAGAGGTTGTAGGGCACCGCGGTCTCGGGCATGACCACCAGCGCCGCGCCGCGCCGGCCGGCCTCCTCCACCATCGTGCGCAGACGGTCCATGTGCTGCGGCGCGGCGAACGGATCGAACTTCTCGCGGGCGGGGACGTTGGGCTGCAGGGCGGCAACGCGCAGGTCGCCGGCCGTCGGCGGGGGGAGGTGCCGATGGCCCCACAGGATCACGGCGGCGACGAGGAGGGCGGGGAGCAGCAGCGGCCTCACCGTCCGCCGGCCGACGGCAAGCGCGACCGCCGCCGAGACCAGCGCGAGGAAGAAGGAGAGGCCGTAGACTCCGGTGGCGCTGGCAACCTGGATCACGACCGGCCACCGCCACTGCGTCAGTCCCAGCAGCGCCCAGGGAAAGCCCATGACGCCCGTGGAGCGCAGGTACTCCAGGGCGCTCCACAGCAGGGGCGCGCTCCAGACGCCGACCCAGGGGGCACGGCCGTCGCCGATCCAGCGCCACAGGACGGCAAAGACACCAGGGTAGAGACTCAGGTAGGCGGCGAGGAGGAGCCAGGGCACCACCCCGAAGACCCGCATCCAGGAGAGGATGCCGACGTACGCCACCAGGCCGCTTACGCCGCCCAGGACGAAGGCCCGCCGGGGCGGCACCCCACGCAGAGCGATCAGCAGCGGGGCCAGGGCCACCCAGCCCAGCAGGCCCCAATCCAGCGGGGGAAAGGCCGCGTAGAGGAGCACGCCGCTCGAGGCGGCGAGGGCTATTCGTCCTTGCCGTGACACTTCTTGTACTTCTTGCCGCTCCCGCACCAGCAGGGATCGTTGCGGCCGATCTTGCGACGTCCGTCCCCGACGGGGCCGGCGGCGGAAGCGCCGCCCTGGCCGGCGGCGGGCGTGCCGACGCGCACCGGTGCGGCTCCGACGGCCACCGGCCGCGGGGGCCGGCGCGCCGGCGGCGCGGCACCTTCTACCTGGAGGCGGAAGAGCACCTTGACCGTCTCTTCCTGGATGCCGGCCAGCATCTGCTGGAAGAGGTCGTAGCCTTCGCGCTGGTACTCGATCAGCGGGCTGACCTGGGCGTACGCCCGCAGCCCGATCCCCTCCCGCAGGGCATCCATGTTGTACAGGTGGTCGATCCACTTGCGGTCGATGGTCTGCAGCAGGACCAGCCGCTCGATCTCGCGCAGGTGCTCCGCGCCGACCTCCTGCTCTTTGCGTTCGTACGCCTGGAAGGCCGCCCGGGTCAGGGTCTCCGTGATCTCCTCCCGGCTGCGCCCTTCCACGGAGACCTCCGCCAGGGCGGGGATGAGCTGGGCCGCGGCCTCGCTCAGCCCGGCCAGGTCCCACTCTTCCCTGTGCTCCCCCGCGCAGTAGCTCTCCACCAGCCCGGCGATCTGGCGTTCGACCATGTCCAGGATGCTCTCCCGGACCTGTTCGCCGAAGAGCACCTTGCGGCGTTCGGCGTAGATGACCTTGCGCTGGACGTTCATCACGTCGTCGTACTCGAGGACGTGCTTGCGGATGTCGAAGTGATACTGTTCCACCTTCTTCTGCGCCGCGGCGATCTGCCGCGTGACCAGAGGATGCTCGATGGGCACATCCTCGTCGATGCCCAGCCGGTCCATGATGCCGGCGATCCGCTGGCCGGCAAAGAGGCGCATCAGCTCGTCGTCCAGGGCGATGTAGAAGCGGGACGACCCAGGGTCACCCTGGCGGCCGCTGCGTCCGCGCAGCTGGTTGTCGATCCGCCGCGCCTCGTGGCGCTCGGTGCCGATGACGTGCAGCCCGCCCAGGCTCCGTACGATCTCCGCCTCGGCCGGATCGGGCGGGTTGCCGCCCAGGATGATGTCCACCCCGCGGCCGGCCATGTTGGTGGCGATGGTCACCGCGCCCTTGCGCCCGGCCTGGGCGATGATCTGCGCCTCGCGCTCGTGGTGCTTCGCGTTGAGCACCTCGTGGGGAATGCCGCGGCGCTGCAGCATCTCGCTGAGCTGCTCGTTCTTCTCGATGGAGCGCGTCCCCACCAGTACGGGCCGGCCCTGCCGGTAGCAGGACTCGATCTCGGCCACGACCGCCTTCCACTTCCCGGCCTCCGTCTTGTAGACCTGATCGGGGTAATCGATGCGGATCATCGGACGGTGGGTAGGGATGACCACCACCGGGAGGTTGTAGATTTTCTGCAGCTCCTCTTCCTCGGTCTTCGCCGTCCCGGTCATCCCGGCCAGCTTCTTGTACATCCGAAAGTAGTTCTGGATGGTGATGCTGGCCAGGGTCTGGCTCTCCCGCTCGATGCGCACATTTTCCTTGGCCTCGATGGCCTGGTGCAATCCGTCGCTGTACCGGCGGCCGAACATCAGCCGGCCGGTGAACTCGTCGACGATGATCACCTGGCCGTCCTTGACCACGTAGTCCACGTCGCGTTTGTAGCAGGCGTGAGCCCGCAGGGCCTGCTGGATGTGGTGCATCAGGTCCACGTGCTCGATGTCGGCCAGATTGCTCACGCCGAGGAGGTGCTCCACCCGGGCGATCCCCTCCTCGGTGAGGAGCGCCGTCTTGATCTTCTCGTCCACGGTGTAGTCCCGGCCGGGGACGAGGCGGCCCACCACGCGGGCGAAGTCGTAGTACTTCTTGGTGGACCCCTCGACCATCCCGGAGATGATCAGGGGCGTGCGGGCCTCGTCGATGAGGATGAAGTCCACCTCGTCCACGATGGCGTAGACCAGGTCGCGCTGGACCAGATCCTCCGGCCGCAGGGCCATGTTGTCCCGCAGGTAGTCGAAACCGAACTCGTTCACCGTGCCGTAGGTGATGTCGGCGTGGTAGGCCTCCCGCCGGGTGATGGGCCGGAAGTGGTTGAGCCGGTCGTCGGCGTGGGCCTGGGGGTCGGCGTACCCCGGGTCGTACATCCCGCTGAACTCGTGGGCGATGGTGGCCACGGACAGCCCCAGGAAGTGGTAGACGGATCCCATCCAGCCGGCGTCGCGCCGGGACAGGTAGTCGTTTACGGTGACGACGTGCACGCCGGATCCGGTCAGGGCGTTGAGGTAGACGGGCAGGGTGGCGACCAGCGTCTTGCCCTCGCCGGTCTTCATCTCCGCCACCTTCCCCTGGTGCAGGACGATGCCGCCGATCAGCTGCACGTCGAAATGGCGCAGTCCGATGGTGCGCCTGCTGGCCTCGCGCACCGCGGCGAAGGCCTCGGGGAGGAGGTCGTCCAGCGTCTCGCCCCGGCTCAACCGTTCCTTGAACTCCGCGGTCTTGGCGCGCAGGGCCTCGTCGGAAAGCGCCGCGTACTCCGGCTCCAGGGCGTTGACGGCGTCCACCAGGGGCTGCAGCCGCCGGATCGTCCGCGCGTCCGGATCGCCGAACAGGCGGGTCAGTAAGCTGGCCATGACGCACCCATTATACATGTCTGACCGCCGGGGGATGCAGGGAAGGAGAACATCCGGATGGGGGTGGACGTGCTGGCCGGCGGCAGCCGTCCGAAGTGGTTCGGCTACCGCCCCGTTCCGATTACCGCCAGCGGCGGCACGGCGACCGTCGGGGTGATCTTCGGAGTGAACGACCCGCCGGCGCCGGCCGCCGGAGCATCAACGCTGGGCCACCGCCGCCATCAGCAGCATCATCACCTACTGGCCGCGCTGACACACGTCCCTGGGCGACGGGACGCCGCCTCCGCCGCGCACCCTCCGGAGATGTTCGACGACATCGAGCCGGCCGTCCGCCGCCTGACCGTGGGTGGCGGAATCAACCTCCGAGTGAGGTGGTCATGCCCAGGTAGGAGGCGACGATCTGCGCGTTGTGCAACAGCGCCGGCCCCGGCCCGTCCAGAATGACCCGGCCGGTCTCCAGCACGTACGCGCAGTGGGCCATGAGAAGCGCCTGGGTCACCTCCTGGGAGATCAGGAGAATCGTCAATCCTTCGTGGTTCAACCGTCGAAGGATAGCAAAGATCTCGGCGGCCATGCGCGGGGCGAGGCCAAGGGACGGCTCGTCAAGCGCCAGCAGCCGCGGCTGAGCCATGAGCGCCCGGGCCATGGCCAGCATCTGCTGTTCGCCGCCCGAAAGGGTACCTGCCAGCTGAGCCTGACGCTCGCGCAGGATCGGAAAGAGCGCAAAGACATACTCCATTTGCTCGCGCCGGTGCGCCCGGGCGCGCCGAGCGTAGGCACCGAGTTCCAGATGCTCGCGCACGCTCATGCCCGGGAAGAGCAGCCGGCCCTCCGGCACGTGGACGAAGCCGCGCTCGCAGATGAGGTCCGGGGGGAGCCCGGTGATGGGTTTGCCGTCAAAGACCACCGCGCCGCGGGTGATGGGGTGGAGGCCAGAGAGCACCCGCAGCAGTGTGGTCTTGCCAGCGCCATTGGGACCAATGACGCTGACGAACTGGCCAGCGTCAACAGCCAATGAGACCCTGTGGAGCACCTCCAGCTCGCCGTAGGCGGCGCAGAGGCCCTCAACCCGCAGCACCGAAGCCCTCCCCGAGGTAGATCTGACGGACCTGGGGATCTGCCTGGACAGCGGCAGGCGGTCCCTGGGCGATGACCTGGCCTGATCCCAGGACCACCACCCGCTCGCACAGGCCCATGACAATGCGGATGACGTGCTCGACCAGCAGCACGGTAATCCTCAGTTCATCACGAATCCTCCGCACCAGGTCCACGGCGCCCACGCTTTCCACCGGGTTGAGGCCCGCGAATACCTCATCCAGCAGCAGCAGCCTCGGGCCGGTGGCCAGCGCTCGGGCCAGCTCCAGACGTTTCTTCTCTCCCAGTGTAAGCGCGTGGACCGGTGCGTCCACCGCACCTTCCAGACCTACATACCGCAACCAGCGACGAGCCTCAGCCCGGGCCCCACGCACGTCGCGCGTTCCCCGGCCGTAGAGGACTGCGGCGGTAACGTTGTCGGTAGTGGTCAGTCCCGTAAACGGTCGAACCACCTGGAACGTCCGCGCGATACCGGCCCGTGCCACCTCGAAGGGGGCCAGGCCCACCAGGCGGCGGCCCATGAAGACCACATCCCCGGCATCCGGCGGATGGAAGCCCGTGATGACATTGAACAGGGTCGTCTTGCCCGAGCCGTTGGGACCGATCAGGCCGACGATGGCTCCCTCAGCTACCTGGAAGCTCACCGAGCGCAGCACCACCAGGCCGCCGAAGCGCTTGGAAACGCCCTTGACGCGCAGCATGGCACTTAGAGCCGCGGCTCCGCGGCCGGCACAGCCGCAGGCGGCCGGGGGGCGCGCCGTCGTAGCCGCTCCAGGTGCGGTAGCAACCCCTCAGGGAGCAGCACGATCACCAAAGCCAGCCCCAGGCCAAAGATGATGCGCGCAGCCTCGGTTCCCACCCGGACAGTGAGGACCTCATCGACCATCCGCACTACTACCGCACCCAGGAGCGGACCGGCCCAGGACTGCCGTCCGCCCAGCAGGGCCATGAGCACGGCCAGCACGGAGAGGTGGAGATCGAACATGAAGTCGGGGTGGATGTAAGACCGGTCGTAAGCGTAGATGCCTCCGGCCAGACCGGTCAGTCCGGCGCTGAGGACCAGCGCGCTCATCTTCAGCCGCACCACCGGGACGCCGATGCTCTGCGCGGCCTCCTCATCCTCGCGAATCGTCTCCAGGCCAACGCCCATCTTCCCCAGACGCACAGCCCGCCCGGCCAGGGCACTGACCAGGACCACAGCCAGCATGGCGTAGTAGAAGACACGCCGCGCCGCCAGCGGCTCCCACGGCGGGAGTGTCATCCACAACCCCTCCGCCGCGCCGGTCCACGGGAGGTTGAGGACGACGGCGCGCACCGCCAGGCCCAGGATCATGGTCACCACAGCGAAGTATGGACCGCGCAGGCGCAGGCACGGGTACCCGGCCAGGGCGGCAAACACGGCCGCAACCGCGGCGCCAAGCGGCGCGGTGAGGAACGGCGAGAGCCCGGCCCGGACCAGGAACAACCCGGTCGTATAGCCACCGAGACCGAAGAAAGCCGCATGGCCAAAGCTCAGGTAGCCGGCGAACCCGCCGATTACGTTCCAGGCCACTGCCAGCGCAGCATACATGGAGGCGGAGTACAGCAAGGCCAGCGGGTACTCACCTGTGCCCACCCAGGGGAGGATCAGCAGGACCACGACCAGACCAGCGGCGAACGCCCGGCTCATCGTCTGAACAGCCCCGTCGGCCGCCACAGCAGCAGCACACCCAGCGAGGCAAACAGGAGGAAGGGCGCCCAGGCGAAAGGGATGACCAGCGTGCTGAGGTTGGTCAGTGCCCCCACGAGCATACCGGCCACCACCGCCCCGACCAGGCTGCCAACTCCGCCCACGATCACCACGAGGAAAACGAACACGAGCCACATCAGGTGGGACGCGGGGGAGAAGCTGTAGATCAGGGCCAGGGCCACGCCCGCCACGCCTGCTGAAGCAAGGGCCAGGCCGTAGGTGAGGCTCGTGACCTGACGGAGATTGATGGCACAGAGCGCCGCGCCCTCAGGGTTCTGCCAGACCGCGCGCACGGCTTTGCCGGGGAAGGTGTTGTGGAGAAACAGGTACAGTGCTGCGATGGTCACGGTGGCCAGACCGGCGCCCGCCAGGTGCGTCATTGGCAGCGCCAACCCTCCTAGCTGTACCGCCCGGCCGGTGTAGGCCACGTTGACGACTCGCGGACCGGGTCCCCAGACAGCGGCCAAAACATTCTCCAGTGCGGCGGCCAGCCCGAAGGTCAGCACCATGGAGACCAGGACCAGATCACCGGCCCGCCGGGCGGCGGGGCGGATGACCCCTTCGTGGAAGCCGACACCCAGGAGGAAAAAGAGCGGTACCACCACCGTCAGGCTGGCTAGGGGATCCACGCCGCGCGCCGCGAGGAGGTAGACCGCATACGCCGCCCCCACTGCCAGCGCCGGATGGACGATGTTGATCACATGCGCAACGCCCCAGATCAGGCTGAACCCGGCTCCCAGGAGCGCGTAGACACTTCCCGTCAGGAGCCCGGTGACCAGCGCCTGGAGCACTTGAACCATGAGCGGACTACCGCCTCCAGGGCGGTTTGGGGTAGACCGGCTGCGCCGAGCGGCGCCCGGGCGGCCAGATCAGCTCCACCTCACCGTTGATCACCTGCGTTGCGTACTCGTACGGTGCCGGCAACCCCCTCTCGTCGAAGCGCAACTCCCCGGCAACGGTCTTAAACGTCGTTTCGCGCATATACCGCACCAGCACGGCATGGCTGAGGCTCTTGGCCCCCTCGACGGCCTGCTGCAACAACTGGGCCCAGGCATAGCCGAACAGGAAGTACAGCGGCGCCCACTTCAGGTTCCACCGTTCGCGGGCGACCTGGTTCAGTTCGGCGATGCCGGGATAGGGGAGCTTGTGGTGGATGGCCGTCCCCGAGACCACGTAGTCGCCGTCAGGCCCCAGCTGCGTCACCCACTCCGGGATGAGCGTACCTATTGCCTGCAGAATCACCTTGGGATTGTAGTCCAGGGCCTTCATCGCTCTGATGGTCAGCACGCCGTCGGGGAAGAATCCGTTGGCCAGGAACATGTCGGCGCCAAGGGCCCGAGCCCGCGAGACCAGGGGCTCGGCAGAGGCCAGGGGAAGGTCGTAGAGCTCGTCCATGACCAGCGGGATCTCCAGCCGCTTCAGGCCGTCCTGAATCGATTCGCGCGCGGACATACCTACGGGGTTGTTCACCGTGATGGCCGCCGCGCGCGTTGGCCTCTGTGCTTTGGGGATGTTACTCAGCCATCGCCAGGCGCCCTCATACCACCATTGGCCCATCAGCGGGGGACCGCCAAAACTGTACTTGAACCCCCGGCGGAAGGAGGCCATGTGCCCACCCATGGAGATGTAAACCTTCCGGTACCGCTCGACCAGCGCCATCTGCGCGGCCGCCGCCGTCCCCGGGTACCCGCCGAGGATCAGGTCCACGCGGTCGACCGTGATCAACCGCTCGAGCAGGCTCACGGCGCGGTCCACGCTGCTGGCGTCGTCCAGAATCGTCACCTCCACCGGGCGACCGAGCAGGCCACCCTGCCGGTTGACCTTCTCGGCCCAGTAGCGGTAGCCGCGCTCCACCCACACGCCGGTATCAGCGAAGGGACCGGTCAACGGCAGCGTGCCCCCCAGGCGGATCGGCTTGGCCTGAGCCCATACAGTCTGGCTCAGAATCTGGGGAACCGCCAACGCCCCGGCTCCCAGGGCAGCGGTCTTGAGGAACTGCCTGCGGGATAGCCTCACCACTCCTCCTCCTTTCCCGTCACCGGGCT
The DNA here is from genome assembly GCA_031459765.1 of Armatimonadota bacterium. NCBI lineage: Bacteria > Bacillati > Candidatus Sysuimicrobiota > Candidatus Sysuimicrobiia > Candidatus Sysuimicrobiales > Candidatus Kaftiobacteriaceae > Candidatus Kaftiobacterium > Candidatus Kaftiobacterium secundum. Next base: position 86,785 of record JAVKHY010000003.1, on the reverse strand, counting down.
CGTGACGCCGCCTCAGAGCTCAAGGGGTTCTTCGATGATCGCCACAGCGCGCGTCCACGCTGCGCTGGCCGCCTTCAGCTTGTACGGAAAGCAGGCGACCTTGAACCCAGAGGGTCTGGGGATCTTGTCCAGGTTGGTCAGCTTTTCAATCTGGCAGTACTCCCTCTCCTTGCCGTAGAAGTGGGATTCCCAGAACCTGCCGCGCACCCCGCTGGCGGCTTCCCGGAACATCACGTCGAACGGACGGTCCAGCCCCCAGGCGTCGATACCTATCACCTTTACGCCGCGCTCAACCAGGTATTGGGTGGCGCTGCGTTCCAGCCCGGGGTGCAGCATGTCGTAACCGGGCTGTTTGAAGGCCTTCCATGTGTCGGTGCGAACCAGGGCGATGTCGTAGGGCTTAATGACATATCCCATCGCCGCCAGAGAGGCCTCCACATCAGCCGCAGTGATCCCCTCCCCGCGTTGCTTGTGCGTCATGTCCAGCACGAAAGCGTCGCTGAAGAACCACCGCAAGGGCAACTGCTCGATGGTCTTCGCCGGTTCGCCACCGGACCTGGGACCATAGTGATAGGGGGCGTCAATATGGGTCCCGGAATGCGACGAAAGCGTGGCCACTTCCACGGCCCAGGCATGGCCGTCGGGAAAGAGGGCGGGGAGCAGACTCTGGTCAACCTTGAAGACGTCCACGGTCATGTGCATGCCCTGCACGTGGTCGATGTACTGGATCTGGTGGCGGTTGGGCTCGAAAGCGCTGGTCTCATTTTCCAGCGTGTCGCTCAGGTCGATGAGCGTCACCCGAGTGCGGCCCACAATGTAGCTCTCCATGATTCTCCCCCTCCTCCCCCTGCGCGAACCCGGCCAGGCCGCTATCGCTGCCCAGGGGACCGAGCCGCGGATCCAGGCGCCGCCGCTTCCGCGCCCAGCACCTGGCGGATGATGCCCTGGTAGACCGCGGGGGGCAGCGCGTTCTTCAGCCGCAGGGCCACGGTCTTTACCTGCCGCACGATCTCTTCCACCTGCTCCGCGGTGGCGTGCAGGCCTTGTTCCTCCAACGTCATCTCCACGTAGTTACGGCCCGTTCCACGTCCCGCCACCAGGCTGGGCCCGTCGCGGCCCACCAGCGCGGGCGGGTAGGGAAACACGGCCATCTCTCCCAGGGGCGTCGCGCGGAACTGCCGCAGGATGTGGATGACGATGCCCGACTCGACCTCAAATAGGCCGGGGCCGACGATGGGCTTGTTGGACGCCGGCCGGATCTTGGAGATTTCCGCCACCATCTGGGACAGCCGGTAGAGTCCCTCCAGCTGGATTCCGGTAGGAATGCCCAGCAGGTGTTCGCATGCGACCGCCACCTCCTCCGTGGCCACATTGCCGGCCCGCTCGCCCAGGTTATTCACGGAACAGTGCACCTCATCAACACCCGAGGCCACGGCCATCATGGCACTGGCAGTGGCCTGGCCGTAGTCGTTATGGATGTGCAGACCCAACGGCGTCTCCGGGAACCACTGGCGGAGCCTGGAGATGAAGAAGCGCATGGCCAGCGGGTGCGCCATGCCAAACGTGTCCGAGACAGTGATGCGATCAATGGCGCCACGCTCGATGACCTCACCGAAGAAGCGCTTGATGTACTCCAGGCTGGGGATGCGGAAGGTGTCCCAGCCCATAAACTCCACGTACATCCCGGTTTCATCTTTGGCCCGGCGGGAGAGGACCACGATCTTCTCGATCAGCTGCTCCGGGGTCATGTTGTATGCGTACTTGATGAGGAACGGATTGATGCCGAATTCCAGGACCATTCCCGGTGCGCCGCAGGCAATAGCCGCCCGCAGATCGTCGTCGCGCACCCGTACCAGCGGCGTCACCCGGGCCCGCAGCTTCATCTGGGCCAGAGTGCGGATCACCTCGCGGTCCTCCTCTGTAGCCGGCAGGCCCGGTTCGATGGATGGGATGCCGATCTTGTCCATCTCCTGAGCCAGGAAGAGCTTCTCCTCCACAGTAAAGGCCACGCGTGCGGTCTGCTCCCCGTCGCGCAGCGTCACATCGTGAATCACCACCTGCGCGGGAAGCCTCATCTCCCCTCGCACCTCGGGGAGATAGTTTAGCGGGGAAACCCATCGGCCCGGGCCGAAGTACGGGCCGTCCAGTGGAATGCCAAAGGCCTCTGGTGCTGCCATCATCGCCCTCCTTCGCCCGGGGGATCACGATCGCCAGTTCGTATGCGTGCCAACCCGCCGCCCCCCAGGCTTCGTCTCGGTCCCTTCGATTCCGCGGGCGACTCCCGCGCCGGCAGGCCGGCGCCGGCCGTCTGATCAATGCGCACGGACGGCGGCAGGGGCGCTGTGGGAAGCACCCGATCCGCCGTAACATCGAGGAGGAATTCCAGCTCCGGCCCGTACGTCGCATGCAACAGATCGGCAAATCGGTAGTAGAGCTTGTTGGCGTAGATATCGTGCCGAATGTAATTGCGGATCGTCCGCAACACCGCCGGGTTCGCCGTCCAGACGCCAGACCAGCTGCCGCGAGAACGATCCATCATCAGACCCGCAGTGTGGTCGGCGACCAGCAGCAGCTGGTCACCGTGGCGCTCGTAGACGGTACGCAGCATCACGTGGTGAACGGTAAAACCCACCTCCACGTCCGGGGCGTCGAACAGCATGGCCGTAATGTGCACCCCCCGCCGCTGCGCCTGGCGCAGGCCCTCCCGCAGGTCCAGCACCTGATCCCGCCACGCGCTGAGGAACAGTTCCCGCTTCGCTTCCCCGATGATCCGGCGTGCCCGATCCAGCAGAAGATCGTAGCCTTCCAGGTGCCACAGCATCTCGCGCCACGGAGGCGATGTCGCCGGTCGCAAACCACGACGAATCGTCGCCGCCAGGGCCCGGAACCGAGCGGCCCGTGCGTTCAGGAACTGGTCGGCCGGCAGGGGGACGTAGGTGACCGGCCGGCTGTCGATGAGGGACACGAGCCCGCGATCCAGCAAGCGCCGCAGGCACGCATAAACCTTCGCTGAGGGGACGCCCGAGCGCTGGCTGATCTGGTTCCCGTTGGCCGGATGGACATCGTGGAGAGCGAGGTAGATGCGGGCCTCGTAATCTGTGAGTCCCAGCTCACGCAGGGCGTCGAGAAAGTACTCGGTCTTCGGGCGCACCAGTTGACCCTACTACTAAAGTAGTAGAAGATTTTTCTACGCAGACCGACTTCCCCCTGCCGGATTGGTGGAGTTCCTGAGGGTAGGAAGGCCAACCGGACGGGGGACCCGCACCGCCCCCCAGTCCAAGGATACTGCCAGAACTGCCGTGGGGTTGAAATCGCTGTTCTTAGACACTGGCCACCGGGGACATGCCCTCCCTAGGCTCGGGGGCCTGAGTTCGGAGAGGGACATCCCCCTTTTCTCTTCGCGGGCCCCTTTGCACAACCACGGTACGCCGTCTCTCAGAGCCGAGGACTGGCAAGCCCATTCCAAACGGTGCAACGCTTTCGTGACTTTGCTTAGCCGCGCAGGAGCACCCGACGCAGGTCGGTGCCGCGCCCAAGGAGAACCACGGCGGCGACCAGCAGGGCGGCGAAGAGGATGAGGAGCGTGGACAGGGCGGCGATGGTGGGATCCTGCCACTTCTCCATGTAGAGGAACATCTCGATGGGCAGGGTGTTGTTCTCGCCGCGGGTCAGGAAGATCGAACTCTCCACCTGATCGAAGGAGACGACGAAGGCGAGCAGGCCACTCACGGCCAGTCCGCCGCGGATCTGGGGCAGAACGACGCGTCGCAGCACCACGGCGGGGGTCGCTCCCAGGTCCTGGGCCGCCTCCTCCAGCGAAGGATCGAGCCCGACCAGGTTGGCCGCGACGATGGTCACGACGAAGGGCAGCACGACGATGGTGTGGGCCAGAATCAGCGGGACGACCCCGCCCTGCCACCCTGCGCGGGCGAAGAAGATGAACCAGCCCACGCCCAGGACGATCTTGGGCATGACGATGGGCGACAGCAGGAAGGCCCGCAGGAGCTCCTGACCGCGGAACCGGCCGCGGACCAGGGCCAGCGCGCCCAGCGTCCCGCAGACCAGGGCCAGCGCCGTCGCCCCCAGGCCGATGCCCACGCTGCGCAGGAAGGCCTGGAAGAACGCCGGCTGATGGAGCAGGTTGGCGTACCAACGCCAGGACAGACCCGGCGGAGGGAACACCCCGTAGGCCACGCTGCTGAAGGAGTAGGCGACGACGATGGCCAGAGGCAGGAGAATGAATCCCAGCCCAAGCAGCAACGCTGTCCGCAGGAGGGCGTCGCGCAGCGCCCCCTCCCCCGTCGTCGCCGTAGTGCGCCTCTCCGGGACGACCCACGCGCTCATACGCCCGGCAGCCTCCGCATCAGCCCCTGCAGGCTCCACACCGCGGCCAGAGACAGCGCCAGCAACGTCAGCCCGGCCACCGCGCCTCCCGGCCAGTTAATTTCGACCGTGCTGTTGTAGACGGCCAGCGGAAGGACCTGAACGCGCCCTCCGCCGAGCAGCTGGGGTGTGACGAAGGCACTCAACGCCAGCGTGAAGCAGATCAGCACCGCGGCCACCACGCCCGGCATGGTCAAAGGAAGGGTGATCCGCACGAAGGTCTGCCACCAGTTCGCTCCCAGGTCCTGGGCCGCTTCCTTCAGCGAGGCGTCCAGCCGCCCCATGACGCTGTAGATGGGGAAGATGGCGAAGGGCATCAGGATGTGGGTGAGGCTGATCACCACGCCGCGCTGGTTGAAAAGCAGGGGAATGGGATCGGTCACGACCCCGGCCCGGCGCAGGGCGGTGTTGATGAGGCCCTGGTTGGCCAGGAGGATGAACCACCCGTAGGTGCGCACGACGACGCTCACCACCAGCGGCGAAAATAGTAGTAGAGAGATCAGGGCCCGGGCTTCCGGGGATCGGATCCTGGTGTGCAGGGCGTAGGAGAGGGGATAGCCGGCGGCGACGGCGAGTGCCGTCACGGTCAGCGCCAGCCGAAGCGACGAGCCGATCACCCGGTAGGTGAAGGGATCGGAGAAGAAGTTGAGGTAGGTACGCAGCGTCCAGACGGGAAGAATGCGTCCACCCCGGAAGAGGTGAAAGCTGTTCAGCAGGTAAATGGCCAAGGGGACGACATAGAGCACGGCCATGAAGGCCAGCACGGGAGTCAACAGCCACAGGGCGGCAGTACGGCCGATCCTCACCCCCGCACCCTCCTACGGGCGGAAGGCGATAAACACCAGGATGTCGCCCGTCGCCGCCGCCTGATTGCCCAGGAGCGGCCAGGCCAGCAGCCATCCGGTCCGGGGCGACCGCACTTCTTCCACCACATCCCCCCAGAGATCACGGATCAGAGCGATGGGCTCGCCCTCCCGGACCGCCTCCCCGGCCTCCTTCAAGGGGTGCACCAGGCCTCCCCGGTTGGCGGTGAGCTCGATGCGGGAGAGTGGGCCGTCGATGATGGGGACGCCGTCCTGCGGTTCGATCTCGCCCTCCAGCATCCCCAGGTGACGCAGGACGTTGAGGGTCCCGCGCACGCCGGTCTCGATCGAGCGCGGATCCATGCGGCGCCAGGCGATCAGCTCCAGCACGAGGCAGGGCTTTCCGCGTTCCTGGACATAGTCGGTGAAGGTCCCGGTGCGATGGCGCTCGTGGGTGGGGATCATCTGAATCGTGGTGATCCCGAAGGCCCGGGCCAGGGCCAGGCTGCGCTCCCACAACGCCTCGTCGCCGCTGTGCTTGACGATCGAGAACTGCATCGCCGGCGTGGGGTTGGCATGGAAATCGATGCAGGCGTCGCAGGGTTCGGCCAGGCGGGCGATCTGGGCGGCCAGGCGGTGGCTCAGCAGCATGGTGGTGTCTCCCGGGAAGACGCGGTTGAGGTTGTAGCCGTCCTGGGGGGTGAGCATCTGGTGCTGATGGTAGCTGAAGGGGTTCAACAGGGGGGCGGCCACGATGGCGCCGCGCAGCCGGCGCGGATCCACCGCCTCGCGCGTCACGCGGCGGATGACCTCCATGCCGGGCACTTCGGTGCCGTGCAGCCCGGCCCCCAGCCACAGCACCGGGCCGGGCTCGGCGCCGTTGACGAGGATCAGCGGCTGATAGATCACCGTACCGTCCGGCAGTTCCCCGCAGGCCACCCTACCGAGTTCCCGCCGTCCGGGCGGGACGGAGATTCCCGCGATCTCCAGCGTCGCCATCTCGTTCGCTCCCTCCAGTCTCCTCGTCATCCGCCGGCACCGTCACCGCCTGGCCGGGTTCCCACCCGGCGATTACCTCTTCGCCGATGGGCAGCAGGGCGGCGCCGCCGGCGTAGGGCACGGCCGCCTGCAGACGGAGCGCCCCGCAGACCAGGCGGTATTTGACCTGGTGACCCGAGAAGGATCGCTCGATGATCCGCGCCCGCACCGCGCCCGGCAGGTCCAGATGTCTGGCCAGCCGGACCCGCTCGGGCCGGACACAGACGGCCACGGGCTGACCAACCCGTTCCCATCCCGAACGGCGCGCCCACAGCCGCGTGCCGTCGGCGCTGACCAGCGCCGTCTGCTCCTCCAGCTTCTCCACGATGCCGGCGAAGAGATTGGCATCGCCGATGAACCGGGCGACGAAGGGCGAAGCGGGCGTCTCGTAGATCTCCAGGGGCGATCCCACCTGGCACAGCACCCCCCGGTGCATCACGCCGATCCGGTCGCTCATGGCGAGCGCCTCGCCCTGATCATGGGTCACGTAGATGAAGGTCGTGCGCAGCTCCCGCTGCAGGCGCTTCAACTCCTCCTGCATCTGCAGTCGTAGCTGGAGGTCCAGCGAACTGAGCGGTTCGTCCAGGAGCAGCACGCGCGGCCGATTGACCAGGGCCCGGGCCAGGGCGACACGCTGCTGCTGACCGCCGGAGAGCTCGCTGATCCGCCGGGCGGCCAGGCCGGGCAACTGAACCAGGTCGAGCGCCTCCTGGACCTGCCGCCGGACCTCGCCCTCCCCCAGACGCCGCATGCGCAGGCCGAAGGCCACGTTCTCGAAAACCGAGTAGTGGGGGAAGAGGGCCAGCCGCTGGAACACCATGTTCACAGGGCGCCGGTGGGGCGGCGTCGCCCCCATCAGCCGTCCGCCGATGAGCACCTCGCCGGCGTCGGGGCGCTCGAACCCGCCGATGAGGCGCAACGTGGTGGTCTTTCCGCACCCGGAAGGCCCGAGGAGAGAGAAGAACTCTCCCTCCCCGACCTGGAACGACACCCTGTGCACGGCCTCCACATCGCCGAACCGCTTGGTCACGTCCCGCAGCTCGACGACGGGGCCCTGACCGGCCATCACAGACGCGACTTCACCTCGCGCTCCCAGCGCTGGCGCCACTCGCTGGTCTTCTGGCCCATGGTGGCCCAATCAAGCCAGATCGCGGTGTCCAGCAGTTTGGGCGAAAGGATCCGCTGCACGGTGGGAGAGAGCGGAGCCGCGGCGATGGACGGAATGCCGAAGGTCAGCCGGGCGTAGCGGCCGTTGTTCTCGGCCCGCAGGAGCTCGTTGATGATCTCCTCGGCCACACGGATCTGCTCCGGCGTGCTGCCCTTGACAATCTGCAGGTAGATGGGAAAGGCGACGACGCCTTCCTTGGGGTTCACAAATCCCAGCGGCGCGCCCTCCTCCTCCCAGAACTTCCAGATGCTGGCGAACCAGGGGGCGATCAGGGCCTCGCCGCTCACCAGCAGGTTCTTCAGCTGGTCGTTGCTGGTGACGAGCGCCCGCAGGTTCTTGGCGTGTTCCGTCCAGATCCGGAACCCGGGCTCGATGTTCTGCTCGCTGCCGCCGTTGAGCCTGGCCGCCAGGACCAGCGGGATGAAGTTGTTGTCAAAGAAGGTGACCTTGCCCCGCCACTTGGGGTCCCAGAGCGCGGTCCAGGAATCCGGCGGATCCTTGACCAGGTTCCTGTTGTACATGATCCCCATCCCGCTGATGCCGTAGCCGATGCCCCGGTTCCCCGGACGCCGGAGGCTGGCGTGCACGGCGTTCATGTTGGGGATCCGGGCCGGGTTGAGCGGAATCCACATGTCATCGGTATCGCCGCGGTTGCTGATGTCGATGTTGAAGTACCCGAAGTTGATCAGCGGATTGTTAGGGTTGGCCTGTTTGGCCGCAATCATCCGCGGATAGGTGACGGTGTTGTTGGACTCCCAGAACTCGATCTCCACCTCGGGGTGGGCCCGCAGGTAGCGGGCCACGACCTCGCGCGGAACGACGCCCTGGTTGGCGCCGGCCCAGATGAACATCGTCAGCTTCACCCGCGGCGCGGCCTGCAACGGGGTGAGTGACGCCAGGCTCGCCGCCGCAAGAAAGACGGCGATGCCGGCGGCGCGGGACAGGCGACAGGGTCCGGTCATGCTGTGACACCTCCTTCTGCCTCGGGCGGGGTGACGAACTCGTACCCCAGCTGCCGTGAGATCTGCCGCCCGGCGCTGCGGAGCAGCGTCTGCAGCCGGGCCATCCGCGTCGGAGTCCAGGCGGCGGCGGGGCCGGAGGTGCTCAGCGCAGCGACCACCTCGGCCCGGTGGTTCCAGACGGGCACGGCCAGACACCGCGCGCCGGTCAGGGTCTCCTCGTCGTCCAGGGCCATGCCCCGCCGGCGCACCCGCGCCAGCTCCCGCAGGAACCCGCGGTGGGTCGTGATCGTCCGCGCCGTGAACCTGGTCAGCGGTTCCGCGCCCAGCAGCGCCAGCACCTCCCGTTCCGGACGCCAGGCGAGCAGCACTTTGCCCAGGGCCGTACTGTGGAGCGGCGCGCGCCGGCCGAAGTGCACGAAGAGGCGCGGCGCCTCCGGCGACTCCTCGGCGTGCAGCGGCGCGACGGCCCCGCCGTCCAGGGTGGCCAGGGTGATGTGTTCGCCGGTGGTCTCGGCGAAGCGGCGCATGACCGGAATGGCCTCCCGCGTCAGATCGGCCTGCCGCAGCACCTCGGCGGCCAGACGCACCAGGCGCAGGCCGGCCCGGTATCGCCGGGACGGAATGTCCTGTTGGGCGTAGCCGTCCTGGAGCAGCGTGGACAGCACGTGGTGAATGGTCGCGGGCGAGGCCTTCATCCTCCCGGCGATCTCCGACAGGGCCAGGGCCTCGCCGCTCCCAAGAATTTCCAACAGCTGCAGCGTTCGCTGCGCGGATCGAATGCGCATCATCTCTCGTCCGACCATCTCCGCCCGGAGTCCCGTCAACCGGTGGATTTCACCATTTGAAATCCATTTGACGAAAAAACGTTGACCGGTTAGTTCGCGCCGGTCCGCAGGGTCTCCTCTTCGGGTTTCTGCCGCGGGAGCAGGGGTCCGGGATGCGGCAAGTCCGCTCACGGTCCTCCCGACGGCGGACCAGAGGGCAGTCGAGTCCTGGAGGGCCTACGGTGCTCTGCGGGCGACGAGCCAGGAGACGGGGCGGTTGATGGCGTCCAGGACGGCGCGCACCGCGGCCTCGCGGGGGTCGTCCCGGACCAGGGCGGAGCCGACCAGGGTCTCCTCTTCGCGCCCCGGCAGGGAGACCACGGCCACCGCCACCTCGTGGGGGCCGACGGACAATGTGCTCACGCCTTCCAGGAGGAACATCCCGTCGGCGCGCAGGAAGAGCTCCACCCCCCGGAGCGCGGCCTGCGCCACGAGCTCGAGCCGGTTGCCCCGGGCGTAGGGACCGGAGGCGATCCCCTCGTAGAGCAGGCCCTGATCTTCCAGGTGGACCTTGACCTCGGCCGTCGACCGCAGCACGGACACGGAGAGGCCGACGAATTTCAGCCGCAGTTGATCGGGGGACGGGGCCTGCTCGGGGCGCTGCTGCGCGGCGACGCGGACCTGGCGCGGCTCGACCTCCACGCCGAGCTCGGCGGCCAGGGCCGAGACCACGTCCACGGCGATGATGCGGGGGCTGCGGTCCGGCCCGCCCAGGACATGCACCAGGCGGATCTGGCCGGCGTCGTCGGTCTCCACCCGGACGGCCTGCACCCCGCGCAGTCTGCGGATGACGCCCTCCGCCGCCTCGGCCAGGGTGGACCCGTCGCGGGACCCCCGCGTGCTCATCGGACTACCGCTCCGGCTCGATAACGCCGTAGTGGCCGTCGGCCCGCTTGTAGACCACGTTCACCTCGAGCGTCTTGGCGTTGCGGAAGACGAAGAAGTCGTGTCCCAGCAGCTCCATCTGCAGCGCGGCATCCTCCGCCGTCATCGGCTTCATCGCGAAGCGTTTGACCCGCACGATCTGCGGGGTGCGCGGCCCGGCACGCAGGGCCCGGCGCGCCGCGGCCAGAGCGGCCGTCTTTCTCCGGCTCTCCGTCAGGCGCCGGCGGTCGATGAACCTGCTGCGGTAGCGCTCGATCTGTTTGCGCAGTTTGTCGGCGACCAGATCGATCGAAGCGTACATGTCGGCGGAGGCCTCTTCCGCCCGCAGCAGCACCCCGTCCCCGCTCACCGTGGCCTCTACGACCTGGGCCCGGCCGACCTGGCCTCGCCGGCGCTCCACGGAGAGCACCACCTGGGCCTCCTTGACGTGATCGAAGTAGCGCGTGGCGCGGGCCAGTTTTTCGGCGGCGTAGTCCCGCAGCGCCGGGGTCACCGTGATGTTCTTGCCCTGCACGATGACGTGCAGGGGCTCTCGAAGACGGTCGGGGGTCAGGGCTGGTCCCTCCTGGTCACAAGCGTCTGGTAACGACTTCGCCGCGGTGCGCCCCCCTCACTGCCGGGTGGGGCGCGGCCGCGACTTTGGGAAGCGGCTCGCTGCGCCCGGCGCCGGGCTACTCGGCGACGCGGACGACGTTGGCGGCCTGCGGGCCGCGGGCGCCTTCGACGATCTCGAACTCGACCAGCTGGCCCTCCTCCAGGGTCTTGAACCCTTCCATCTGGATCGCGGAGTAGTGGACGAACACGTCGCGACCATCGTCGCGGGCGATAAACCCATATCCTTTCTCGGGATTGAACCACTTCACCTTGCCCCGATACGGCATCGGGCAACCCCCCTGCCCCGCCTGTCCCAGCCGACGGCGTCCGGATTGTTGCGAATTTGTTCGCTGGGACTTGACCGCCTCCTTCAGAACGCCCAGGTCCGGGGCACGAACAGCGTCTCGGCGAGCCGGATGGCGTACCGGTCGGTCATCCCGGCCAGGAAGTCGCCCACCACGCGGGGCAGCGGCTCCCCGCCCTCGACCAGGTCGCGGTACTCGGCGGGCAGGTCCTCCGGGCGCTCCAGGTGGTGGCCGTACAGCGCCCGGATGAGGCGCTGCGCCTTGGCCACCTCGGGGGCGGTGACCGGCCCCCGGTAGACGCGTTCGGCCAGGAAATCCTTCAGCCCGTTGAGGGCCCCCCGTACCGGGTCGCTCAGCCCGACCGTTCCCTGCTCTGCGGTCGTCCGGACCAGATCCCGTACCATCGTCTCCAACCACTGCCCGCGGGTGCGACCGAGCACCTCCCGCACCGGCGCGGGAACCTCCCCCTCCTCGAGCAGCCCGGCCCGGATTGCGTCGTCCGCGTCGTGGTGCACGTAGGCGATACGGTCGGCCAGCCGCACCAGCTGGCCTTCCTTCGTCGCCGGCACGGTGTCCTCGGGCGCCTCCGCCTCCAGGTCGCTCAGCCCCTTGGAGTGTCGGCCGATGCCGTCGCGGACCTCCCAGGTCAGATTGAGCCCGCGCACCGTGGTGCCGTCGGCGCGGGTGCGGCGTTCAAGGAGCTCGACGACCCGCAGGCTCTGCTCGACGTGGCGGAATCCCCCGACCGGGGCCATCGCCGCATCCAGGGCCGCCTCGCCGGCGTGGCCGAAGGGGGGATGCCCGAGATCGTGGGCCAGCGCAATCGCCTCGGTCAGGTCCTCGTTGAACCGCAGCGCCCGGGCCGCGGTCCGTGCCACCTGCGCCACTTCGAGGGTATGGGTGAGGCGCGTCCGGTAGTGATCGCCTTCGGGAGCCAGGAAGACCTGGGTCTTGTGCTTCAGCCGGCGAAAGGCCTTGCTGTGGATGATACGGTCCCGGTCGCGCTGAAAGCAGGTCCGCAGGTCGTCCTCGGGCTCGGGGAGGACCCGGCCCCGCGAGGCGGCGGCCAGGGCGGCGGTGGGAGCGAGCCGCTCGCGCTCCCACCGCTCCGTGACCTCGCGCGGGGTGATCGTCCCGTTCCCGAACCTCACACGTCCCTGGCGACCTGCAGCTTTTCCTTCAGCGCGGCGTGGGCCGCGGCCAGCCGCGCCACCGGCACCCGATAGGGCGAGCAGGAGACGTAGTCCAGGCCGATCTGGTGGCAGAACTCCACCGAGGACGGCTCGCCCCCGTGCTCCCCGCAGATGCCGACCTCCAGGTCCCGGCGGGTCTTCTTGCCGCGCTCGGTGCCGATCCGCATCAGGGCGCCCACCCCCTCCCGGTCCAGCACCTGGAACGGGTCCTCCTTGAGGATCCCCTTCTCCAGGTAGACGTGGAGGAACTTGGCCTGCGCGTCGTCGCGACTGAAGCCGAAGATCGTCTGGGTGAGGTCGTTGGTGCCGTAGGAGAAGAACTCGGCGATCTCGGCGATCTGGTCGGCGATGAGGCAGGCCCGCGGGATCTCGATCATCGTGCCGAACATGTAGCGCACCTTCACCCCGGAGGTGCGGACGACCTCCTGGGCCACCGTCTGGAGCTGATCGTGCACCAGCTTCAGCTCGTTCACGGTCCCCACGAGCGGGATCATGATCTCCGGCACGACGTCGATGCCCTCGTCCTTCTTCAGCTCCACCGCCGCCAGCAGGATGGCCCGGACCTGCATCTCGTTGATCTCCGGATAGAGGATCCCCAGCCGGCAGCCGCGCAGACCCAGCATGGGGTTGAACTCGTGCAGAGCCTGCACCCGCCGGAGGACGGCCTCGCGCTCCCGCAGCCGCTCCGTCTCCCCGCGCAGCCGCAGCTCGGTGACCTCGACCAGCAGCTCCTCCAGGCGCGGCAGGAACTCGTGGAGGGGCGGGTCCAGCAACCGGATGATCACGGGCAGGCCGCTCATCACCCGGAACAGCCCCTTGAAGTCTTCCTTCTGGAACTGCAGCAGGCGGTCCAGGGCCCGGCGCCGCTCCGCCGCGGTCTCGGCCATGATCATCTGCTGCATGATCGGCAGGCGGTCTTCTTCCATGAACATGTGCTCGGTCCGACAGAGGCCGATGCCCTCGGCCCCGAACTCCCGCGCCTTGGCCGCATCCCGGGGGTAGTCGGCGTTGGCCCGCACCCCCAGCGTGCGGAACTCGTCCGCCCAGCGCAGCAGCTCCTGAACCTGGCCCGTCAGGGTGGGCTCGATCACAGGCACCTGGCCCTGCATCACCTCGCCCGACGAGCCGTCGATGGTGATGACCTCGCCTTCCCGGATGACGAGCCCGTCGACGGAGAAGGTGCGGGCCACCTCGTCCACGCGGATGGCCTCGGCGCCGACCACCGCGGGCTTGCCCATCCCCCGGGCGACGATGGCGGCATGGCTGGTCATCCCTCCCCGCGTCGTCAGCACGCCCTGGGCGGCGACCAGCCCGTGGATGTCGTCGGGGTTGGTCTCCGGCCGGACCAGAATGACCTTCTCGGTCTTGCTGCGTTCCACGGCCCGGTCCGCATCCAGGACGACGACCCCGGAGGCGGCGCCGGGGCTCGCCGCGAGGCCTCTGGCGATGACCCGCGTCCTGGCGGAAGGATCGAGCCGCGGATGGAGGAGCTGTTCCAGAGAGGCCGGATCGACCCGCAGGACCGCCTCCTCCTTCGAGATGAGCCCCTCGTGGACCATGTCCACGGCCGTCTTCACCGCGGCCGGCGCGGTGCGCTTGCCCGACCGCGTCTGCAGGATGTAGAGCCGGCCGTTCTCGATGGTGAACTCCACGTCCTGGACGTCGCGGTAGTGCCGCTCCAGCACCTGGCAGATCTGCATGAACTCCCGGTAGGCCTGGGGCAGCTCCCGCTCCAGCTCCTCGATGGGCTTGGGCGTGCGGATGCCCGCCACCACGTCCTCGCCCTGGGCATTGAGCAGGTACTCGCCGTAGACCCGCTTCTCGCCGGTGGCCGGATTGCGCGTGAAGGCCACGCCGGTGCCCGAGGTGGAGCCCATGTTCCCGAACACCATCGTCTGCACGTTGACCGCCGTGCCCAGGTCGTGGGGAATCTTGTTCACGGTGCGGTAGGTGACGGCCCGGGGGTTGTTCCAGGAGTCGAAGACGGCCCGGATGGCCATCTCCAGTTGCGTCCAGACGTCGTCCGGGAACTCCTGCCCGGTCTGCCGGCGCACCACCTCGCGGTAGCGCTCCGTCAGGTATTCGAGGTCGGCGGCGGTGAGGTCGGTGTCCTGCGACACTCCCCGTGCCGCCTTCAGGGCGGCCAGTTGTTCTTCAAAGTGCTCGTGCTTCACCCCCAGGACGACGTTGCCGAACATCTGCATGAAGCGCCGGTAGCTGTCGAAGGCGAACCGCCGGTCTCCGGTCGCCTTGGCCAGTCCCTCCACCGTCTGGGGGTTGAGTCCCAGGTTCAGCACGGTGTCCATCATCCCGGGCATGCTGAACTTGGCGCCGGAGCGCACGGAGACCAGCAGCGGTCGGGCCGGGTCCCCGAAGCGCTTCCCGGTCCGCTCTTCCAGCACCCGGATCCGCCGGCGCACCTCGTCCATCAGCCCGTCCGGAACGCGGCGGTCTCGGCGGATGTACTCCAGGCAGGCTTCGGTGGTGATGGTGAACCCGGGCGGAACCGGCAGCCCGATGCGGCTCATCTCGGCCAGGCCGGCACCCTTCCCTCCCAGCAGGTCGCGCATCTGGGCGTTGCCTTCTTCAAAGAGCAGCGTCCAGCGTCCCGACCTCCGGGCCCTGGCCGGGGCGACCCGACCCGCCGCCTTCCGGGTCGGTCGAGCGGCGCGGGGGCCGGGTCGTGTCTTCGTCGTGCGGTTCCTTACCTGTGCCATACCTCACCTCGGCGGACGTCTCCGGCATACCATTTCATCATACGGAATCCGCGGGGCGGCGTCATCTCTCCCCGCCGGCGGCGGCCTTTTCCTCCTCGCGGATCACCAGGCGGGCGAAGTCGGCGACGTGGCGGAAAACGCCCACCACCCTGCGCAGCAGCGCCAGGCGGTTGGCCCGGATCCGCTCATCAGGAGCCATAATCAGCACGTCGTCGAAGATCTGATTCACCGGAGCGACCAGCGGCCGCAGCCCCTCCAGCGCCCGCAGGTAGTCGCCGGCGGCCGCCGCCTCCGCCACGGGGGGCTCCACCGCGCGCACGGTGTCAAAGAGGGTTTGCTCGACGGGCGCTTCGAAGAGCGCGGGATCCACCGGCCCGGCGGCGTCGGGGGTGAGGATGCGCGCGGCCCGGTCATAGGCCACATAGAGCGGGATGAACTCGGGCCGGCGGACCACCGCCTCCAGCGCCGCCGCACGGTCGGCGGCGGCGAGCAGATCGTCGCCGCTGACGGCCAGCGCCGCGTCGGCCACGTCGTAGCGGATGCCGCGCTCGATCAGCGTCGTACGCAGCCGCTGGCGCAAGAACTCGGTCAGCGCCTCGGCGACATCCTCGTCGCGCCGCTCGAACGGCTGGAGGGCGGCGTGGGCCAGCGTCTTCACCGCAAGCCGCAGGCGGAGCATGAGGACGATCTCCACGATCCCCTGGGCGGCGCGCCGGAGCCCGTACGGGTCCTGTGAGCCGGTGGGCATCAGGCCGGCGCCGATCGCGCCGGCCAGCGTGTCGATCTTGTCGATCACCCCCAACAGCGCACCCACATAGGTGCGGGGAGGGCTGTCCCCCGCCCCGGCGGGCCGGTAGTGCTCCTCGATGGCGCGCGCCACCTCCGTCGGCTCGCCGTCCAGCGAGGCGTAGATCCGCCCCACCGTCCCCTGCAGCTCCGGGAACTCGCCGACCATGCGGGTGACGAGGTCGGCCTTGCACAGGGTGGCGGCCCGCGCCAGGGTCTCGGTGGTGCGGCCGTCCAGCCCCGCCAGGGAGGCCAGCGTTCCGGCCAGCGTCACCAACCGCCGCGTCTTGTCGCCCATCGTGCCCAGTGGCGCCAGGAAGGTCACGCCGTCCAGCAGGGGCACGTAATCCTCCAGCCGCCGCCGACGGTCTTCGTCGAAGAAGAATCGGGCATCGGCCAGCCGCGCCCCCAGCACCCACTCATGGCCCTGACGCACTGTGGCCACATGGCGTGGCCCTCCGTCACGGACGGCCACGAACACCGGGAGCAGCCGCCCCTGGTCGTCCTCGACCGGAAAGTACTTCTGGTGGTGCTGCATCACCGTGACCAGGACCTCGCGGGGGAGGGCCAGGAAACCGGGATCGAAGCCGCCGCAGAGCGGAAAGGGGTGTTCGGTGCTCATCACGACCTCGTCGAGCAGCCGTGGATCGAGCACCAGCCGTCCACCCGCGGCAGCGGCCAGGCGGCGGGCCCGCGACTCGATCCTCCGGCGACGCTCCTGTGGATCGACGACCACTCCGACCGCGCGCAACGTGGCGGCGTACTCCGCCGGTCGCCCGATCCGGCAGGCCCCGGGAGCCAGGGCGCGATGCCCGCGCGTGGTGCGGCCGGCCCTGACCCCGGAGATCTGCAGGGGGAGAACGACGGAGCCGAGCAGCGCGACCAGCCACCGGATGGGCCGGGCGAACCTCATCTCCCCTCCGCCCCAGCGCATCGTCTTGGCGAAGGAGAGCCCGGTGATCACCGACGCGATCGCCTCGGGGAGCACCTCCGCCGCGGGCCGTCCCGTCTCTTTGAGGACGGCCACCACATAGCGCCGGCCGCCCGGCTCCTCGACGACCTCCAGGCTGCTCACAGGCACGCCCTGGCTGCGGGCGAACCCGAGGGCCGCCTGGGTCGGCCGGCCCTGCTGGTCGAAGGCGGAGGAGGCGGCCGGCCCGCGCACGCGGCGTTCGGCGGGCCGCTGGCGGTCGGCAACCTTCCGGATCACGACGGCGAGACGGCGGGGCGTTCCGTAGGTCGTGATCGGCCCGTGGGACAGACGCAGGGCCTCCAGCGCGGCCCGCATGCCCCGCCCCAGCTGCGCCGCGGCCGACCCCACCTCCCCCGGCGGGAGTTCCTCCGTACCGATTTCCACGAGCAGGTCAGCCACGGCGGCCCTCCCCGCGGGCCGGATGCCGACTCCGCGCCGCTTCGGGCGCCCGCAGGAGGGGGAACCCCAGTTCCTCGCGGCGCCTGAGATAGCGCTCCGCGCACCACCGGGCCAGGGCGCGGGTGCGGGCCATCAACGTGGTCCGTTCCGCCACGCCGACGGCCCCGCGCGCTTCAAGCAGGTTGAACAGGTGAGAGCACTTCAACACGTAGTCGTAGGCGGGCAGCACCCGATCCCTCTCCAGCAGGCGGGCGGCCTCGGCCTCGGCCTCATCGAACCAGCGGCGGAGCATGGCCACGTCGGCCTCTTCAAAGCCGTAGCGGGACTGCTCCGCCTCCTCCTGCCGGCGCACCTCGCCGTAGGTCACCCCCGGCGCCCAGACGATCTCGAAGACATCGGCCTTGCGCTGAATGAACATGGTGATGCGTTCCACGCCGTAGGTGATCTCCGCCGAGACCGGCCGCACCTCCAGGCCGCCCATCTGCTGGAAATACGTGAACTGGGTGATCTCCTGGCCGTCGAGGAACACCTGCCAGCCCAGCCCCGAGGCGCCGAGCGTGGGCGCCTCCCAGTCGTCCTCGAGGAACCGGATGTCGTGCTCCCGCAGGTCGATGCCCAGGCGGCGCAGGCTGGCCAGGTAGATCTCCTGGACATCATCGGGGGAGGGCTTGAGGATGACCTGGAACTGATAGTGCTTGAACAGCCGATTGGGATTCTCTCCGTACCGGCCGTCCGACGGACGGCGGGAGGGCTGGACGTACGCCACGCGCCACGGCTCGGGCCCCAGCGCCCGCAGAAAGGTGGCCGGGTGCATCGTCCCCGCCCCAACCTCCACGTCATAGGGCTGCTCCAGCACGCAGCCGCGGTCGGCCCAGAACTGCTGCAGGACGAGGATCACGTCCTGGAAGGTCTTGATTCCGTCTTTCGACACGGATCACCCCGAAAAAACAACGACGCCCGTCCGTCCCAGGGACGGAGGGCTCCGCGGTTCCACCCTGATTCAGCCCGCGCTGCGACGCGGGACTGCGCTCACCGTCCGCTATCGGGGACGAACCGAGTTGCGCTCAGGAGTCCCCTTCACCGCCGGCACCGCCCGCTTCCACCGTCCGCGGGCTCTCTGGGTCGGTCCCTGCGCGGTGACTCCTCTCCCTCGTCGCGCGGGCACTGCGAGATCTCTCTACGAGCCGATGCCCAGCGGCTCCTCCTCACGCTCCCGCCGCCGACGGATGGCCGGCGCCGGCACAGTGGACAGCACCGCCGCGACCAGAAAGGCCACGGCCCCGGCCACGGCCCAGGAGACGGGCAGGTCGATCAGTTTGTCGTCCGTCTTCACGCGCACCGTCCCCGTGGCGTCGAAGCGAACCACGCCGCGCACCTCGTCCAGGGCAGTACCCAGCTGCGCCAGCGCCCGGCGCGCCCGCTCCAGATCGATCTCCACTGCGCTCACCTCCGCACCACCCACTATACCACGCGCCGTGTTGCTGCCGCCTTACCGGAGGCGGGTGATCCGTTCGATCACGGGCGGGCTGCGTAACCTGATCTCGAACCGCTCCTCGACAGAGCGGCGCAGCAGGGCTTCGACCTCGGTGCGCTGGGCCCGGTCCAGGACCACCCGCCCCAACGCCTTCGCCCCGGTCTCACGGAGGAACCCGATGGTCGCCAGGGCCACGGCCGACGCCGGTACGGCACCCCGGTCCCGCTCGCGGTGCGGGCCGCACAGCGCGCCTCCGAGAGCGGCGCTGAACGCCGCTCCCCCGGTGATCGGCCGCTGGCAGACCACGCACCGGTCGGTGACCGGACCGTAGCCCGACAGCGCCAGGACCTGGGCGGCGAACCAGGCCGCGGCGAGCCCCGCGTCACCTTCGGCCGCCGCCAGCAGGGCGTCCCGCAGCGCCCGGTAGAGGACCGGGAAGGGCTCCCGCTCCGGCGTGGCCCGGTCGGCGACCTCGACGATGAAGGACGCCGCGCCCATCCGGCCGAGATCGCCCCGAATCGCGGCAAAGGGTTCGACGACCTCCACCTGGGAGACCACATCCAGGGTACGGCCTCTGGCCAGCAGCGCCCGGAGGTGGGTGAACAGTTCCAGACGGCCGACGAACCGGCTTCCCGGCTTGCGGGCGCCCTTCGCCACCGCCGCCACCTTGCCGTGCTCCCGGGTATACAGGGTGACGATCCGGTCGGCTTCGCCGAGGTTGGCGCGGCGGAGGACGATGGCCTCGACCCGGTAGACCGGCATCAGCGCAGAAACGCGGTGAAGACCAGCAGGAAGCTGAGCACTCCGAGCACCACGACCAGGGTCCAGGAGAGGACGGACAGGAGCCGGGAGTTCCGGTAGCGACCCATCACCTCGCCGTCGGCGGCCAGCAGGATCAGGAAGACGAGCACGACGGGGAGCAGCATCCCGTTGAGCACCTGCGAGACCAGCATCACGGAGATCAGGGGCACACCCGGAATGAGGATGACCAGCGCGGAAGCCGCGATCAGGCCCGTGAACAACCCCACGAACACCGGCGCCTCCCGCGGGCTGCGGTCCAACCCCGCCTCCCATCCGAAGGCCTCGCAGACCGCGTAGGCCGTGGACAGGGGGATGATGGCCACGGAGAACAACCCCGCATTGAGGAGGCCGATGGCGAACAGCGCCGAGGCATACCGGCCGGCCAGCGGGGCCAGCGCCCTGGCCGCGTCCACCGCGTCCCGGATGGCGACTCCCTGGATGAACAGGGTCGCCCCGCAGGCGACTACGATGAAAAAGGCCACGATGTTGAGCGAGATCACGCCCAGGAACGTGTCCAGCCGCGCGTAGCGGTAGTCCTGCGCGCCGATGCCCTTGTCCACGACCGCGGCCTGCTGGTAGAACTGCATCCAGGGCGCGATGGTGGTGCCGATTAGGCCGATCACCAGGGCCACATAGGAGCGGTCCCACTGCCAGTGGGGCGTGACCACGGCGCGGAGGACCTCCGGCCAGGGGGGTCGGGCCAGCAGCGCGGAGATGACGTAGGTCACGAAGACGAGAGACGCCGCCAGGAAGACCCGTTCCACCACCCGATAGGTCCCCCGCACCAGCAGCTGCCAGACCAGCACCGCCGAGGCGGGGACGGCGACGTAGCGGCTGACGCCGAAGATCTCGGCCGCGCCGGCGATGCCGGCAAAGTCGCCGACGGTGTTCGCCCAGTTGGCGAGCACCAGGACGGCCATGACGAAGACGGTGGCCCGGACGCGGAACCGCTCGCGGATCAAATCGGCCAGCCCCTTACCGGTCACCGCGCCCATCCGGGCCACCATCTCCTGGACCAGGGCCAGGGCCGCCGTGGAGACGAGGAGGGTCCACAGAAGCGCGTACCCGAAGTGGGCGCCGGCGATGGAGTAGGTGGCGATGCCGTTGGCGTCGTTGTCGACGTTCCCGGTGATCACCCCGGGACCCATGACGGCCAGGAAGGCCAGCAGGCGCGTGGCGCGCCCTCGCAGCCAGCGGCGCATCAGCGCGCCCCGACCTCCTGGCGACGCGGCCGGCGGCGCCGGAAGCGCAGGGGGATGCGGCGTCGGCCCTTGCGCAGAACGACGTCGATGATGGCATCCACGGTGACGGCGCCGATCAGACGGCCGGCATCGTCGACCACCGGCAGCGCCAGGAGATCGTACTTGATGAGGGCGGCGGCGACGGTCTCCACCTCATCGTGGGCCCCGACGGAGATCACGTCGCGGATCATGATCTCCGCAATCGGCTGGTCCGGCCTGGCGACGATGAGCGCCCGCAGGGGCAGCACCCCGACCAGACGGCGCTGCGGGTCGACGACGTAGAAGTAGTGGATGTGCTCCGCCTTCGGGGCGAGTTCCCTCAGGCGCAGCAAGGTCTGCTCCGCGGTGAGCCCTTCCGGCAGCGCGATGACCTCAGGGGTCATCACGCTGCCGGCCGTGCCCTCGGGGTACTGGAGCAGCGCCTTGACGTCGGCCGCCTCTTCCGCCTCCATCAGGCCGATGAGTTCCTCCGCCCGGGCCGGCGGCAGCTCTTCCAGCACGTCGGTGGCGGCTTCGGGAGGCATCTCCTCCAGGATGTCGGCCGCCAGTTCGCTGGGCAGGCTCTTCATCACATCGGTCCGGACCTCGGGCTCGGCCTCGGCCAGCGCCTCGGCCGCCGTCTCGTGCTCGAGGGCGGTCATCACCTCCACCCGCTCGTCGCGGTCCAGGTCCGCCATCAGCTGCGCCAGGTCGGCGGGATGGATTTCGCGCAGACGTTCCCGGGAGACGCTCAGTTTGACCGGCGTGAGGGGGCCGCCGAAGGCGGCGACCATCCGCCAGGGAATGATGCGCTCAGGCAGCGGCCGCCCCAGCGCCCGCGCCAGACGCATCGCCGGACGATCCAGGTTCAACCGCCGGAGCAGCCCCAGGGTGCCCACATCGGCGGCGACGAGACGCACCTCGCCGTTGGACGGCTGCAGGTGCAGGTCGTTGACGCGCACGACCTTCAACCCGTCGGTGTCCACGACCTGGCTGTCCAGGATGCCGGCCAGCAGCAGCTCCTCCGGCTGGAGGGGGCGGGGCTGGAGAAAGCGTCGGGCGACGCGCAGCCGGATCTCCCCCGGGGCCAGGGCGCCCACCGACTCCCAGGGGATCAGCGCCAGCTTGCTGCGGTCCCCGCGCAGCCACAGGCCCGTCACCCGCGGCAGCGCCTCGCGCATGTCCACCGCGATGTCGCCCAGGACGCCCAGGCGCAGGCCGTCGGCATCGACGACCGGGGCATTGATCAGACGGCTGAGGGAGATCATCCGAAGGGCTTTTCACGCCCGGGAGAATTTTCCCTTGTCTACTGCTGTTCGGGGTAGAACCGGCGGAGGAGCGCGTCGCGCCGGCGCCAGTCCCGGGAGGTCTTCACCCACAGGTCGAGGTAGACCCGGCGGCCCAGCAGCCGTTCCACCTCCGCCCGGGCCCGGGTCCCGATCGCCTTGAGCATGCGGCCGCCTCGGCCGATGAGCATCTTTCTGTGGGCGTCGCGTTCCACGTGCAGGATGGCCCGGATGTAGGTCGGCCCCTCCGGGCGCGGCGCGAACTCTTCGATCTCCACGGCCACGCCGTGGGGCAGTTCCTCGCGCGTCAGCGCCATGACCTGCTCCTGGATCAGCTCGCGCACCCGGAGCGGCTCGCTCCGGTCGGTGATCATCTGCGGAGGGAAGAACTGGGGTCCTTCCGGCAGCAGCGGGAGGACCGCCGCCACGAGGGCGGCGGCCGCCTCGCCCCGCACGGCCGAGGCGGAGACGACCGCGGCAAAAGGGGCGAGGGCCCGGATGTGATCACCCAGCAGGGAAAGGTCGGCGGCCGGCGGGCGGTCCACCTTGTTTAGGACGGCGACGGCGGGCTTCCCGGCCTCCCTCACCAGCGCCGCCGTCAGCCTGTCCTCGGCGGACAGCGGCGCCGAGGCGTCGAACACGGCGACGAGAACATCCGACTCCGCCACGGCCCGTCGTGTCTCGGCCATCATCCGCTGGCCCAGCCGGTGGCGCGGCACGTGCACGGCAGGTGTGTCTACGAAGACGATCTGGGCCCCCTCCAGGGTGAGGATCCCCTGCTGGCGGGACCGGGTGGTCGGGGGGGTGGCGGAGGTGATGGCCACCCGGTGGCCGACCAGGCGGTTGAGCAGGGAGGATTTCCCCGCGCCGGGCCGGCCGATCAAGGCGACAAACCCGCTGCGCATCGGACGGCCGTCCCGGGGTCAGCGCTTCCCCAGCAGCCGCTCCGGGAGAAAGGGTTCGGCCAGGAGCCGGCGGAGGGTGCGCACCCGGACGACCCCCGCCGGCGTGGCCACGACGATCCGGCGCACGCCGAACTCGGCCATCACCTGCCGGCAGGCGCCGCAGGGCATCGCCGGCTCCGGGCCGTCGGCGACCACGGCCACCGTGTCAATGCGGCGGTGCCCTTCGGAGACGGCCTTGTGGATGGCCACCCGCTCGGCGCAGTGGGCAAGGGGGTAGGAAGCGTTCTCGATGTTTGCGCCGGTGTACACGGCTCCGTCGGCGGTCCGCACCGCCGCCCCGACTCTGAACCGGGAGTACGGGGCATAGGCGCGTCGGCGCGCCTCGGCCGCCGCCCGGACCAGGGCGGCATCGTGGGGGGACGGCGGGCGGCGGGCGGGACGGGGCCGCCGCCTGCGGACGCGCATCAGACGCCCTCCCGCACCGTCGGGGATCCCGAGGCCCCCCCGATCCGGGGCATCAGGGCCGGCGAGACGATCCCCCCGGAGATGACGATCTTGAGGGCGTCTTCCACGCTCATCTCCAGCGGCGTCACCTCGGTCTCCGGCACGAACACCAGGAATCCGGTAGTCGGATTCGGCGTGGTGACCACAAAGACGTTAAAGCCGCGCTGCGTGGGACCCGGCAGCCCGCGGATCTCCCCGGTGACGAACCCGATGGTGAACATTCCCGGACGCGGCCACTCCACCAGGACCGCGCGCTGGAAGGCGGCCCGCCGCTGGAGGAAGATGGTGTCGCTGATGGATTTCGTCGCCGAGTAGATGCTGCGGGCCAGCGGCAGACGCAGCATGAGCCGGTCGAAAAAGGCCACGATCCGCCGACCGAAGACGTTGGTGGCCATGGCGCCGATGACGAAGATGACGACGATCGACGTCACCAGGCCCAGGCCCGGAATCTGGTGCCCGATCAACGGGGGCAGCAGCCGGCCCAGCAACCCGTCCACCACGGCGAAGAGCCAGGCGATGATGCTGAAGGTGACGGCGATGGGAAGAAAGACGATCAGGCCGGCGATGAAGTACCGTTGCAGCCGTGCGCGCATCAGGAGCGCAGCGGCTCGGTCGGCGTCCGCCTGATGACCCGGACCCGGGCGATACGGTGACCCTCCAGGCGCTCCACCACCAGCTCGACGCCGTCGTAGGTCACGCTCTCCCCCTGCGCCGGGACGTGCCCGAGCAGGGAGTAGACAAACCCGCCGATGGTGTCCACCTCGCCGACCGGCAGGTCCAGATTCAGGTGCTCGTTGACCTCCTCCAGACTCACCCGCCCGTCCACCAGAGCCACGCCGTCGGTGACCGGCTCGACGAGCTTCTCCTCGACGTCGTACTCGTCCAGGATCGGACCGACGATCTCCTCCAGCAGGTCCTCGATGGTGACCAGCCCGGCCGTGCCGCCGTACTCGTCCACGACGATGGCCAGGTGCACCTTGCGCCGGCGCATCTCCCGGAAGAGGTTGTCCAGCCGGGTGCTCTCCGGGACGAAGTAGGCGGGCCGTGACGCCTCCTTGACCGGGGTCTGCCCGCGGCCGTCCTGCACGTAGGGCAGGAGGTCCTTGACGTGGACGACGCCCACGATCTGATCGATCGTCCCGTGGTACACGGGAAGCCGCGAGTGGGCGGTCTCGCGGATCACCCGCAGGGCGTCCAGGACGGTATCCGTATCGGCGACGCAGACCATGTCGATGCGCGGCACCATCACCTCCCGCGCCACGGTGTCGCCGAACTCGAAGATGGAGGTGATCATCTCCCGCTCCTCTTCCTGGATCACCCCCTCCTCCTCCCCGACTTTGACCAGCAGACGGATCTCCTCTTCGGTGACCAGCGGGGAGTCCAGATCCACCCGTCCGCCCAGCGGGCGCATCAGGAGGTTGCTGAGCAGGGAGAGGACCCGGATCACCGGCCCCAGGATGACGGTGAGCCAGGCGACCGGGCGGGAGACCCACAGGGCCAGGCGGTCGGCGTACTTGGCGGCGATGCTCTTGGGCGTGATCTCGCCCGCCACCAGCAGCACCAGCGTCAGGCCCACCAGGGCGTAGAGCGTCCCGCGCTGCGGGCCCCACAGGTGGACGAGCAGCGCCGTGGCGAAGACGGTCAGGGCCACGTTGACGATGTTGTTCCCCACCAGCAGCGCCGTGACCACCCGGCCCGGTTCCGCCAGGAGCCGGCGGACGAGACCGGCGCGCCGGTTCCCGCTTTCATCCAGTTGACGGAGCCGGAGTTTGTTCGCGGCCAGCAGCGCCGTCTCGGACCCCGAGAAGAAGGCCGACAGTATCAGCAGCAGGACCAGGACGATGTAGTCCAGCGAACTGCCCGAAGCGTCCAACGGAGGACTTCTCACCCTTTCATGGAGCAGGCAACGCGTGGTTATTATACCACGCACCGCGGCGGCATACCGCCGGGCGGCGTCACTGGTGCAGGATCTTGGACAGGAACAGTTTCGTCCGCGGGTGGGTAGGGTTGGCGAAGAAGTGCTCGGGGACGCCCTCCTCCACGATTACCCCTTCGTCCATGAAGATGATGCGGTCGGCCACCTCGCGGGCGAAGCCCATCTCGTGGGTCACGACGAGCATCGTCATCCCCGCCTCCCGGGCCAGCCCGCGCATCACATCGAGCACTTCCTGAATCATCTCCGGATCCAAGGCCGAGGTGGGTTCGTCGAACAGCATGATCTTCGGCTGCATGGCCAGGGCCCGGGCAATGGCCACGCGCTGCTGCTGTCCCCCGGAGAGCTGTCCCGGGTAACTGTGCGCCTTGTCCGGCATGCCCACCCGCTCCAGCAGTTCCATGGCCACGCGCTCGGCGCGCTCCCGCGGCCACCGGCGGACCTTGATCGGCGCCAGGGTGATGTTCTGCAGTGCGGTGAGGTGCGGAAAGAGGTTGAAGGACTGGAAGACCATCCCCACCTCGCTGCGGACAGCGTCGATGTTGCGCACATCGTCGGTGAGTTCGATGTTGTCCACGATGATCCGCCCCCGCTGATGGGTTTCCAGGCGGTTGATGCAGCGGATCATCGTCGACTTGCCCGACCCGGAGGGCCCGGCGATGACGACGACCTCCCCGGCGTTCACCTGCAGGCTGATGCCGCGCAGGACGTGCAGGCGGCCGAACCACTTGTGCACGTCCTCCAGGATGATGATTGGCTTCCCGTCGCGGCCTCCGGCCATGGCGCGCCACCCTTTACGACGTCCGTCGCCCCGGTCCTCCGTCTTCGTCCGGGACGGGCCGGCGCAGCAGCCCCAGCACGGCCCCTGTACCGGCCGCCACCACCAGGAGGACCCCGCCCCAGGCCAGAATCTGGGCCCCCCGCGGGCTGACCCCCAGCCGCGCGGCCAGCGGCGGACCCAGGACCAGCGCGCCGGCGATGACGGCCCCCACCACCGCCGTGACCACGGCGGCGGCGGCAATATCCTTGGCCCGCCGCGCCAGTTCGTGGTGGTTGCGCTCCACCAGCAGATCCACGATGGCCTCCACGCCGGTGTTCATGAGTTCGCTGGCCAGGACCCCGAAGAGGGCCAGGGCCACCAACGCGGTCCCCAGCGGCCCGGGACGCAACCAGAAGGTGAGGAGCGCGATCAGGGCGGCGCACAGGAGCTGGATGCGGAACGTCCGCTGCGTGCGCACCGCATAGTGCAGCCCGCTCGCCGCGTAGCGGAAGGCCTCCCTCAGCCCCGCCCACAGCCCGGCCGGCCGTTCCCTCATCGCCGCACCCGCATACCCAGTTCGCCGAGCAGCCTGACCTGCCTGCGCCACATGTTGCCCCGCTGACGGGGCGAGCGATCGTCATACCCGAGCAGGTGCAGCGTCCCGTGCGCCGCCAGCAGGGCAACCTCGACGGCGGGAGCGTGGCCCGCCCTGCGCGCCTGCATTCGAGCCCGGGGAACGGAGATCACGACGTCGCCGAGGTGCGGTGGGTCTCCCGGAAAAGCCAGGACGTCGGTCGCGCGGTTCTTCCCAAGAAACCTTCGATTGAGGCGACGGATCGTCCCGTCGGATACCAGCGCCACAGTCACTGTGGCGGCGCGAGCCGCAGGCTCACGCCGCGACTGCTCCCGGCGCAGCACGTGCCGGACGAGGCGACGCAGCCGGTCGATACGGATCCCGGGAGGACGGACCTCCACCACCACCGACACCCTCACGCCTGGCGGGCGGCCGCGGACCTCGCCGTGCGGCGGGAGGATAGGTCGCGCTCCAGTTCGGGGTACTCGACGCGCGGGTGGTACATGCTGGCCAGCAGGCGCGTGAACACTTCGGCGATGCGGTCGAGGTCGCGGAAGGTCAGATCGCACTCGTCCAGCTGGCCGTCTTCCAGCTTCTCGCGGATGATCCGGCGGACGACCTGGGCGATGCGGTCGGGGGTCGGCCGGGGCAGCGCCCGGGCGGCACCTTCCACGGCGTCGGCCAGCATGACGATCGCCGTTTCGCGGCTCTGCGGCCTGGGGCCCTCGTAGCGAAAGGCCTCCTCCTCCGCCGGGCCGCGTTCTCTGGCCTGGTGATAGAAGTAGGTGATCAGGCTCGTCCCGTGGTGTTCGGGGATGAAGGCCGCCACCGGCGCGGGAAGCTTCGCCTCCCGGGCGTACTCCAGCCCGTCGCGGACGTGGGCGAGCACCGTGAGCGCCGACAGCGACGGGGCCATCCGGTCGTGGGGGTTCTCGATCCCCACCTGGTTCTCCACGAAGAAGGCGGGGCGCCGGATCTTGCCGATGTCGTGGTAGTAGGTGCCGACGCGCACCAGCAGGCTGTCCGCGCCCACGGCCTCCGCCGCGGCCTCGGCCAGGTTGGCCACCATGATGCTGTGGTGGTAGGTGCCCGGAGCCTCCAGCTGCAGGCGCCGCAGCAGCGGGTGGCCCGGATTGCTCAGCTCCAGAAGCTTGATCGGCGTGACCAGCCCGAAGAGGTTCTCTAGATAGGGCAACGCGCCGATGGCGATCATGCCCACCAGCACGCCGCTGCCCAGCCCGTAGGCCGCGTCCCGGAGCAGGTGCGGGAACACCGGCAGCTGGTCGGCCAGACCCACGGCGCCGACAATCAGGGCGTTGGCCACGCCCACGCGCAATCCGGCCACTACCAGGTCCGTGCGGTGGCTGATGCGCTTGATGGCGTAGACGCCGACGGTCGCGCCGATGAAGGTCACCAGGCCGAGGCGCACATCCCCTCCCGCAGTCATCGCCGCCAGGAGACTCAACAGCGCCGCGGTGTACAGAGCCAGGCGCGGCCGCAACAGCACGGCGATCAGCATCGTGCCGGCCGCCGAGGGCAGCAGGTAGGGGTTGAAGCGCGTCACCATGATACGGGCCATGGCTACGGTGAGGACAACTCCGAGGCTCCAGACCAGCAGCAGGCGATCCTCGGACCAGATCTCGGGCTGGTACTGCCGCATGTAGGCGTAGCTCACCAGCAGCAACAGCAGCACGGCCGAGGCCGTGCCGAGCAGGCGCAGCCAGGAGAAGGGCTGCGACGCCAGACCCTCGGCCGCCAGCTTCTCCAGGTGCGCTTCGGTGACGACCTCGCCGCGCCGGACGATGATCTCCCCGCGCAGGATGCGGGTCCGCACCGGCTCCACCGCCTCCATCGCCCGCCGGCGGGCCAGCTGGGTCGCGGTCTGGTCCACGACGAGGTTGGGCTGCAGGGCGGAGGTCACCACGGCGCTGGCCAGGGTCAGGGCGCGGCCGGCCACGGGCAGCGACCGCAGGTGAACCCGGGCCTCCGCCTGCGCCCGCGGCAGCTCTCCGGAGCGGATGCCCCGGGCCATCGTCCGCTCCACGACTGCGGCGGCGGCGTCCCGGGCCAGGGTCAACTGCGCAGGGTCCAGGGTCAGGGCGGCCATCACCGCCGGTTCATCCAGCCGTACCGGCGCCTCCCGCCTGAGGAGCGCCGCCCCGGCGGGGAGGTCCGCCCCGGCCTCGGCGCGCGCCCGCAGGATCGCGGCGAAGGTCCGGGCCACAGTCTGCTGGGCTCGGGCGTTGATCTCGGGGGATTGGGCGTAGACGGGCTGGCTGTTCTGCGCGGCCCGCCGGCGCAGCGCCTCGGTGGCCGCGCGGTCGATGTAGTCGACGGTGCGGGGCGCCTCGATGTCGCGGGGGCTGACCTGACCGGCGACAAGGTCGGACCGGGGCCACAGGTACTGGACCCCTGTCAGGAGCGTGAGCGCGAAGAACGTGCCGGCGCCGATCAGCAGCCGACGCGACCACGACGAAGCGATCCACTTCGCTCGTGCGTCGCTCATGCGGTCCTGACCATTATACCCCGAAGGGCGGGGGGGCCGCCGGGTGGCGACCCGGGCTCAGGGCGACGAAGGCAGCCATCCGCGCAGCCGGCGGGCCACGGTTCCGGCCAGGCGTTGACGGCGCGGCACGACGATGATGGTATCCTCGCCGGCCAGCGTCCCGGCCACATCCGGCCAGTGGATATCGTCAATGGCCTGGGCGACCGGCGCCGCGCCTCCCGGCACGGTCTTCACGAGCACGAGGCCGCAGGCCACGATCACCTCGCGGGCAAACTCTTCCATCACCGCGCCGAACCGCTGCGGACCCACGGGCCGCGGAGGCTCGACGGCGAGGGCGTAGCGGGGACCGTGGGGGCCGGGCACCTTGACCAGCCCCAGCCGTCTGATGTCGCGGCTCACCGTGGCCTGGGTGACGACGATGCCGCGGCGCCGCAGCGCCCGCACCAGGTCCAGCTGGGTGGCAACGGCTTCCTCCCGCAGGATCCGGCGGATGATCCGGCTGCGTTCCGAGGCCGGAGGGGCGGCCATCGTCGTCAGGCTCGGGCCAGGGTCTGCGCCGCGGCCAGGCCGCGCCCGGCGGCGGTCATCCAGGCCTCGATCTCTTTCGCCCGCGCGCGGGCGCGCTCCAGTTGCTCGAGCACGCGCCCTCGGGCGGTGCCTCCCGGGACATCCTTGGACTCGACCGCGGCCTCCAGGGTGACCGCGTCCAGCACGTCGGCCTCGAACAACGGCGAAACCTCCCGCCACAGCTCCAGCGGCATCTCCCACAGAGGGACGCCGGCGGCCTCGGCGCGACGGACCAGGCGACCGACCAACGCGTGCGCCTCGCGGAACGGCACGCCGCGACGGACCAGGTAGTCGGCCGCTTCGGTGGCCGTCGGCCAGCCCCGGGCCGCGGCCGCCGCCATCCGGTCGGGACGGAAGCGCACGCCGGTCAGGAACCGGCGTAGCGCCCCGGTGCAGGCCCGGGCGGTGTCCAGGGCGTCGAAGGCGGCCGGCTTGTCCTCCTGCAGGTCGAGGTGGTACCCGGCGGGCAGCCCCTTCGGCAGCGCCAGCAGCACGGTGAGATCGCCCAGCACGCGCCCGGCGCGGGCGCGGATCACCTCCGCGGCATCGGGATTCTTCTTCTGGGGCATGATGCTGCTCCCGGCGGCCACCCGGTCGGACAACGTCAGGAACCCGAACTCGTCCGTGGCCCACAGGACCAGCTCGCCCGCCCAGCGCGACAGGTGGGTGCACAGCAGCGCCGCGGCGGCGGCCGCCTCGACGGCGAAGTCTCGGTCTCCGACGGCGTCGATGCTGTTCTCGGTGAGGCGGGCAAACCCCAACCGCTCGGCCGTGCGCCGGCGGTCGAGGGGGAACGACGCTCCGGCGATTGCGGCGGCGCCCAGGGGCAGGGCGTCGGTGCGCCGGAAGGCGTCGGCCAGGCGGTCCACGTCGCGATCCAGCATCCAGAAGTAGGCCAGCAGGTGGTGGGCCAGCCGGACCGGTTGCGCGTGCTGGAGGTGCGTGAAGGCGGGCAGGATGTCGTCGACCGCGCCCTGCGCGCGGTCGACCGTGGTCGCAAGCAGCCCGTGCACGTCGCCGACGAGCGCCAGGAGGCCCTCCTTCACGGCCAGGCGGAACGCCGTCGCCACCTGGTCGTTGCGGCTGCGTCCGGTGTGCAGCCGCCCCGCCGCCGCGCCGATCCGGTCATAGAGGGTGGCCTCGAGGAAGGAGTGGACGTCTTCGTGCGCGCCGGCGATCTCCAGACGCCCGGCATCGAAATCGGCAATGATGCTTCGCAGTCCGTCGACGAGCGCCTGGACCTCGCCGGCGGGCAGGATGCCGGCCTCCCCCAGGCCCACGGCATGGGCGATGCTGGCCAGCGCATCCCACCGCAGCAGGCGGCGGTCGACGCCAAAGGAGGAGGTGAAAGCCAGCAGCTCCGGATCCAGCGGCTCGGCGAAGCGACCGCCCCACATCCGGCGCGGACTGTCGGTGCTCACAATGACGGGCTACTTCACCGGATGGCGCAACCCCTTGCGAATCAGCGCCGGGTTGGTCGCCGCGAAAACCTGCGACGGCAGGGCCCACAGGTTGATGAAGCCCTCCGCGTCCTTCTGATTGTACACCGCATCCGCTCCGAAGGTGGCCAGATCCTGCCGGTACAGACTGTAGGGCGACTGCCTTCCCACCGCCGTGCAGGTGCCCTTGAAGAGCTTCATCCGCACCGTGCCGGTCACCGTCCGCTGGGCGGCGGCAAAGAACCCGTCGAAGGCCTGACGGAGGGGGGAGAACCACTGGCCGTAGTAGACCAGCTCCGCGTAGCGGGGCGCGATCAGCGCCGCGTAGTGTTGAGTATCCCGGTCGAGGGTGATGGTCTCCAGGTCGCGGTGCGCCGCGGCCAGAATGGTTCCGCCCGGTGTCTCGTACACGCCGCGGGACTTGATCCCCACCAGCCGGTTCTCCACCAGATCGGTGCGCCCCACGCCGTGGGCGCCCCCCAACCGGTTCAGTGCGGCGACGATGGCGGCGGCGCTCATGGGCCGGCCGTCCACGGCCACCGGGATGCCCTCTGCGAAGGTGATCTCCACGTACGCGGGCTCGTCCGGCGCCTGCGCCGGGGCGGTGGTCAACGCGTAGACCTCCTCCGGCGGCTCGCGCCAGGGATCCTCCAACAGGCCCGCCTCCGCGCTGCGGTGCCAGAGATTCTGGTCGACGCTGTAGGGTTTCTCCCTGGTCGCCGGCACCGGGATGCCGTGGGCCGCCGCATATTCGATCTCCTCCTCGCGGGAGGCGAGCGTCCACTCGCGCCAGGGGGCGATCACCCGCAGCTGCGGGGCCAGGGCCTTGTAGGCGAGCTCGAACCGGACCTGGTCGTTGCCCTTCCCGGTGCACCCGTGGGCTACGGCGTCCGCCCCCTCGGCCAGCGCCACCTCGACCTGGGCCTTGGCGATGACCGGCCGGGCCAGCGCGGTGCCCAGGAGGTACTGGCCCTCATAGATGGCATTGGCCCGCAGGGCGCGGAAGCAGTACTCGGAGACGAACTCCTCCTTGGCGTCCACCACCACCGCCGCTTCGGCGCCGCTGTGCAGGGCCTTGGCCCGGATCGCGGCGATGTCCTCGGGCTGTCCCACGTCCACGATGACCGCGATGACCCTGGCCCCGTAGTGCTCCCGCAACCACGGGATGATCACGGAGGTGTCGAGCCCGCCGCTGTACGCCAGGACAACCTTGTGCACGCCCGTCATGACTTCTTCGGCCTCCCCCCTCAGGTCGCCGCGGGCCGCTCCACGGCGGCCAGAACGTCTCCCAGCATCTCCACCGCCTGATCCACTTCGGCCGTCGTCACGGTGAGCGGCGGCGCCAGACGCAGCGTCCTGGGCTGCACCGCGTTGAGGAGGAGCCCGCGCTCGCGACAGGCGGCCACGATCCCGGCGGCGTCCACGGCGAGATCCACGGCCACCATCAACCCCATCCCGCGGACCTCGGCGATCACGGGCCGGCGCCGGGCCAGGTCCTGCAGCCGCTCCACGCAGTACGCCCCCATCTCCGCGGCATGGGCCACCAGACCGTCGCGCTCGATGGTCTCCACCACGGCCAGGGCCGCGGCGCAGGCCAGCGGGTTGCCCCCGAAGGTGGAGCCGTGGTCGCCCGGCTGGAAGGCGGCGGCCACCGCCTCCCTGGCCAGCAGGGCGCCGATCGGCACACCGCTTCCCAGTCCTTTGGCCAGCGTCATGATGTCCGGCCGCGCGCCGTAGTGCTCCCAGGCGAACCAGCGGCCCGTCCGTCCCACGCCGGTCTGGATCTCGTCGAGGATCAACAGCACCCCCCGCTCGTCACACAGCCGGCGGACCGCCGGCAGGTAGTCCGGCGAGGGCAGGCGGTAGCCCCCCTCTCCCTGGACGACCTCGAGCATGATCGCCGCGGTGGCCGGCGTCACCGCGGCCCGCAGCGCCCCCAGGTCGTTGAAGGGCACCACCACGAACCCCGGCGGCAGCGGGGCGAAGCCCCGCTGGTAGCGGGGCTGCGCCGTGGCGGCCAGGGTCCCCAGGGTGCGGCCGTGAAAGGACCGCTCGGCCACGATGATCTCGAATCGATGGGTCTCCCGATCGTGCCAGTACTTCCGGGCCAGCTTGATCGCGGCCTCATTGGCCTCGGCGCCGCTGTTGCAGAAGAAGACGCGGTCGAGCCCGGAGTGCTGGACGAGGCGCCGGGCCAGGACCGCCTGCTCGGGGATCAGGAAGAGATTGCTGACGTGAAGCAGGCGGGCGGCCTGCGTCTGGATGGCCTCGGTGAGCGCCGGGTGGTTGTGGCCCAGGGCGCAGACGGCGATGCCCGCGATGAAGTCCAGGTAGCGGCGGCCCTCCAGGTCGGTGAGCCAGCAACCCTGCCCGTACCGGAAGGCGACGGGGGCCCGGCGATAGGTGTTCATCAGGTAGTGCGCGGTCAGGTCAGTCGTGGTCGGCGTGTCCATGGCTCTGCTCCCCGCCTCCCTCGGCGGAATCGGCGACGATCATCGTTCCCACGCCCTCTTCCGTGAACAGCTCCACCAGCAGGGCGTGGGGCAACGACCCGCTGATGATGTGGGCCGTGGGCACTCCGGCGGCGACCGCGTCCAGACAGGCCTGCACCTTGGGGATCATCCCCCGCGAGATCACGCCCTCGGCAATGAGCCGCGCCGCCTCAGCGGCCCGCAGCACCGACAGCAGGGCGCCGTCCTCCGGAGGGCCGGCATACACCCCCCGCACATCCGTGAGCAGGATGAACTTGCTGGCGCCCAGCGCCGCGGCCAGCGCGCCCGCCGCGGTATCGGCGTTGAGGTTGTAGCTCTCGCCGTCGGCCCCGCCGGCGATGGAGGCCACCACGGGGATGTAGCCGGCTTCGGAGAGCACCCTGATCAATGCCGTGTCCACCCGCTCGATCTCGCCGACCTGGCCCAGGGCGGGATCGAGCCGGCGGGCCTGGAACACGTTGCCGTCCTTGCCGCTGATCCCCACCGCCGCGCCGCCGGCCCGGGCGATCATCGACACCAGGGCTTTGTTGGCGCGGCCGGCCAGGACCATCTCCACGATCTCCATCGTCTCGGCGTCGGTGACCCGCAGGCCGTTGACGAACCGGCTCTCCTTGCCGAAACGCTCCAGGACGCGGGTGATCTCGGGGCCGCCGCCGTGCACCAGGACGGGACGGACCCCCGCGCCCTGGAGCAGGACGAGGTCGCCCACGACCGTGCCCTGGTCGGCGGCGGACAGCACGCTGCCCCCGTACTTCACGACCACGGTGCGGCCCTTCCAGGCGTTGACATACCGCAGGGCCCGGGCCAGGGACCCGCCGAGGTGGACGGCGTCGGAACTCTGCAGCACCATGGCCAGGTTCAGGTCATGTAGCCGGCGTTGATCTTCACGTAGCGCTCGTTCAGGTCGCAGGTCCACCCGGTGGCTTCGCCCGACCCCAGGTGGAGGTCGAGCACAATCTCGTACTCGGGCTGTGCCATCGCCTCCGCGGCGGGGGCCAGCGCCCCCGGCAGCCCCTGCCCTCCGGAGACGACCGGAATTCCCGCGATGGCCATCTCCACCCGTTCGGGGATCAACGCCGCGCCCGAGCGACCGGCCGCGGCGAGGATCCGCCCCCAGTTGGGCTCGCCGCCGTAGATCGCCGTCTTGACCAACGGCGAAGTCATCACCGCGGACAGCACGCGCCGCGCGTCGGCGGGCGACCGGGCTCCCCGGACGGTGACGGTGATGAGTTTCGTGGCCCCCTCGCCGTCTTTGACGATGAGTCGGGCCAGATCGGCGGCGACGACGGTCAGCGCTTCGGTGAAGCGGTCGAAGGCGGCGTCGTCCGCGGTCAGCGGCGCGCCCCCGGCCTGACCGTTGGCCAGGAGGAAGACGGAGTCGTTCGTGCTCGTGTCGCCGTCCACGGAGATGACGTTGAAGGACCGGTCCACGGCCTGCCGCAGCGCCTGGCGCAGCAGCGGCGGCGACAGGGCGGCGTCGGTGGTGAGGAAGGCCAGCATCGTGGCCATCCGGGGATGGATCATCCCCGCGCCCTTGGCCATCCCCCCGATGGTCACCACCCGCTCGCCGAGGCGGAGCTGCACGGCCGAGGTTTTGACAAAGGCGTCCGTGGTGAGGATGGCTTCGGCGGCGTCCCGTCCGTCCGCGCTCAGCGCGGAAGCCAGGCGCGGGATGCCGGAACGGATCGCGTCCATCGGCAGGGGGACCCCGATGATCCCGGTGCTGGCGACGAGGACGAACTCCTCCGCGATCCCCAGCGCCTCCGCCGTCAGGCGCGTCATCTCCCGCGCGTCGGCCTCTCCCCGCGGGCCGGTGCAGGCGTTGGCGTTGCCGCTGTTCACGATGACGGCCTGGGCCACGCCGGACTGGATCTTCTCCTGGCTGACGAGCACCGGCGCGGCCTTCACCGCATTGGTCGTGAACATCCCCGCCGCAGAGGCCAGGGTCTCGGAGACGATCAGCGCCAGATCCTTGCGCCCGGCCTTGATCCCGCAGTGGATGCCCGCGGCGCGAAAGCCTCGGGGGGCGGTCACCCCCCCGTCGATCCGGGCCAGCTGCTGTCCGTCGAGAATCGTGGCCATGGCCTGCCCTCCCCTGTTCACGGATACAACCCGGGGGCGCGCAGTCCGAGCTCTTCCGGCAACCCCAGCATCACGTTCATGTTCTGGACGGCCTGGCCGCTGGCGCCCTTCACCAGGTTGTCGAGGGCCGCCATCGCCACCACCATGTCGCTGTGCGCGTCCACCCGGACGGCCAGGTCGCAGAAGTTGCTGCCGCTGGTGGCCTTGGTCTGGGGCAGGCGATCCGTGAGCACGCGCACGAAGGGCTCCCCGGCATAGGCCTCCTGCAGGATCGCCGTGGCCTGCTCGGTGCTCAGCCCGTCCCTGCGGCGCAGATAGGCCGTGACCAGAATCCCGCGCGTCATCGGCACGAGATGGGGCGTGAAGGTCACCGCCACCGGCCCGCCGGCGGCGAGGGTGAGCTCCTGCTCGATCTCGGGGGTGTGGCGGTGAGCGGCGACGTTGTAGGGGGCGACGTTTTCGTTGACCTCGGAGAAGTGTGTGCCCATGGTCGGGGTCCGTCCCGCTCCCGAGACCCCGGACTTGGCGTCGAGGACGATCCCGGAGGTCTCTACACGACCGGACTGCACCAGGGGCAGGATGGCCAGAAGCGCGGCCGTGGGGTAGCAGCCCGGGTTGCCGACGATGGCCGCGCTCCGGATCGCCGCGCGGCGATATTCGGTCAGTCCGTAGACGGCGCCGTCCAGCAACTGCGGCGCGGCATGGGGCTGCCGGTACCAGCGCTCGTAGACCGCCGGATCCCGGAAGCGGAAGTCGGCGCCCAGGTCGATGATCCGGGCGCGGGGGAGGAGGGCCGGCGCCATGGTCATGGCCTTGCCGTTGGGCAGGGCCAGGAAGACGATATCGGAGTCCCGCGCGATGCGGTCGAGATCTGCGCCGACCGTCCTCCGGTCCAGCAGACCCCGCAGGTGGGGATGGAGGTCGGCCAGCGCTTCCCCGGCGTGCGATTCCGCGGCCAGGTGCACGAGGTCTACCTCCGGATGGCCGCTCAGCAGCCGGGCCAGTTCGCCCCCGCCGTATCCCGATGCTCCGATGATGCTGACCCTGATCTTCACCGCCGTGTGCCCCGTGGAGAGAGTGTGCATAATCATACCAGGATTGTGGATAAAAATGCAACTGCCCCCGCGGTCCGCCGCCGGCAGGAGGCCGGGGGCAACGGTTCGAGCTCCTGCACCCCGACCCGGCGGCGCTCCGCGGCGCCCTGCGCGCCCTGGGCGTCGAGGCGCGGGTGCGGAGGGCTCCGCGGATCGGACTGCGCGCCCTGCTGCAGACGCCGAAAGGACCGGTGATGCTGCGCTGAGGTCGCGGGCGGGCGGCGCGGCGGAGGGCCGGCGCCCCGTGATCAGTCCAACGGCACGCCGGCCAGGGGCTCGATCGTCGTCCGTCCGAGGTCGTGCTGCAGCGCCTCGGCCACGACGCGGGCCGTCTCCAGCGAGGTGAGGCATGGGATGCGCCGGTCCAGAGCCCGCCGCCGCAGTTGAAAGCCGTCCCGCCGGGGGTCCCCTCCCCGCGTGGGCGTATTCACCACGAGGCCGATGGGGACGGCCGCGAACGCCTCCTCGGACGAGACGGCCTCCACCTCCAGACCCGCTCCCCGCAGCGCCCTCGCCGTATCGGGCGTGGCCAGAATCCGGAACCCGGCCCGGGCGAACAGGGCCAGCACCTCCGGCGCATCGCGCTTGTCCCGGTCGGCAATCGAGGCCAGCACGGTCCGTTCGCGGACCGCGAAGCCGGCGGCGGCCACGGCTTTGCACATCGCCGCGACGGGGTCGGCGTCGATCCCCATCACCTCGCCCGTGGACCTCATCTCCGGCCCCACCGCGGCCTCGGCGCCTCCCAGCTTCTCCATGGAGAACACGGGAGCCTTGACGGCGACCCGCGTCGGAGGAGCCAGCCGGTGGACTCCGGGGAATCCGAGGTCGGCCAGCGTATCGCCCAGCATGACACGGGTGGCGATCTGCACCAGCGACACGCCCACCGCCTTGCTGACGAAGGGCACCGTGCGGCTGCTGCGGAGATTGGCCTCCAGCACGTAGAGCTGCTCGCCATCGTACACGTACTGCAGGTTGAGGAAGCCGCGGATGCCGAGCCGGCGGGCCAGCCGCGCGGCGATCTCCACGGCCCGATCCTCGACCGCCGCGGGCAGGGAGTGCGCCGGGAAGACGGCGATGCTGTCGCCGGAGTGGACACCCGCCCGTTCGACATGTTCCATAATCCCGGGGATGAGGACCGACACGCCGTCCGCCACGGCGTCGAGTTCGAGCTCCTGGCCGGCGATGTAGCGGTCGATGAGTACCGGGTAGCCCGGAGCGGCGTCCAGCGCCGCTCTGACCGCCGCCACCGCCTCGTCCGCCGTCCCGGCGATCTCCATCCCCCGTCCGCCCAGCACATAGGACGGCCGCACCAGCACCGGGGGCCGCAGGCGGGCGATCAACGCCCTGGCCGCCTCCAGCGAGGTCACCGCACCGCCTTCGGGGCAGGGGATCTCCAGGGCAGCGAGGAGGGCGGAGAACTTCTCCCGGTCTTCCGAGACGTCCAGCGCCTCAACCGGCGTCCCCAGGATGGGCACGCCGGCGGCGGCCAGGGGGCCGGCCAGATTGATCGCCGTCTGGCCGCCGAACTGGACCAGGACCCCCAGGGGCCGTTCCCGCTCTGCGACATGCAGGACATCTTCCAGGGTCAGCGGTTCGAAGTACAGGCGGTCGGAGATGTCGAAGTCCGTGCTCACCGTTTCCGGGTTGTTGTTGATGATCACCGCCGCATAGCCGGCCTCCCGGAGGGCTCTGACGGCGTGCACCGTGGAGTAGTCGAACTCGATGCCCTGCCCGATCCGGATAGGACCGGAGCCGAGGACGATCACCGACGTCCGCGCCGCGGGGGGCACTTCGTCCTCCTCTTCATAGGTCGAGTAGAAGTAGGGCGTGCGGGCCGGAAACTCCCCGGCGCAGGTGTCCACCACCTTGAACACGGGACGCAGCCCCTGCGCCCGGCGCGCCGCCCGCACCTCGTCCTCCCGCCCTCCGGTGAGGGCGGCAATGGTGGCGTCCGGCAGACCCAGGCGCTTCGCCTCCCGCAGCGATCCCCTCCCCGCAGCCAGCGCACGCTCCGCGGCGACGATCTCGGCGATCTTGGTCACGAAGTAGGGATCGATCTGCGACAGCGCGGCGATCCGTTCCACGGTCATCCCCCGTCGCAGGGCCTCGGCGAGGGCGAACAGGCGCAGGTCGGTCGGCTCGCGGATCAGCTCCTCCAGGTCGTCGTCGCTCCAGCGACCGCACTCCGGGTGGAGCAGTCCCTGGACAGGAAGGTCGAGGGAGCGCAGGGCCTTGAGCAGCGCCTCGGGGAAGGTCCGGCCGATGGCCATCACCTCCCCCGTGGCCTTCATCTGGGTGCCCAGGCGCCGCTCCGCGATCGGGAATTTGTCGAAGGGCCACCGCGGGATCTTCACCACGACGTAGTCGAGGGCCGGCTCGAAAGCGGCCATCGTGGCCCCGGTGACCCGGTTGGGGATCTCGTCCAGCCGGAGCCCGACGGCAATCTTGGCCGCCACGCGGGCGATGGGATAGCCCGTGGCTTTGCTGGCCAGCGCCGAGGAGCGGGAGACGCGCGGATTCACCTCGATGACGCGGTAGTCACCGCTTTCGGGGTGGAGGGCAAACTGAATGTTGCAGCCTCCGGCGATGCCCAGCCCGGCGATGATCTGCAGCGCCGCGGCGCGCAGGCGCTGGTAGTCGGTGTCGCTGAGGGTCAACGACGGCGCCACGACGACGCTGTCCCCGGTGTGCACCCCCATCGGGTCCACGTTCTCCATGTTGCAGACGGTGATCGCCGTCCCCGCGGCGTCCCGCATGACCTCGTACTCGATCTCCTTCCAGCCGCCCAGGTACTGCTCAACGAGGACCTGGCCGATGGGGCTGCTGCCCAGGCCGCGTCGGGCCAGCAGGGCGAGCTCCCGGGCGTCCCCGGCGGTCCCGCCGCCGGTCCCCCCCAGGGTGAATGCCGGCCGGACCACGACCGGATAGCCGATCGCTTCCGCGACCTCCAGGGCTTCGGCGACGGTGGTGGCACTGCCGCTGGCCGGCACCGGCTGGCCCAGCCGCAGCATTGCCGACCGGAAGCGGTCCCGATCCTCCGCGTCCTGGATGGCGCCGATGGGCGTGCCCAGCAGCTCGACCCCCAGCTCGGCCAGCAGGCCCTGCTGGCTCAGGGCCAGGGCCAGGTTGAGCGCGGTCTGGCCGCCCAGCGTGGCCAGCAGTCCATCCGGCCGTTCGCGCTCGAGGATTCGCGCCACGACCTCCGGGAGCAGCGGTTCGACGTAGACACGGTCCGCAGTCTCCACGTCGGTCATGATCGTGGCCGGGTTGCTGTTGACGAGCACCACCTCCAGACCTTCTTCGGACAGGGCGCGGCAGGCCTGGGTGCCGGAGTAGTCGAACTCCGCGGCCTGGCCGATGACGATCGGGCCGGAACCGATCACCAGCACCTTGCGCAGGTCAGCGCGCGCCGGCACGGCGGCCCTCCCGCACCATCTCCAGGAAGCGGTCGTACAGCTCCTCGGCGTCGCCCGGCCCGGGACGGCCCTCGGGGTGAAACTGGACGGAGAAGGCCGCCAGGTGCCGGTGGCGCAGGCCCTCCACGGTACCGTCGTTCAGGTTGATGTGGGTGATCTCCACCTCGCGGGGGAGGGCCGGATCGACGGCGTAGCCGTGATTCTGCGTGGTGATCATGACGCGCCCGCTGGCGATCTCCCGCACCGTCTGGTTGCTGCCCCGGTGACCGAAGGTCATCTTGTACGTGCGCCCGCCCACGGCCAGGGCCAGCAGCTGGTGCCCCAGGCAGATCCCCAGCAGCGGATAGGCGCCGAGGAGGTCGCCCACGGTCCTGATCGTCGTCGCCAGCACGGCGGGATCGCCCGGACCGTTGGACACCACCACGCCGGCGGGACGCACGGCGGCGATGGAGGCGGCATCGCTGTCGTAGGGACACAGCACAACCTCCGCCCCCCGGCGGCGCAGCGCCGTGATGATGCCGGCCTTCACGCCGCAGTCGATGACCGCGATGCGCGGCCCCGGACCGGGAAGGACCCGCATCTGCGCGCCGGAAACCTCGGCCACGAGGTTCCGCTCGCCGAGCGGGACCACGCCGGCGGCGCGGCGGACGGCGTCGGGCCCCGGCTCGTCGGTGATCACCCCGCGCTGCAGACCGTGCTCCCGCAGGTGCCGCACGAGCCGGCGGGTATCCACCTCGGCCAGCCCGCTGACCCCGTGCTGCCGCAAGAAAGCGTCCAGTTCTCCGAAGCCTTCCCGGACGACGAAGCCGGCCACGTGGGGACCGGGCGCCTCCCAGGCCGCGGGGCTGAACCCGTAGTTGCCGATCAGGGGATAGGCCATGGCGACGATCTGGCCCCGGTAGCTGGGGTCGCTCACCACCTCCTGATACCCGGTCATACTGGTGGTGAACACCACCTCGCCGCCGGCGTCGGCCCGTCGGCCGATGCGGACACCGCGGAAGACCGTACCGTCTTCGAGGACGAGGCAGGCGCTCATGAAAAACGGAGCCCGGATCAGGGGGCTCCGCTCCGTGATACCCGTGCGTTGCGCGCCATGGTCCCTCCCGGGGTACCGTTAATGGTCGCGATGGGTCAGCTGGGTTTCCCGCGCATTATATACGGCGCAGTGTGAGTTCGTAAAGTACCATCGCCGCGGCCACCATCCCCGCGGTCTCGGTGCGCAGGGTCAGCGGGCCGAGGGTAACCGGGACGGCGCCGCACCTGACGGCCTGGCGCACCTCGGCCTGGTCGAATCCGCCTTCCGGCCCTACGAGCAGGGCCACCCGACGGGGTGCGGCGTCGCGGAGAACGTCAGCCAGTGTCCGCATGGACTCGCCTTCCCACAGCAGCAGGAGGAGATCCGCTCCGGCCACACGCTCCAGGGCCGTCGCCAGGGGGACCGGATCGGCCACCTCGGGGAGGTCGGCGCGACGGCACTGCTTCGTCGCTTCGGCGGCGATCCGGCGCCAGCGCGCGGCGCGGTCCCGTCCCTGGGCCACCGACCGCAGGGTCAGCGCCGGGATGAAGGCGCTGACGCCGAGTTCGGTCCCCATCCGCACGATATCGTCCATCTTCCTCCCCTTGGGCACTCCCTGCACCAGCACCAGATCCAGCGGGGCGGTGAGCCCCGGGCGCGTCTCCAGTACCTCGCCCAGGACTTCGTCCGGCCGAACGTCGGTCAGCCGGACGATGTGCTCCCGGCCCGAGCCGTCCACGACCAGGACGCGGTCTCCGGGGCCCAGACGGAGCACCACGGCCAGGTGATGCGCCTCGCGCCCCGCCAGCGTCACCCGCCCGCCGACGACCGCGTCCGCCGGGGCGACGAATCGCCTCATCGGCCGGCGTCCGCCCCGGCCGGATCAGCGAACGGGCGGAGCACGAGACACCGCCACTCGCCTTCGGCCAGGGTCTCCTCCGTGGCCAGGCCGACCCGGCGCGCCGCAGCGACGACGTCGGCCACGCGTTCGGCGACGATGCCGGAGGCGGCGAGGCGGCCGCCCGGGAGCAACCGCGACTGCGCCTGTGGGAGGAACTCCAGGTGCAGGTCGGCGGTCAGATTGGCCAGGATGAGGTGGGCCTGATCCGCGACCCCCTGCAGGAGGTTTCCCTCCTCCACGGTCACGCGATCGGCCACGGCGTTGTGGACCACGTTCCGGCGCGCCACCTCCACGGCCAGCGGGTCAAGGTCGCGGGCCAGGACCCGGCCCGCTCCCAGCTTTGCCGCGGCGACGGCGAGGATGCCCGAGCCGGCCCCGATGTCAAACACCACCATCCCGGCCGCGACGAGCCGGGAGACTACATCCAGACACAGGCGGGTCGAGGGATGCTGACCGCTGCCGAAGGCCATCCC
Organism: Armatimonadota bacterium; assembly: GCA_031459765.1. Taxonomy (NCBI): domain Bacteria; kingdom Bacillati; phylum Candidatus Sysuimicrobiota; class Candidatus Sysuimicrobiia; order Candidatus Sysuimicrobiales; family Candidatus Kaftiobacteriaceae; genus Candidatus Kaftiobacterium; species Candidatus Kaftiobacterium secundum. The sequence goes on along the minus strand of JAVKHY010000003.1, from coordinate 44,313 downwards.
CGGGTCGAGCTCGACGACGACGGATCCCTCCGGGGCCGGGGTGCGGTCCCAGGTGGGCGTGATCCACAACCGTCCCACGGCGAACGGCCGGGTGTATTCTTTCCAGGCCTCCGCCCACCGCTCGTCATCGATCTCCGCTGCTTCCACGGTGGCCCGGCCGGCGTCCAGCCCGTACTCCGGCAGGCGACGGAGCAACCCCCTCAGGGCGCGGAGGGCGACCGCGCTGGACGGTCCCGCGGGCAGGTAGGCGCGGACCTTCACCTGTCCGGAGGGCACCGTCTCTTCGGCCACCCCTCCGGCGCGGCAGGACAGCAACAGGTCGGCCACCGCCTCGACCGCCGGCGGCGCCGTGGTGACCGTGATCTCCAGCCACTTCACTGGAGGAGGTCTTTCACCCTGGCGGAGAGCTTCTTGCGCGGGGGTGCGACCTGTTCGCCGCGCAGCCGCGCGAACTGCAGGAGCACCTGGCGTTCCTCCGCGCTGAGGTCGGTGGGCACGCGGACGTCCAGCCGCACATGAAGGTCGCCGCGCCCGCCGCGGGCGTCGGGCATCCCCTTCCCCTTCAGCGTGAGGACGTCCCCGGGCTGCACGCCGGCCGGGATCCGGTGGGCCACCGGTCCTTCCAGCGTGGGGATCTGGACCTCGGCGCCGAGCGCGGCCTGGGTCATGGAGATCTCAAAGGAACTGAACAGGTCCCGCCCGCGCCGCTCGAACACCGGGTGCGGTTTGAGGTGGATGAAGACGTACAGGTCGCCGCGGGGCCCGCCGCGTGCGCCGCTCTCTCCTTCCCCCGCCAGGCGCAGGCGCATCCCGTGGTCCACGCCAGCAGGGACCTTGACGGACAGGGTGCGCCGCTGCTCCGCCCGCCCGCTGCCGCGACAGGTCCGGCAGGGCCGAGGGATGACCTTGCCGCTTCCCCCGCAGGTCGGGCAGGTCGTCACCTGCGTGAAGGAGCCGAAGATGGTGCGCTGGGCGTACCGGACCTCGCCCGCGCCGCGGCAGGTCGTACAGGTTTCGGGCGCCGAGCCGCGCTCGGCGCCCGTCCCGAAGCAGGACGGGCAGGTATCCAGTCGGGTGATCTCAACAGTCTTCTCCACACCCGCGGCCGCCTCTTCCAGGGTCAGCTCGAGATCGTAGCGCAGATCCGCCCCCCGCTCCGGCGCCTCGGGAGAGACGCGCTCCCGACGGCCGAAGAACATGTCGAAGAGATCCTCAAAGGGCCCGAAGCCGGTGTCGCGGAGGTCGGCCCCCGGGGAGGGGACGGTGCCGAAACGATCGTAGTGGGCCCGCCGCTCGGGGTCGCTTAGGACCTGGTAGGCCTCGTTGATCTCCTTGAAGCGCTCGTCGGCCTGCGGATCGTCCTTTTTGACGTCCGGATGGTACTGCCGAGCCAGACGGCGGAAGGCCTGTTTGATCTCGTCCTGCGAGGCGTCGCGGTCGACGCCGAGGACGGCGTAGTAGTCGCGCATCGTTCAGGACGGCGCGGTGAGGAGTTCGCCGACGCTCTCCGCCAGGTACCGCACAAGCGAGATAATCCTACCATAGTGCATCCGCGTGGGACCGACGATGCCCAGCGTCCCCACGGCGCGGCCGTGGACGCGGTACGCCGCGGCAATCACGCTGGTCCCGCGCAGCTCCTCCCGGCGGTGCTCGCGCCCGATGATCACCCAGACGTCGCGGTCCGGCGCCGAACGCAGCAGGTCGGCAACCACGGCGTCGTCTTCCAGCGCGGCGAGCACGGGCTCTGCCGCGCGCGCGTCCCGAAACTCCGGCTGCCGGAGGATGTTGGCCGTGCCCTCGATGTAGACGCGGCGCGGGGCGGCGGGGCCAACGGCCCGCATCCAGGCCAGCAGCTGCTCCAGGATGCGCTGCTGCCAGGCCGCCTCATCCACCATGCGCGCCAGCAGGCCGCCGGTGATCTCATGCAGCTCGTAGCCCTGCAGGCGCTGGCTGATGACACGCGAAAGGCGATCCAGGGCTTCCGGTTCCAGGGCCTCGCGGACGTCGAAGGTGCGACCCTGGATCGTCCCGGCGTCCGTGACGATCACGGCCATGACCTCCGTGGCGCCGAGGGGCAGGAAGTGCAGGTGCTTGAACCGCTGGTGCTCCGGAGCCGGTGCGCTGACCAGCGCCGCATGCTCCGTGACCGCGGCCAACGCGCGCGCCACGCCCCCGGGGAACCCTTCGCGTTCCTCGCGGTCGGCGAGCAGACGGCGCAGCCGGGTGCGCTCCTGCGCCGACGGCGGCGCATCCTCCCGCAGCATCTCCACGTACAGCCGGTATCCCAGGTCGGTGGGAATGCGACCGGCCGAGGTGTGGGGGTGCGTCAACACGCCCAGCTCTTCCAGGGCGGCCATCTCGTTGCGCACCGTGGCCGGGCTGAGGCGTTCGCGCAGCCGGTGCGCGACGCGCTCCGAGCCCACCGGCTCGGCCTCGCTGACGTAGGTCTGGACCACCGCTCTGAGGATCTCCCGCTTGCGCGCGTCCAGCTGCAACACAGTCCCACCTCTTAGCACTCCACGATGCCGAGTGCTAAACGGCCTCGCCGATACGATAGCACCGGGCTTTTTTCAGTGTCAACGCGCCCGGCGTCTCCTCCAGACCATACCCCAGGCGACGCGCAATTCGTCCACCCGCAGGACCCGCGCCGCCAGGAGATAGACCGCCGCCCCGGCCGCTCCTCCCGCCAGGAGTTGGACCGCCGCCTCCGGAGCCGCGGCCCGGGAGACCACAGCCATGACAACGGCGCTGGCGGCGGCGGCCAGGGTAACCCGGCCCGCGGTGGAGATCAGGGCGCGGCCCTCGATGCGCCCCAGGCGCCGCCGCAGCAGCACGAGCAACGTCACCAGGTTGACCGCGGCCACGATCGAAGTGGCCAGAGCGATCCCGGTGGCCCCCCAGATCCGCAGCAGGAGATAGTCGAGCACGGCGTTCAGCCCCACCATCCACACCCCGACGCGCACCGGCGTGGCCATGTCGTGGAGGGCATAGTAGGCGCGGGTCACGATGTAGAAGGCGGCGATGGCGGGCAGCCCCAGGGCGTAGGCCCCCACCGCGGCGCTCGTGGCCTGCGTCGCCGCGCCGGTGAACAGGCCTCGCTCGAAGAGGAGGGCGATCAGCGGTTCCCGGAGGGCCACGGCAAACGCGGCGACCGGCAGGATGATGGCGGCGAGGATGCGCAGGGCCAGCCCCGCCGTGGCCCGCAGTTCGGCCGGCTCGTCCACCGCGGCCTGGGCCGCCAGCAACGGGAAGATGGCCGTGGCAATGGAGACGGCGAAGATGCCCGCCGGAGCCTGGACGACCTCGTAGGCATAATCCAGCACCGCGACCGCATTGGTGGTCGCGGTGCTGGGGACATAGGAGGCAAAGAACCTCCCGACGTAGGCATTGATCTCCACGATGGCCAGCCCCAGCATCGCGGGCACCGCCAGCCGCCCCACCTCCGCCACCGCCGGATGGCGCAGGTCGGGCCGGCCGAAGCGCAACCCCAACCGCCGTGCCGCCGGCAGCTGAACCAGGAACTGCGCGGCGGTGCCGAAGATCCAGCTCACGGCCAGGCCGGTGATCCCGTAGCGCACGCCCAGGACCAGCGTTCCGGCGATGATCACCAGGTTGAAGACGAGCGGGGCCAGGGCCGGAACGGTGAAGTGCTCGTGCGCCTGGAGGAATCCCGTGACATAGACGGAGAGGGCCAGGAAGAGCATGGCGACGAAGATGATGCGCGTCAGGTGCACGGCCAGGGCCGTCAGGCCCGGCGAGGCGGCGAACCCGGGCGCGGCCAGCGGGACCAGCAGCGGGGCGAGGAGCTGCCCGAGCGCAACCATGGCCAGGCCGAGGAGGAGGACGAGGGTGAACAGGTTCGCGGAGGCGGCTCGGGCCTCCGCCCGCTCCCCCCGGGCCAGGTAGCGGCTGATCGTCGGGATGAAGACGATGCTCAGCGTGCCTCCCAGCAACAGCCGCTGGACGAAGAACGGCACGTAGTAGGCGATGACGTAGGCCGCTTTGGCGTTCGTCGCCCCGAAGAGGGCCGCGGCGACGATCTCCCGGATCAGACCCAGCAGCCGGCTGGCCACCGTGGCGGCGGCCATGACGGTCGCGGCGCGGGCCAGACCGGCCCGCAGCCGCGGGGCTTCCTTGTCCCTTGCGGGCGGCTGTGCTAGGATAGCCTCCGGTTTCGCGTCTTTCATCCCAGGAGGTTCGGGGTGGCCAAGCGGTCGCGGTCGGGATTGAAACGGATGCGCCAGGCGGAGCGCCGCCGGCGGCAGAACCAGGCGGTGCGGTCGCGTCTGCGGACGCTGGCCAAAGCCGCCACCACGCCGGAGGCCCTGCGGGCGGCGATCGCCGCGCTGGACAAAGCGGCCGGCGCGGGGATCATCCACAAGAACACGGCCGCCCGTCGGAAGTCGCGGCTCATTGCCCGCTTCCGGCGCGCCGCAGCGGCCTGACGGATCAGGACCGGCCTCCCACGGCCTGCCTCGGAGGCAGGCACAGCTCCGCGATCAGCGTCTGCAGCGCCAGCGCGGGATGCCCCGTGCTCTTGATCGCCCGGTCGGCTTCGTGCAGCCGCGCAAAGATTGCGGGGAATCTCTCCGGCGGGAAGGCCTCGGCCTGAGCCATGATCTTCCGCGCCACATAGGGCGGTACGCCCAACGCCTCCTGGATCGCGCCGGCCGGCCGCCGGCGCACCCGCAGCAGGCTGGCCCGCATCAGCAACCGGAAGTGGCGCGCGATCATGAACATGACGTAGGGCGGCGCCTCCTCCCGCAGGATCTCGGCCAGGGTCTGCAGCGCCTGGCCCGACCGGCCGGCCCCGATGGCGTCCACCAGCGTAAAGATCGTGCTCTCGGCGGTCCGGCTGACCGTCGCCTCCACGTCCCGGCGCGTGATCCGCTCCAGGCTCTCCACGTAGGCGAAGAGCTTCTCCAGTTCCAGGGAAAGTTGCCGCAACCCCGGCCCGACCCGCGAGATCAGGAGGTCCACCGCATCGGCGTCGATGCGTCGGCCTTCCCGCCGGACGCGCTCGTGTACCCAGGCCGGCAGCTGGCGGAGGGTGAGCCGCGGAAACTCCTGGACCTCGCCCAGGCGGCGGATCGTCGTGTAGAGCCGTCGCCGCCGGTCGAGCTGCCGGGCGACGAGGATCAGGGCGGACGGCGGGGCCCCCCGGTCGAGATATGCGGCCAGGCGGTCCTGGTCCGCCGGCTTGAACAGGTCGGCGTCTTTGACCACCACGGCGCGGCGCTGCCCGAAAAACGGCAGCGTGTCGACCAGGGTGATGAGGTCGGTGATGGCGATCTCGTCGGCTCGGACCACATCGAGGTTGAGATCGCGCTCCGGGGGCGGGACGAGACGGTCGAGCAGTTCGGCCAGGGCCTGATCGGCGAGCAGGTCCTCCTCGCCCAGGAGGAGATAGACGTGCGCCCGCGGCGCCGCCATCGTCAGCGGCGCACCGCGCGCACCGCCACCCGCGCCCCGTCGGTCTGGATGAGGATGGCCCCGTCCCGGTCGGTGCGGAAGATCTGCGCCCCCCACTCCTCCAGCGTCTCCAGGGTCCGCCGGTGGGGATGTCCGAATGGATTGACCACCCCGACGGAGATCAGGGCCAGCGCCGGCCGTACGGCGTCCACGAAGGCCTCGGTGGTCGAGGTATCGCTGCCGTGATGCGCCACCTTGAGGATGGCGCTGCGCAGCTCGTCTCCCCGGTCCAGCAGCTCCAGTTCGTTCAACGCCTCCATGTCTCCCGTGAACAGCGCGGCGACCCGCCGGTACGTCAGGCGGAGGACCACCGAGTTGAGGTTCGGATCGGCGCCCGACCCGACGATGAGCGGATCCTGGGGCAGCAACACCGCCAGGAGCACGCCGTCGCCGAGGTCCAGCCGCAGGCCGCGCCGGGCCAGCCGGTAGGGGATCCTCCGCGAGCGGACCAGTTCCAGTAGTCGGGCATAGGACGGGGCCGGATGCGGCAGACCGCTGTCCAGCACCAGGCCCACCCTGAAGTTCTGCAAGACGGCAACGAGTCCTCCGACGTGGTCTTCATGGGGGTGGGAGAGGACGACCACATCGATGGCCCGCACGCCGAGCCGGCGCAACGCCGGCACCACCCGCCGCGCGCCGACATCGTAGCCGGTGGGGTGTCCTTCCACCTCACCACCGCCGTCGATGAGCACCGTCCTGCCGGAGGGGCCGCGCAGCAGGATGGCGTCCCCCTGTCCCACGTCGAGAACGGCGACCTGCAACCGGTCCCCGGTCGGGAGAGCCCGGGCCCAAAGGGAGAGGGCGACGACGCCCAGCAGGACGGCCAGGGCCATCGGCCGCCGCACGGCGAGGCGGCCTCGACGCCACTCCACCACCCCGACCAGACCGAGGTAGAAGCCCGCGATGGCAGCCAATGTGGGCGGGAAGACCGGGACGGCGGCGCCCGGCCACCCGGCGAAGGTTCGGGCCAGGAAGAGGACGGCGTCCAGCAGGGGGGCCAACGGCTGCGCCCCGATCGCGGCCAGGGAGGGAACGGCCGCGCCCACCGCGGCGGCCGCGAATCCGGCCGGTACGAGGACCGCGACGATGGGCACGACCGCCAGGTTGGCCACGAATCCCGCAAGCGGGAGTTGCTGGAAATGATAGGCCAGAACGGGCAGCACCGCGACCTGGGCGGCCACGGTCATCTCGATCAGACGGGCGGCGGCGCGGGGCAGCCCTCTGGCGGTCAGGCCGACGGCCGGGGCGACGTAGACCAGCGCCCAGGTCGCCACGAACGACAGCTGGAACCCCGGATCGAACAGCAGCAGCGGCGAGGTGGCCAGCAACGCCAGCGCGGCGAAGGCCAGCGCGGCGAACACGTCGTAGACGCGGGCGCCGGCCAGAGCCGCTGCGGCGGTGACGCCCATCAGCGCCGCGCGGGCCACCGAAGGGGCCCAGCCGGCCATCAGAGCGAAGACGACCACCCCCAGGGCGGAGGCCACAGACGCCAGCAGCGGCGGAGCCCGCAGCAGGCGGGCGATCCAGACCAGGACGGCCATGACCAGACCGACCTGCGCGCCGGAGACGACGAGGATGTGGAGCAGTCCCGCGCGCCGGAAGGCCTCCGTCACCTCCTCCGGCAGCGCGCCGTCGTCACCCAGCAGCAGACTGGTCAGCAGCGCTCCCCGCAGGCCCGGGAGGCCGACCGAAAAGGCCGCGGCAACCCGTTCCCGCAGGCCGTAGATTCCGGCAAGGAGCGGAGAGCTCCGGCCGCGGGCGACAACCTCCACAGGATCGCCACGCCGCTGCACCAGCATCGAGCGAATGCCCCGGGCGATGAGGAGGCTGCGGTAGGACGGCTCACCGGGATTTCCCGGCGGCGGCGGCCGAAGCAACCGTCCGCGGGCGCGCACCACATCGCCGTAGCGCAGATCGGAGGTGCCCCGGACGCTGACCAGCACCCGGCCTGCGATCCGGCGCACCCCGGCCTCGGTACGGATCTCGCGCGAGGCGAGGACGACATGGGTGCGTCCCCGGCGCCGCTGGAGAGGCTGTGCCACCACCCCGGTGAGAACGACACCTCGTCCCTCGAGCTCGACGAACGGGTCGGAAGGAAGCGGCCGGGCGTCGCGGAGGTAGAGGACGGCCCCCAGACAGCCCACGACGGCCAGCAGCGGGACGGCGGCCGGCCGGCGTCGGACCAGCAGGACGGCGGCGGCTGCCGCGGCGACCGCCGCCAAGATCACCCACGCCTCGATGGTCAGACCCGCCGCGGGGGCAACGGCGATGCCCGCAGCCAGGGCCCACGCCATCCAGACGATGGGGCGAAACACGGCGGCGCCTCCGCCTCACTGTGGTCGAGGCGCCACCGGCGCGCCATCCCCCAGGTGGACCGGAGGCCTCAGGCCTTGGCCGCCACCTGATCGGTGATCCGGGCGATGAACTGCTCCAGCGGCATCGGGCCCAAGTCGCCTGCGGCCCGGCTGCGCACGGCGACCTGACCGCTGGAGGCTTCCCTGTCGCCGACGACGAGCATATAGGGGACGTGCTCCAGCTCGCCGCGCCGGACTTTGTAACTCACCCGCTCGTTGCTTTCGTCCACCTCCACCCGAAGCCGGCGCTGGACCAGTTGCGTGCGCACCTGCCGTGCGTAGGGCAGATGGCGCTCCGCGACGGGCAGGATCCGCACCTGCTCCGGAGCCAGCCAGACCGGGAAGTCACCGGCGTAGTACTCGATCAGGAAGGCCATCATGCGCTCCAGGGTGCTGATCACGGCGCGGTGGATCAGCACCGGCGGATGCGGTCGGCCGTCCTCGCCGATGTACTCCAGCCCGAAGCGCCGCGGCAGGAGGAAGTCGAGCTGGACCGTGGAGAGCGCCTCCTCCTTGCCAATCGCCGTCCGGATCTGCACGTCCAGCTTGGGCCCGTAAAACGCCGCATCGCCGACGACCGGCGTGTAGGCTAGGCCCAGGTCGTCCAGCACCTCCCGCAGCATCCGTTCCGCCGTGCCCCAGAGCTGCTCGTCCGGATAGAAGTTCGCCGTGTCGCCCGGCGTGTGCAACGACAGGTTGTACTTGTAGTCGGTGATCTTCAGGTCGCGGTACACTTCCTGGATGAGCCCGACGACCCGGGCGAACTCCTCTTTGATCTGATCCACCCGACAGAAGATGTGCGCGTCGTTGAGGGTCATGGACCGCACACGGTGCAGCCCCGTCAGCGTCCCCGAACGTTCGTACCGGTACATCCGCCCCAGCTCGGCGATCCGCACCGGCAGGTCGCGATAGGAACGCTGCTCCTGCTTGTAGATCACGATGTGGTGGGGGCAGTTCATCGGCTTCAGCACCAGCTCGTCGCGGTCTACCAGCATCGGCGGGTACATGTTCTCGCGGAAGTGCTCCCAGTGCCCCGAGATCTTGTACAGCGTGGACGAGGCCAGATCGGGCGCGAAGACGTGCTGGTAGCCGTGGGCCAGCTCCTTCTCCACGATGTAGTTTTCCAGGATGCGCCGCACCGTCGCCCCCCGCGGGAGCCACAGGGGCAGCCCCTGGCCCACTTCCTCGGCGAAGGCGAAGAGCTTGAGCTCCTTGCCCAGCCGCCTGTGGTCGCGGCGCTTGGCCTCCTCCAGCAGGTGCAGGTGTTCGTCCAGTTGCTCCTGGCGGGGAAAGGCGATGCCGTAGATGCGGGAGAGCATCTCGCGGTGCTCGTCCCCACGCCAGTAGGCCCCGCCCGTGCTCAGCAGTTTGATGGCCTTGATCAGCCCCGTGCGGGGCAGGTGCGGCCCCCGGCACATGTCGATGAACCCGTCCTGGCGGTAGAAGGACACCCTGGCATCGGGAATGTCCTGGCGCAGCAGTTCCACCTTGTACTTCTCGCCCATCTGCTCGTACATGCGCAGGGCCTCGTCGCGGGGGAGCTCCACCCGCTCGATGGGCTGGTCTTTCGCCGCCAGCTCGCGCATGCGGGCCTCGATGCGCTCCAGGTCTTCCGGCGTGAACGGCCGGCCGATGTCGATGTCGTAGTAGAAGCCCTGCTCGATGGGCGGGCCGATGGCCAGTTTGGCCTCGGGGAAGAGCTCCTTGACGGCCTGGGCCAACAGGTGGGCGGAGGAGTGCCAGTACACCTCGCGGCCTTCGGGCTGATCGAAGGTGAGGAGTTCTACCTGCGCGTCGGCGTCGAGCCGGGCGGCTAGGTCGCGCATCTCGCCGTTGACCCTGGCCGCGAGGGCGTCGCGCACGCCCGCGTCGGAGGCCACCTGCGCCAGGCTCACCCCCGGTTCGTACTCCCTGCGGCTGCCGTTCGGCAGCGTGACCGTGATCCGCGCCATCGCGGAATCCTCCTTCATTCCCCCCAAACGAAGCGCGCCCTCGTCCCACCTGGGACGGGGCGCACCCGCGGTTCCACCCATGTTCCTCGCGGCACGTCCCGTGCCGCGAGGCGGCTTTCCTCTCCGTCACGGGGAGAATCCGGCCGACCCTACTCGTGCTTCAGGCGGCGGCTCAGGAGAGGTCTTCAGCCGGTCGGTCGAGGGAGGTTCGCACCGCCCCCTCCCCTCTCTTGGCGACCGAGAGACGGCCTACTCGGCCCCGTCATCGCCTCGTATGCGCAGTATAGCACCGGGTCGAAGCCTGTCAATCCAACGGCGCGGAGGGCGCAGATCGGACTTCACCGCGGCCGCGGAGGAGGCGGCTCCTCGAGCATCAGGGTGACCGGGCCCTCGTTGTGGATCTCGACCGACATCACCGCCCGGAAGCGGCCGGTGGCCACCGGCACCCCCAGGGCACGCAGCCGTTCGTTGAACACGTGGTAGAGCGCCTCCGCGCGCTCGGGGGGCGCGGCGGCGATGAAGCTCGGGCGCCGCCCCTTCTCCGTGTTCCCGTACAGGGTGAACTGGGAGACGGAGAGGACGGCCCCTCCGACGTCGAGGATGGACCGGTTCAACTTCCCCGCCTCGTCGTCGAAGACGCGCAGGTGGGCCACCTTCTCCGCCAGGGCCGCGGCCTGCGCCTCGGTGTCGTCCACATGAACTCCGAGCAGGACGGCGTAGCCTCGGCCGATCTCGCCCACAACCTCCTCCCCGACGCGCACCCTGGCCCGACTGACCCGCTGCACTACCGCCCTCATCGCCGCACTCCTCCGGGCCCACCCGGCTGCTCACCGCAGTCGGTCCGCACCGCCCTCCGCCTCCCGGCCGGCCCCCACGGCGGGATGCAGGAGATCGATGACGAGGGCGGCGGACCAGGTGAACTCCCCGCCTCCGAGACCGCGGCCGTCGTGGGCATGGAAGTATTCGTGGAACCCCGCCGACCGCACCAGGGTTAGTGTCTGCTGGGTCAGCTCGTCCGCCTCGCGGTGCAGCGCCAGATCCCGCAACCCCTGGATCACCATCCAGTTCGTGTTCACCCAGACCGGCCCGCGCCAGTACCTCGCCGGATCGAATCCCGCCTGGTCCGGGGGCACCGAGGGCAGCAGCAGGCATCCGCGGCACCGCCGGCGGTAGCCGGCCAGCATCTGCGCGGCCTGCCCTCGATCCACCAATCCCGCGTAGATGGCCGTCAGGCCGGCGATCGTGTCCACCGGGATGGACCGCCCCGCCCGGAGGTCCCAGTCCCGGAACAGCCCGGCCGATTCCTCCCACAACGTCCGCCGGTAGGCGTCGCGAAACGCCGCCAGCCGGGCGGGATCGACCGCCGGAGGCCGGCCCAGCGCCGCGGCGATCCGGTTCAGGTCCAGCGCCGAGCGGTACCAGACCGCGTTGAACAACGCATCGTACACGGCGAAGGGCGTGCGCTGGAGATAGGCGGCCAGGTCGTAGCGTACGTCGGCGAGCAGTTCGACCAGGTACATGTAGAGATCGTAATCCTTGCCCGTGGGCCGCAGGAGGGGATCAACGATCGTCGTGTCCACGCGCCGGTACGGGCGGGAGGGACGGTAGCCCTTGCCGGTGGCAAAGTCCCAGCGCGGGCTGTTGTCCAGTCCGCTCTCCCAGGGATGAACAACGACGATCAGCGGATTGCCGCCGGCGGTCCGGTGCCGCAGGAAATACAGCAGGGCATCGACCAGCGCCTCATGCACCTTCGCCCACCACGCCTGTCGGGATGAGGCATCCGGCGCCAGCAGCCCGATCCGGTACGACGCCGAACCGAGAACGCAGGGCTGCGAGATCCCGCTGGTGATCTGTCCGGCGCGGCGCACCGGGACGCCGGGCCACCACTCCGGGCCCGGCGCGTAGTCCGTGACCTCCGGATTGTACCGGATGTGGGGGACCATCCCGTTGGTCCACTGCCCCAGCAGGAGGGTCTCGATCTCCCGGATCGCCCGACTCCAGTCGATCCGGGCCCAGCCCAGGGCGGCGAAGGCGCTGTCCCAGTTCCACTGATGGGGATAAAGGCGCGGGCTGGGCTTCGTGTAGGCGCCGCCGACGTCGTTACCCTGCAAGATCTCCTGCGCCCGGCGCAGCAACTCCCGATCCGCGGTCATGAGGTCACCGGGAGGGCCCGTCCGGAGGCCGGATCCATCAGGCGCAGACGGGCCGGATCGAAACGCAGCCAGAGCCGCCGGCCGGGCTCGGCGGCAAACTCCGGGGGCACGACCACCTTGACGATCTCGGCCCCGACCTGGGCGGTCAGGAGCTGGTGTGAGCCGAGGGGTTCGAGCACGCTGACCTGCGCCGGCACGCCGCCCGGCACGGGGTCGAACTCCACCGCGATGTGCTCGGGGCGGATGCCGACAGTGACCGTCTCCCCGGCGGCCGGCAGCGGGCCCGTTCCCGGCGGCAGCGGGACGGCGGTGCCGCCGACCACGGCGTGCGGCCGGCCGTCGATGCATCGCAGGCGGGCGGTGAGGAAGTTCATCGGGGGGCTGCCGATGAAGCCTCCGACGAACCGGTTGGCCGGCCGGTCGTAGATGGCGGCCGGCGTGTCGCACTGCACGATGGCCCCGTCCTTCATCACCGCGATGCGGTCGCCCAGGCTGAGGGCCTCTACCTGGTCGTGGGTGACGTAGACCGTGGTGGCCCGCAGCTCGCGGTGCAGCCGCTTCAGTTCGGCCCGCATGTGCAGCCGCAGCAGCGCGTCCAGGTTGCTGAGCGGCTCGTCCATCAACAGCACATCGGGCCGCATGACGATGGCCCGGGCCACGGCCACGCGCTGCCGCTGGCCTCCGGACAGCTGGGCCGGATAGCGGTCGAGCAGGTCGGCGATCTGCAGCAGCTCCGCGGCCTCCTGCGCCCGGCGGCGTCGGTCCTCGGGCGGCACGCCTTTCATGCGCAGGCCGAAGGCGATGTTGTCCACCACGCGCATGTGGGGAAACACGGCGTAGGACTGGAACACCATGGCGATACCTCGCCGGCCCGGCGGCAGATCGGTGACATCGCGGCCGCCGATCAGGACCCGCCCCCGGTCGAGGAGTTCCAGGCCGGCGATGGCCCGTAGGGTGGTCGTCTTCCCGCACCCCGAGGGCCCCAGCAGGACGAGGAACTCGCCGTCGTGGATCTGCAGGCTCACATCATTGATCGCCACGACCTTCCCGTAGCTCTTGCGCAGCCGGCGCAGCTCGATCTCCGCCATCGGAGGACCTCCGCCTCAGCGCACGGTCACGCCCCACAGGGTGAGGAGGTACCGCCGGATGAGGAAGATGATGATCAGCGCCGGGATGATCATGAAGAACCCCCCGGCGAACCGGAAGTGCAGCGGGGCGCCCGCGCCGATCACGGAGTCGACGATCAGCGCGGGCAGCGTGCGGTGGTTCAGCGTCAGGATCGTGGCCGCGAACACCTCGTTCCAGGACAGGACGAAGGTGAAGATGCCCGCGGCGGCCAGCCCGGGGAGGGCCATGGGCAGCGTCACCTGCAGGAAGGCCTGCAGCCGGCTGCCACCCAGGGTCTGCGCCGCCTCCTCCAGTTCGTAGGAGATGCCCAGGAAGACACTGGTCACAATGACGATGACGAAGGGAAGCGCCAGCGCCGTGTGCACGATGGCCACGCCCAGCAGCGTGTCGTAGAGACGCCAGCGGATGAAGGCTACGGCCAGCGGGATGGAGAGCACCGTGGCCGGGAACATCTTGGTGGCCAGGATCGCCAGCTGCAAAGTCTCCCGTCCCCGGAAACGGAAGCGGGAGATGGCGTAGCCGGCCGGCGCGGCGATGACGAAGGCCAGGACGATGGTCAGCCCGGCCACGAGGACGCTGTTCAGCGTGGACGGCCACACCCCGGTGGAGCGCAGGAAGAAGCGCAGCGTCTCCAGGGTGAATCGCTCCGGCCACAGCGGCCGCGGCCACCGATAGAGGAGGTCGCGGGGGGTGAAGGCCGCGACGGTGATCAGCAGCAGCGGCAGGGTCACCCAGGCGCTGATGACCAGCGAGGCGCTGTAGAGCCCCAGGCGGCGGAGCGTCATGCCCGGCCCTCCTCCGCCCGCAGGAAGCGCAGGTACAGCCAGGTGATGCTCCCGGAAAAGAGCAGGATCAGCACGGCGTAGGCACTGGCCACGTGCGGACTGCGGTACAGCGAGTACCAGAAGTAGGCCTCTCCGGCCAGGACCGGGATCTGCCGGCCGGCCAGTGTGACGACCGTGGCGAAGAGCTGGAAGGCCAGGATCGTCCGGATGATGAGCGCGGTCTGCAGGCTCGGCCGCAGCAGCGGCAGGATGACGTGGCGCAGGGTCTGCCACCGTCCCGCGCCGAAGACGCTCGCCGTCTCCGCGTAGTCTCTGGGGATCAACTGGAGGCCCGCCAGTAGGATGACCATAACGATGGCCGTCGCCCGCCATACCTCGGTGATGACGATGGCCCCGAGCATCCAGTCCGGACGCTCGACGGAGAGGAAGATGAGGGGCACCTCCACCAGGCCGAGCCGCTGCAGCACGGCGTTCAGGTAACCGCGCTCGGTGAAGATGGACAGCCAGATCAACCCCGCCGCCAGGTCGGAGATGCCGATGGGCAGGGCCGTCAGGTAGAGAAAGGCGGAGTGCCCCAAGAACCGGGTGTTGACCAGCAGGGCGATGGCCAGTCCCAGCATCACCTGGAGCGGCACGGCCAGCGCGGTGATGAGCAGCGTGTAGCGGACGGCCGGCGCGAAGTAGAGGTCGGCGCCCATCCGCCGGAAGTGCGCCCAGGTCAGGCCCCCGCTCTGGGGGTCGCTGACCGCCAGCCAGACGGCCTGAACCATGGGGTAGACGAAGAACAGGCCGAGGAAAATCAGCGTTGGCAGGATGAGCAGGTACGGCGTCCAGGTTGCCGGCGACCGGGGGCGCGCCGGGGTGAGGTCGGTTTCCGCAACGGCCATACAGGGGAAGAGCGACGGCCGACCGCACGGCGGGTCGGCCGTCGACCCTAATCAGGCTTGCAGGGCCGCTGGGGCGGATCGGGCGGCGCGCAGGGAGCGTTGGTCGCCCGATACAGCTCCTCCAGTTTGGCCGCCTGCTCGTTCAAAACCCGCTGGATCTCCTCGCCGCGGACGGCGATCCGCGTGAACGTATCCACGTAGATGGGCACGAACTCGCCGGTGCGGGCGCCCAGCCCGACCGGCAGCAGCGCGGTCCGGGCGTCAGGAGCGCCGGACTGGGCCGTCACGCCGTCGGCCATCACCTTCAGCGCGCCCGAGGGCACCGTGCGGCCCGCCTCCGGGGAGACGGGGAAGAATCCCACGCCCTGCAGGGTCAGGACCTGCGTGGCCGGTCGGGTCAGATACTCGATCAGGCGTACGCCGAGATCGGGACTGGGCGCCGTCCGCGGGATGCTCAACCCGACGATCACCGAGATGAACGACCGTCCCCGCGGGCCGGCCGGCGACGGCAGCACCACGAAATCATCGGGACGCTGGCGCAGCGCGGGCACGATGCGGGCCACGTGGTCCCAGCCCACCAGGACCTCGCCCCGGAGCAGCGGCTCGCTCATGAACTCGTAGGTGAACGACGACGGGTGGGTCACACCCCACAGCCGCCGCAGGTACCGCCACATCTCCACCGCCTCGGGCGAGCGGAAACGCCGCACCTGGGCGCCGGTGAAGGACGGGTAGATGTAGCCGTGGAGAAACCGGCCGTACAGCCCTCGCGGGCCCACGGGGAAGCCCACCCGCCGCTGCCCGGTGGCCTGGCGGATGTTCTCCCCCCACTGGAGGAGGTCGTCGTAGGTCATGGCCATCGGATTCCGCCCGCCGGGAAAGTACCGCAGGGCGTCCTTGTGGGCGACGATCAGGTAGGTAGCCTGCATCCAGGGGATGAAGGCGGTGAACCCGTCCATCTTCGCCGCGGCGAGGAAGTCCCGGAAGAAGGTGCGGTCGCGGCGGGCGTCCAGCTGGCGTTGCACCTCGGCCATATCGCGCAACGCGTTGTTGGCCAGGAAGACCGGGAAGATCCCGTGCAGGGTCCCCGTGACGTCGATGGTCCCGCGGCCGGCACGGGCCTCGGCCAGCAGCCGGTCGACGTACGGTCCTTCGTTCTCGGTGATGAACCGGACGGTGATCCCCGTCTCTCTGGTGAACCCGGCGAGCAGCGTGTTCCGTGCCCACTCCTGCTCCTCGACGGGGGTGAACTGGTTGGAGGTGAAGACGATCTCCTGGGCCGGGGCCGACAGACCCGCCCCGGGGGTTCCGACAAGCGTGAGAACGAACACCAGGGCCAGGGCTCGCACGATCCGCATGAGGCACCTCCTGCGCCAGTCGTCTGCGGCGTGTCCTTTCTGTTCTTCGCTGCAGAGCGGGAGGCCGCCTCCCGGGGATTATGTGGGCCGGGAATCGAGTTGAACAGCGGTAGATCGGTGAGGAGGAACCCCACCATGCGGCTGGAGGGCATTCACCACATCACGGCGATCACCGCGGACGCCCGGCGAAACCTCGATTTCTACACCCGGGTGCTGGGCCTGCGGCTGGTCAAGAAGACCGTCAACCAGGACGACCCGACGGCCTACCACCTTTTCTACAGCGACGAAGCCGGCAGCCCCGGCGCGGACCTGACCTTCTTCGAGTATCCCGGGGCCCGTCGGGGACGGGCGGGGGCGGGGATGGTCCATCGGATCGTCTGGCGGGTCGGTTCGCCAGAGGCTCTGGCCTTTTGGGAGGAGCGGCTGCGCCGGGAAGGGATCGCCGCCGAACGCGACGGCCACCGTCTGACGTTCACCGATCCGGAAGGCCTGGGCCTCGAGATCGCCGTGACCGACGTCCGCGACGAGCCTCTGATCGCCGACCACCCCGAGATCCCCGCCGCCGTGGCCCTGCAGGGCTTCGACGGCGTCCGCGCCTTCGCCGCCGATCCCCCGGCCAGCCGGTCGTTCCTCCTCGAAGTCCTGCAGTTCACGGCCGAGGCCGACCACCGGCTCACGGCGCGGGGCGCGCGACGCGGCGGGTTCTACGCCTGCGACCCTGCGGACCGTCCCGGAATTCCCGGGGCCGGCACCGTCCACCACGTCGCCTGGGCCTCCACCATGGAGAACCACGAGGCCTGGCGCCGGCGGGTCCTCGACGGGGGCGGCCACCCCACCCCGGTCATCGACCGCTTCTACTTCCGCTCCATCTATTTCCACGAGCCCGGCGGCGTGCTCTTCGAGATCGCCACCCTGGGCCCCGGCTTCACCACCGATGAGCCCCTGGAGCACCTCGGCGAGCGCCTCGCCCTGCCGCCCAGGTTCGAACCCCTGCGGGAGATGCTGGAGCGCACGCTGACTCCCCTGCCCAACCCGCGGGCGCACTGGGTGCGGACACGGCCGTCGGGGTAGGCAGCGGATCACGCGGACCACCGTGGTGGGCGCTGCAGGACTTGAACCTGCGACCTCCTCTGCGTCAGAGAGGCGCTCTACCTCTGAGCTAAGCGCCCGCGGCTGCACCCATTATAGCGGCCCTGCAGGGCGCCCTCAACGGAACGGCAGGATCGTTCGAAGCCTCCGGCCGCAGGGCCCTCAGCCCTAGATGGGAAACGGGAAGATGAGGGATGCGTGAGGTGACATCTGCTCCAAGGCATTGCAGGCACACCCTGGACCTTTGTGGCAGGTCTTCCAGCGGGCGATGCACGAGTCGCCGCAGGCTTTCCCCTTGACGCACACGCGACAGCATCCGCCGGCGGCATACGCGGTGCTGCAGCCCGAGGATCGAAGGGTCAAAGGGATCTCAGTGCCGATACCCCTTCCCCGCCCAGCGCTCCAGGCCGCGCACGCCCAACGACCCCAGCAGGGTCATGATCAGGTAGAGCAGCGCCACCATGTTGTAGGTCTCGAAGGAGCGGAAGGTGCGGGCGTTGAGCAGACTTCCCGTGTAGGTCAGCTCCTGCACCGAGATCACCGAGGCCAGCGAGCTGTCCTTAAGCATGGCCACGAAGTCGTTGCCCAGCGGCGGCAGGATCACCCGGATGGCCTGGGGCAGGATGACGTGCCGCATCGCCAGCCAGGGCGACATCCCCAGCGACCGGGCGGCCTCCGTCTGGCCGCGGGGAATGGACTGGATGCCGGCCCGGTAGATCTCCGCCAGGTAGGCGCCGTAGCCGATCCCCAGGCCCAACGTCGCCCGCACCATGTCGCTGCGCAGCCAGCGCTGTCCGGTCAGATCGGCCAGGACCGGGGTGACGACGAAGGCGATGTAGATGAGCTGCACCAGCAGCGGCACCCCCCGCACCACCTCCACGTAGAGCCGGGCCAGAGTGTAGGGGACGGGATGGCTGGAGAGCTGCCCCAGGGCGGCGATCAACCCCAGGATCATGGCCAGGCCGTAGGCGGCGAAGGCCAGCTTCAACGTCACGATGACGGCGGGGGCCAGGAAGTTGTAGGTCTCACGGTACACCGGAGAGCCCAGGATGCCCAGCAGGGCCAGCAGCCCCCCGATGAGCAGCGCCAGCATCCACCACGGCGCCCGCTCCAGGGTGCCCCAGGACAGGAGCCGGCCCCGGCCGGGGAGCTCGGGGCTGAGCTCCGGCTGCGGGGGAGGTGTCGGTGGGCCCATAGGCCGGAGAATGGCGCGGGGGAGCGCCTACGCTCCCCCGCCACTCCCGTCGGCGCCGCGCCGCCTCAGGACGGCTTGAACTCGACGAACCACTTCTGGTACAGCCGGTCCATCGTGCCGTTTTCCTTGAGGACCTTGAGGGCGGCGTTGAAGGCGTTCTGCAGCTCTTTGTCGCCCTCGCGCACCACGATCCCCAGGCCTTCGCTGGTGAACTTCTCGCCCGCAATCTTGAGCTGGTTGGGGTTCGTGCCCATGTACCCCGAGGCGGCGGTGTTGTCGATGACCACCGCGTCCACATCCTTGTTCAGCAGCGACCGCACCGCCAGGTCAAAGGTGGGGAAGCGCTTGACCTCCTTGATCTTCCCCTCCTTCTGCAGCTGCGTCGCCGTCTCGTCGTTGGTCGTCCCGCGCTGCACGGCCACGGACTTGTCCGCCATGTCCTCCAGCCCGCGGATCCGCTCCTCGTCGGCGCGCACCAGCAGCACCTGGCCCACCTCGATGTACGGGTCGGTGAAGTCCATGGTCTTGTCACGTTCGGCGGTGATGGTCACCCCGGAGATCACCGCGTCGAAATCGCCCTTCTGCAGGGCCGGGAAGATCCCGTCCCAGGCCGTGCTCTTGATGT
The DNA here is from genome assembly GCA_031459765.1 of Armatimonadota bacterium. Classification (NCBI taxonomy): domain Bacteria; kingdom Bacillati; phylum Candidatus Sysuimicrobiota; class Candidatus Sysuimicrobiia; order Candidatus Sysuimicrobiales; family Candidatus Kaftiobacteriaceae; genus Candidatus Kaftiobacterium; species Candidatus Kaftiobacterium secundum. Next base: position 25,318 of record JAVKHY010000003.1, on the reverse strand, counting down.
CGGGCTTGCAGTTGGCCAGCTTGCAGATCTCCGTGATGAGGTCGATGTCGTAGCCGACGATGTTTTTGTTTTCGTCCAGCATCTCGAAGGGCGGATAGGTGGCGTCGGTGGCCACGCGGATCGTCCGACCGCCGAGGTCCGGCACCGGCCCGGCCTGCGGCGCCGGGGCCTGCCGCTGCGCCTGCTGACGCTGGCAGCCGGCCAGCGCCAGCGCGGCGACGAGCGCCCATACGATCAGGTAGAGCCGTCCGCTGAAGGCTCTCCGCATCCTGGTCCCTCCTTGCGTCAGATACCTGCCGCGCCTGCGCCTACTTCTCCCTGCCCCAGCCATCTCCTCCAGCGCGCCCCGCCGGCGGGAGGAAAAGGGTCCCGCCGGAGGCAAAGACGGCCTGTGTGGGCATCGGACGATACATCCTGACCCGGCTGGCGCTCACCGTGCCCATGCTGTTGATCCTCCTCACCCTGGTCTTCCTCATCCTGCGCATCCTGCCCGGGGACCCCTGCCTGGCGCTGCTGGGCGGTCGCAACATCACCGCGGAGCGGCTGGAGGAGTGCCGCGAGGGCCTGGGGCTCAATCGCCCGCTGCCGATCCAGTACCTGGACTACCTCGCCGACGCCGTGCGCCTCGACTTCGGCACCTCCATCCGTACCGGACAGCCCGTGGCCCGGGAGCTGCTCCTGCGCTTCCCCGCCACCATCGAGCTGGCGGTCTTCGGGATGGCCGGGGCCACGCTCCTCGGCCTGGTCAGCGGCGTCTTCGCCTCCGTGCGCCGCGACCGCCGGGCCGATCACGTGGTCCGGGTGCTGAACATCGCCTCCTTCGCCATGCCCGTCTTCTGGATCGGGCTGATGTTCCTCATGCTCTTCGCCGTGCGCTGGCGTCTCTTCCCCGCCGGGGGCCGGCTCGATCCCGTCGCCGAAGCCTTCTTCCGCCCCATCACCAACCTCTACACCCTGGACACGCTCCTCCGCGGCCAGGTGGGCCTCTTCCTCAGCGCCCTGCATCACCTGGCCCTCCCGGCACTGACGCTGGCCATCGTCGTCTCCGGGTTCATCGGCCGGATGACCCGGTCCAGCATGCTGGATGTGCTGGACCGCGAGTACGTGACCGTGGCCCGGGCCAAGGGGCTGCCCGAACCCGCCGTGATCCTCCGCCATGCGCTGAGCAACGCGCTCATTCCCATCGTCACGGTCGTGGGCCTACAGTTCGCCCTCCTCATGGCGGGGGCCATCCTCACCGAGACCGTCTACTCCTGGCCGGGGATCGCCCGCTACCTGCTGGAGGCCATCTCCTCCCGCGACTTCACCGCCATTCAGGGGGCGGTAATCTTCATCGCCTTCTTCATCGCTGCGGTCAACCTGCTGGTGGACGTCCTGTACGCCCGCCTGAATCCCCGGATTCGCTTCTGATGCTGCGGCTGCGGCGCGACTATCTGCTCATCAGCGGGCTGGTCATCGTGGGCCTGGTGGTGGTGGTCACCGGCTTCGCCCCCCTCCTGGCGCCCTTCGATCCCACCGCACCGACGTCGCTGGAGCGGCTCCAGCCCCCCGGCCGGGCCCATCTCATGGGGACCGACCAGCTGCAGCGGGACGTGCTCAGCCGGGTCCTCTACGGGGGCCGGATTCCGATCCTGGTGGCGGTGCTCTCCTGCGCGCTCTCGCTCGGCGTGGGCACGGTGCTCGGCTGGATCTCGGGTTACGCCGGGGGCCGTCTCGACCGCCTCCTCTCCCTGACCATGGATGCCATCTACTCCTTCCCCGGCCTCATCCTGGCCATCGCCATCGTGGCCATGCTCGGGCCCGGGCTGGTCAACATGACGGCGGCGATCGCCTTCGTGTACATTCCCACCTACTTCCGGGTGGCGCGCGGGCAGGTCCTGGCGGTCCGGGCCCAGGAGTTTGTGGAAGCGGCCCGGGCGCTGGGGGCCTCGGGCGCCCGCACGCTGTTCCGGCATGTGGCGCCCAACACCCTGGCCGCGGTCATGACCGTCCCGTCCTTCAACATCGCCGACGCGATCCTCACCGAAGCGGCCCTCTCCTTCCTCGGCTTCGGGCTGCCCCCGCCGACGCCCGACTGGGGCTTCGACATCCAGAACGGACAGAAGTTCCTCCAGGCCGGCTACTGGTGGCTGATCACCTTCCCGGGCCTGATGATCATCATGCTCTCGGTCGGCTTCGGCATGATCGGAGAGGGGATCAACGACCGCCTCAACCCCCGCCGGCGCCGGCTGGCCTGAGGGCCACGGCAGGGTGTGCCCGGCCCGCGCCGAAGGAGTTTCCCCGCCGGCATCCTGGGAGGGAGACTCCACACCGGAGGTGAGCGCATGGGGCGGTTTCGCCCTGCGACCTGGGTCCTGGTCGCTGCGGCATTGCTCATGGTCGGTGTTCCCACGGCGCCCGCAGCGGCGCCGCCGGACACCATCGTCCTGGGCACCACGGACAAGATTACCGAGCTGTCGCCGGAGAACTCCTACGACTACTGGACGTGGCACGTCTTCGGCCAGATCTCGGAAGCCCTGGTGCAGTTCCGACAGGGTACGACGGAGATCGTCGGGCAGCTCGCCGAGTCGTGGCAGGCATCCTCCGACGGGCTGGCCTACACCTTCCGGCTGCGGTCGGGGGTGACCTTCACCGACGGGACGCCCTTTGACGCGGCCGCGGTGAAGGCGTCGCTGGACACGGTCCTCCGCCGCAAGGGGCCGGAAGGCGGCGTGGCCCTCATCGAGAACATCAAGAGCGTCGACGTCATCGACGCCCGCACCGTACGCATCAACCTGAAGCAGCGCGACGCGACCTTCCTCTCGCGGATGACCTGGGGCGTGGCGCCGGCGCACATCTACAGGTTTACCGGACCCCCCAACGAGTTCGCCAAGGGCCGCTTCGTGGGGACGGGGCCGTACCGCCTGGTCCAGTACGTGCCGGACCAGCGCACCGTGTACGAGGCCTACTCCGGCTACTGGGGGCCCGCGCCCCGAACCCGGCGCGTGATCACCACCTTCCTCTCCGACGCCTCGGCCCTGGCCGCGGCCACGGAGTCCGGTCAGGTGGACATCGGCTTCCGGAGCTTCAACCCCGAAGACATCCGGAGACTGCAGCGGAGCCCGCGGGTCACCGTCCAGCGCGGACCGAGCCTGTCCGTGCGCTACATCGTCTTCAACGTCACCGCCACACCCTTTGACGATGTGCGGGTGCGCCGGGCCATCGCCTATGCCATCGACCGCGACCGCATCGCGCAGAACGTCTTCGGCGGGATCAACACGCCACTGTACAGCATGGTTCCCCCGGGGCTGTGGAGCCACATCCAGGCCTTCCCCAGGCGGGACCTGGCCCAGGCCCGCCGCCTGCTCAGCGAAGCCGGATACAGCGCCGGCCGCAAGCTGAACATCACGCTGTGGCTCACGCCGGTCCGCTACGGGAACACCGAGCCCGACGCCGGCGCCGTCGTCAAACGGGCCATCGAGGAGACCGGGGCGGCGGCGGTGACGATCCGGACCCAGGAGTGGGCCACCTACACGAAGTCGATGGCCGCCGGGGAGTTCGGCATGTTCTTCCTGGGCTGGTTCCCGGACTTCGTGGATCCCGACAACTTCCTGGCGCCCTGGTTGATCGAATCCCCGGAGGGGCTGGGGACGTTCCTGAACAAGGCCACCAGCGCCCAGGACAAGCAGTACTACCAGCAGTTCCAGCAGCTTCTGGGACAGGCCAAGACCACCGACGACCGGGCCGCCCGCACCCGGCTCTATGCACAGGCCCAGCGGCTGCTGGCCGAGAGCGCCATCCTCGTGCCCATGTGGTCCAACAACCTGCAGGCCTTCGCCATCTACCAGAAGAACGTGAAGGGCGTCGTGCTCAGCCCGGACATGAACTTCCGGACCTGGACCATCTACAAGGAGTAGGCCGCAGGACGGGATCCCGCGACCGTGGAGGGCGCCGGCCGCCGGCGCCCTCGCGGTTTGTGCTGCCGCAGGATCGGCGGGGGGCCGGCGATCACGACGGCCGGTCCAGGACTTCCGGGTTCACCGGGGTCGGCGGGCGCCGGCCCTGGAGCACGGCGGCGAGGTTCTCCGCGGCCAGCGTGGCCATGCGCGTGCGGGTGGGAATGCTGGCGCTGGCGATGTGCGGGGCGACCACCACGTTGTCCAGGGTCAGCAGCGGGTCGTCGGGAGCGATGGGCTCCTGCTCGAAGACGTCGAGGCCGGCGGCGTAGATCGTGCGCGTGCGCAGCGCCTCGACGAGCGCCGCCTGGTCCACGATCGGTCCCCGCGCCGCATTCACGAACACCGCCGTCTTCTTCATCATCCGGAACTGCTCCCTGCCGATGAGGTGGCGCGTCTGCGGCGTCAGCGGCACGTGCACACTGATGATGTCCGCCTCCCGCAGCACATCGTTCAGCTCCCGGAACTCCAGGCCCAACTGCCGCTCCAGGTCGTGGCGGCGGACGGTGTCGTAGTAGAGGATGCGCATCTCGAACCCCCTGGCGCGCCGGGCGACCGCCGACCCGATGCGGCCGACCCCGATCAGCCCCAGGGTGGCGTGGTGCACGTCCTGACCGGCCAGCAGCAGCGGTCCCCAGGTCTTCCACCGACCGGCGCGGGTGAAGGCATCGGCCTCCACCAGCCGCCGGGCGGCGGCCAGGATGAGGGCGAAGGCGAAGTCGGCCGTGGTCTCGGTGAGCACCTCGGGCGTGTTGGTGACGACGACGCCGCGGGCCGTGGCCGCGGCCACGTCGATGTTGTCGAACCCCACGGCCATGTTGGCGACGACCCGCAGGCGCGGCGCGCGCGCCAGCAGTTCGCCGTCCACGCGGTCGGTCAGCAGGGTGAGCAGCCCGTCGCACTCGGCCGCCTCCTGCAGCAGCACGTCACGGGGCGGAGGGACGTCTTCGCGGTCCCACAGGCGCATCTCGGCCACCCCGCGCACGATCTCCAGGGCCGCCTCCGGGATGCGCCGGCAGACATACACTTTGGGTCTGGCCACGGATCCAACCTCCGGAGGGCAGAGTCTCCTACGACCCTACGACCCCGCCGGAGCGAACTCCTGTGGAGAGTTCGGATCAGTCGGCGGGCAGGAAGTCCGCCAGCGGGATGCCGGCGGGACGGAGGGCTTCCGGCAGCAGCAGCTCGAGGCTGGCCTCGCGTGCCGCCCGCAGGAGGTGTTCGAGCGCGTCATCCAGGGCGGCCATCCCTTCGACCACCGTGACCTCGATGCCGCCCACATCCAGGCCCAGGGGTCGGTCCGCCACCAGGAGAGGAAAGACCCGCCAGCCCTCACCCGCCAGCCGCCGGCCCTGCTCCTGCAGACGCATCACATCGCCGATGTCCGCAGGATCGTCCTTGGCCCGGAACAGGATCACCGCGCCGTGATAGCAGGCCGCGCCGTCCACAGCGGCGCCCCCGGTAGGGTGCACCGCGACCGCCTCCACCCCCAGCCGGCGCAGCGCCGTTTCCACGAGGTCGCACAGCCAGCGGTTGTCGGCGGGCGTCCGCTCGCCGAGCCGGTAGGCGATGTCGGCCTGCTCGTCGCTGATGCGGCGGCCGCAGTGCGGGCAGTCCATCATGAGCCCGGTGAAGGCCCGGATCTCGTCGGGACTGGCCGACGAGCCCAGCCAGACCCCCTTCTCCCGGCACAGCACCACGTGCCACCGTTCCAGCCACCCTTCGCCGACGAGCTGCTCCAGCGCCTCGCGGATCTGCTCGACGGTCCGGTCGGGTGCCAACGGCGCGCACTGGGAGGCCAGGATGGTCGGCCGGCCGCGGACGACGGGCTGGTGGCGCATCGCCCGCAGCACCTGGACCGCGACCGGGCTGCGTATCCCGCGGGGCGGCTCGCCGTTACCGGCCAGCTGCAGGACCGGGAGGACGTCCCGGCGGAACCGGGCCAACAGCGCGCGGCTGTGTTCTTCCACCTCCACCTCCCTGCCGAGGACCGCCTCGAGGTGAACCTTGAGGGCCGCTCCGACCAGTCGGACTTCCTGCTGGCTCCTCCCGGCGAGGACCGCCCGGAGCAGCGTGACCTCGGGGCGGTGCAGGATGATACGGGCGGAGGGATGGCCGGGAGGAATCAGCACGTCCACGAATTCGCCGGCGGCGGGCACCAGCCTGTCCAGGTCGGTCCGGGGACGCAGATAACGAGCCAGCAGGCTGTGGTAGTCCACCGTGAGGTCCTGGTAGCCGCTGTCGTGGAGACGGCGCAGCAACGCCGCCAGCGTCTGCGGATCCCAGGTCGGACGCGTAATGTCGAAGGACTCTGTAAACATGGGGGCGGGGGCTCGCTCAACGGCACTATGCCCGTCGGATCCGGGCTTCAGACGGCCGTCAGGGGTACAGCCAGCGGTAGATGCCGTAGGACTGCAGGACGTGGCGGACGTAGGTCCGCGTCTCCGCGTAGGGCAGACTCTCCACGAACCGATCCAGGTCGGTTGCCGCCAGGTGGCGGACGGCGCGGACCCCGCCCGGTCCGGCGTTATAGGCGGCCACGGCGAGCGCGACGTTCCCGTCGTACCTGCGGAGGAGCCCGGCGAGATAGCGCACCCCGGCGCGGATGTTGAGCTGGGGATTCGTCAGGCGGGACGGCGGCAGTCGCGCCCCCAGGATCCCCTGCGCCGTCGTCGGCAACAGCTGCATCAGCCCCACGGCCCGTGCCGGCGAGACCGCCTGCGGATCGAACCGACTCTCTTCCCTCATCACGGCCAGAACGAGATAGGGATCGACGCCGCTGTGGTCCGCCTGGCTCAGCAGGTCCGACCAGAAGGGACGGGGATAGGCCAGGGGCCACACCTCCGGATCGGCCTCTTCTGTGTGCAGCAGGGCGGAAGCGACCAGCGGCTCAACGGCGGCGGCGGCTTTCGCCGGTTCCTCCGCCGCGGCCCACAACGCCGCCGCCAGCCGGCGCAGTTCCGCGGACGTCTCCCACGCCGGATGGGCCTCCGTCTCCTCCGCCGCCTCGCGGGAGAACCCCAGCGCCGCAAGTTCCAGGTGGGGGGCGGTGAACTCCCCGTCGGGAAGTCCCGGGGCGGGCGGCGCAGCCGGGCGCGGCGGCGGAGGCATCCGCAGCCGCGCCCGCGCGCGCTGCCCGTAGAAGGTCAGCGGGTACCGCTCGGCGACGATGCGGTACAGCCCACGGGGATCCGCGCCCCGGTCGGCCCTCATGCGGCCCGCCCAATAGAGGTGGGCCGGGGCACGGGGCGTGCGGGGGAACGCCTGCCCGTATTCCAGGAACAGACGCTCCGCCTCGACGGTCCGGCCGGTGCGGACGCGGATCCACCCCCGTCGCCACCGCGCCTCGTCGGCCGACGGCGCCTGCGGTGCGTTGGTGGCCGCGCGCAGATACCAGGCATCCGCCTCGCGCCACCGCCGCCCGGCCTCCGCCCACCGGCCGAGGTTGAGGTAGGCCCGCGAGGCCCAGGGGCTGCGCCGGTCGGCCAGGCGGTTCCAGACGGCCAGTGCGTCTGCGCGCCGGCCGACGGCGTGGTAGGCCACGCCGAGGTAGTACTGCGTCTCCTCGGACCGGGTCGGATACCGGGCGGCCCGCACAAAAGCGTTGACGGCGCCCGGCGTCCCCAGGCGCAGCAGGCCCAGATGATACCACGCTTCGGCGGCGATATCGTCGGGAAGCGGATCCCGTACGGCCAGGCTCCACTCCCGCTCCGCCGCCTTCGGCTCGCCCCTTTTCAGCAGCCGCCTCGCCCGCTCCACACGCGCGAGGGCGGGGATCGGCGGAGACGATCGACCGGTCACCGCCCGCAGCCGCAGTCCCGCCGCGGATTCGCCCGCCGAGCCCGGGAAGGCCCACCACGCCATCGCGTAGGCCTCCGTCGCTTCCCGGCGATTCCCCGTACGTTCCGCCGCCACGCCGCGCAGCCACCAGACGCGGGATTGGATCTCGTCATCGGACCCGTCGAGCCCGGGGACCTGCCGCAGCGCATCCGCGGCTTCCTCCGGCCGTCCGGCGCGCAGCAGCGCGTCCCCCCGAAGAACCGCGACGCGCCGCAAGACGGCCGGGGAGGCGCCGTCGAACGGGGCGGCGAGATCGCGCAGGGCCGCCTCGAGATCCCCTGCCGCGGCCGCCGCTTCGGCGGCCTGGAGGCGCAGGAACGCCGCCAGCGTCGGATGCCGCGACGCCGCTACCTCGAACATCGTGCGCGCTTCCCCGTACCGACGCTGCGCCCGCAGGCACCCGGCCAACAGGACCGCGGCGCGCGCGCCCGCGGGCGACGGATCCTCCGCCAGGGTCCGAAGGGCGGCGGTATGGGCTGCGCAGTCCCCGCGCCGAAACGCCTCCACGGCGGAGACGAGCGTGGGCGGTGCCGCGGGAGGCGCGGCGACTCCGACGCCGCCGACCAGGCCCACGATCACCACGATCAGGAGGACGATTGACGGAACCGGGCGCATCCTCACAGAGGTTCTACCCGATTGTCTCCGCCCGGCGCAGCGAGACGACGGCCTGTCTCAGCCGGGCGGTCAGGGCGTCGGGCTCCTCCCCCGGCCGGGGCCGCAGCGGCCGGCCGATGCGCACCGCGATCCGCGACGGGCGGGGCCAGCGGGCCCCCAGCGGCCACATCCGTTCCAGACCGAGGAGCGCGACGGGCACCAGCGGCACCTGCGCCCGCAGCGCCAGAAACGCCGCGCCGGGGTGGAACGGGCCGGGTTCGGCGGACTGCACGACGCGGCCCTCCGGGAAGATGACGAGTACGTCCCCGCGCTCCAGACGTGCCAGGCAGGCGCGCACGCTGCCGATATCGGCCAGGCCCCCTCGCCGGACAAAGACGGGATCGAACCACCGGATGAGGCGAAACAGCCACGGAAACCGCTCGAGTTCGCGCGCCGCCAGGAAGGTCGGCCGGAAGGGCAGCGAGGCGGAGAGCACGACCGCGTCGATCTCGCTGCCGTGGGCGGGAGCCAGCACGCAGGGTGGAGGCGGCAGGTACTCCAGCCCGCTGACCCGCAGCCCCCACCCCGCCCGCAGCAGCCCCCGGACGAGGACCCGAAGGAGACGGTAGCCCGGCCCGCCCCGCAGGCGGTCCTCCACGTCAGGCCCTCCTCCGCCTTAAGGGGTCTCGCGCTCGAGGAGCACGACGCACTCGACGTGGTAGGTGTGGGGGAAGAGGTCGAAGGGCTGGATCGCCAGGATCCGGTAGCCCGCCGGCAGGAGGTGGCGCAGATCCGGCGCCAGGGTGGTCGGATTGCAGGAGATGTAGATCACCCGGCGCGGCGCCGCCCGGCCGAGGGCCGTCATCACCTGCCGGCCGGCCCCCGCCCGCGGGGGGTCGAGGATGACGAGATCGGGACGACCCCCCGCCGGCAGGCGGACGAACCGCCGCACATCCGCCACGTAAAAGTCGGCGTTGGCGATGCCGTTGAGACGTGCGTTCTCCTGCGCCGCCTCCACCGAGGCGGCCACCACTTCGACACCGTGCACACGGCGGGACTGCCCGGCCAGGGCCAGAGCGAAGGTTCCCACGCCGCAGTACAGGTCGACGACCTCCTCCGCCTCCCCCGCCATCTCCCGGACGACGTCGATCATGCGCTCGGCCTGCAGGGTATTCGTCTGGAAGAAGGTCGCCGGTCCGATCTTGAAGGTCAGCCCTCGCAGCCGCTCGAAGATGTAGGGACGCCCGTAGAGCACCTGCGCCCCCTGGAGCTCGATCGTGTCGCCCCTGGCAGGGTTGACCGCCCACAGGACTCCGGTCAACCCGGCATGCCTGCCAGCCAGGTGGTCGGCCAGCGCCCGAGCCTGGGGGAACTGCCCCGTGGCGGTGACGATCGTGACGAGGAGGTCGCCGGTGGCCCGGCCTTCGCGGACCACGAGCTGGCGCAACAGTCCCTGGTGTCTGCGGGGATCGTAGCCCGGGAGGTTGTGACGGCGGGCGAAGGCTTTGACGTCGACGAGGACGTCCACGACCCGCGGGGACGGCAGCAGGCACGTCGAGAGGTCGACGACCTCGTCCCAGCGCCCGCGGCGGTGCAACCCGAGTCCGCCGCCGGGCAGGAAGGTGAACTCCATCTTGTTGCGGTACCGCCACGGGTCGTCCATGCCGATGACGGGACGCACCGCGACGTGCTCGATGCCCCCCAGCTGAGCCAGGCTCTCCGCGACGATCGCCCGTTTGGCCTCCAGCTGGGCCCGGTATGCCAGGTGCTGCCAGAGACACCCGCCGCAGGGTCCGAAGTGGGGACAGCTGGGCGCGATCCGCAGGGGCGACGCCTCGCTGATACGGACGGGTTCGGCTTCGGCATAGGACTTCTTCACAACCCGCAGCCGGGCCGACAGGCGGTCGCCGGGCGCCGCGTCGTCCACAAAGACGACAAAGCCGTCCAGGCGCGCCACGCCCCGGCCGCCGTAGCTCATCCGGTCGATGCGCAGCTCGACGACGTCGGAAGGCCGCAGGGTCACGGGCCCATTGTAACAAATGAGCCTTCATGGACACCTACCGGTGCATCGTCACCAAACGCGATCTCCGCACCTTCACCGACCGACCGATCCCCGACCGCATCCTGCGGAGGATCCTCGACGCCGGACGCCGCAGCGGCAGCAGCCGGAACAGCCAGCCCTGGCACTTCGTCGTCGTCCGGGATCGCAGCCGGCTCCGGACCCTGGCCGGGTTCGGCCGGTTCGCGCAGCACGTCGCCACGGCCGCCGCCGCCGTGGGGCTCGTCGTCGACTCGCCGCGCGCGCTGTTCGACGCCGGCCGCTGCGCGCAGAATATGATGCTGGCCGCCTGGAACGAGGGCGTCGCCTCCTGTCCCGCCACGATGCACGACGCGGCCGGGGCCGGTGCATTGCTGGGGATCCCCGCCGGGCACGTCATCGCCACCGTTATCTCCCTGGGCTACCCGCACCCCGGCGGCCGCGGACCCATCGAGCGCGCCGTCCTGCGCATCCTGGCCGGGCGCGGCCGGCGCCCCCTCTCTACAATGGTGTCCTGGGAGCGCTACGGCGCTTCCGCCCGGGGGCGGCGGGGCATATAATGAGCGGGATTCGCCGCCGACACGCCCGATGAGGCACGTCCACGCGCAAAGAGAGGGAGAGCGGAGGAAGCGCTCCGACCGGCCGGCCGTCACACCCTGGCCGGTGCTCTTCCTCTGCGCGGCCCTGGCCTGGGCGCCGCCGGCGGCCGCCCAGGCGCCGTCGGCCGAGGCGCTGCTGGCCCGGGTCTTCGGCATCGACCAGAAGACGCCCTACGATCTCACGGCGGACTTCTCGGGGACCCTCACCCTCACCCTGCGCGGCGGGACGCTCACCACCTACGCCGAGGGATCGTTCCACGAAACGCGGCGCGCCGACGGCGTGAAGCAGCGGCGGGTCCGGATCACCAGGCTGCAGCTCCCCGTGCTGCTGCGGCCCTTTCGCGCCACCATCCAGCGCGTGATCGAGGAGAAGATCGAGACCCAGCAGGAACGACCGGAGACGTTCCACGAGCACGACTTCTTCATCCACCGGGAACGGTCCAGGCACTTCATCGTCGTCGGGGTGCACCGGGCGATCGTCGACGAAGCCATCGACCGGTACGGCGCCCCCTGGCAGAAGAAGGACGAGGCCACGCGCCGGCGCATTGCCCACTGGCTGTACACCTCGCCGACGCAGCGCGAGTTTCTCGTCCGGCCGGGACCGCCCTACGCCATCCGGGTCGAACTCGACGAGGTCGGGACGCTGTACGAACTCACGCTCTTCTACGACTGGGGCGAGGTCGGCACCCGTATCGCCTACACCACGGTCAGCGGGCAGACGGTCTGGCAGACCGTGACGGCCGACGCCTCCAGCGAACTGTCCGGCTTTGGACGGGTCTTCGGCAAACTCCAGCTGACCTTCGTCAACCACTGCCTGAACTGCAGGGTGCCTAGGCAGTGACGTCCAGCACCGCCGCCCCGGTGATCTCGCCCCGCTTCATCCGGGCCAGCGCGGCATTGGCCTCCCGGAGCGGCAGGAGGACGCTGGTCACGCGGATCGGAATCGCGGCGGCCAGGGTCAGGAATTCGCGCCCGTCCCGACGCGTGCTGTTGGTGACGCTGCGCACCGTGCGTTCGCCGTAGAGTCGCCGGTAGTCAAAGGCCGGAATGCCGTCCAGATGGATGGCGTTGATGGCCAGGGTGCCGCCGGGACGGAGATGGGTCAACGCCTCGACGACCACGGCGCCGCTGGGGGCGAAGACCACCGCCGCATCCAGAGGCTCGGGGGGCCGATCCTGCGGTCCTCCGGTCCAGGCCGCGCCCAGCTCCTCGGCGTGGCGGCGGTGGGCGGCGCTGCGCGTAAAGACGTAGACCGTGCAGCCCCAGTGCCGCGCCACCTGCAACGCCAGGTGGGCGGAGGCCCCGAACCCGAACAGGCCGACCCGGCCGCCGGGTTCCACCTCGGCCAGCCGCAGCGAGCGATAGCCGATGATCCCGGCGCACAACAGCGGCGCCGCCTCCTGCGGCGTGAAGCGCTCCGGAATGGGGTGGACGAAGTCGGCCGGGGCCACGAGGTATCGGGCATAGCCGCCGTCCACATCGTAGCCGGTGAACACCGCGCTCTGGCAGAGGTTCTCCAGGCCGCGCAGACAGTACCGGCACCGCCCGCATGTCCGGTGCAGCCAGGCCACGCCCACGCGGGTGCCGGGAGCCGGCGACGTCACGGCCGAACCGACCCGCTCCACGATGCCGACGGCCTGGTGGCCGGGGATGAGCGGCAGGCGGTGTGGCGGGAGGTCGCCCTCTACAATGTGGAGGTCGGTGTGGCAGACCCCGCAAGCCTCGAGGCGGAGGAGCACCTCGTCGGCCCGCGGCTCCGGCGGCGGAACGTCCTCCGCGCGGAGGGGCGCCGCGGAGGCGGGTGCGGGACGGTGGAGACGCATCGCCAGCATCATCGGTACTCTTCCCGCCGCCGTATCGGCCTCCCCTGCCCGATCCCGTCAAGGGGCGGGGCCCGCCGGAGGCGAAGTGGCAGCGGTGTGACCCGGTGGATGGCCGTTCTCCTGTGCGCGGTCGGCATGGCCGCGGGGTGCAGCCGGCCGACCCCGGCGTTCGTGGAGTACCAGGACGACGCCGCCGGATTTTCCCTCCGCCTGCCCGCGGGCTGGGTGCGCCGGACCGCCGGGCCCGGCGAGGCGCGCTTCACGCCCCCGGAGGCCGACACCGGGGCCGAGTTCCTCTCGGTCTTCACCGTCCCCTCTCCCGACGGACGCAGCGAGTCGTCGATCCGCCGCATCGTCTTCTCCCTGCTGCCGATCTACGGCGTCTCCGGATTCCAGCAGGACCCCAGAACCAGCGACGAGATACTCTGGTTCAAGTTCGAGGTGACCGGCAGCAGCGACGGCGTGGAGTGGGCGTCGGTGGGGGTGGCGGCGGCCGGCGCGGCGCGGACCCAGGTCGCGGTCTGCGCCAAACCGCTCCCGCGCTGGCGCGACGGGCAGAAGGAGTGCGACAACGCGATCCGGAGCTTCCGGCCCGGACCGCTGGGCCCGCCCTGACCGCCGCTATCCCGCCGAGGCGGGGTAGCGCCGGAGGGCGTCGCGCATCCGGCGGAGTCCCTCGGTGATGTTCTCCACGCTGGTTGCGTAGGAGAAGCGGAGATAGCCCTGCCCCGCTTCGCCGAAGGCGGTGCCGGACAAACAGGCCACGCCGGCCTCGGTCAGCAGGAAGTCGGCGAGACGCCTGCTGTCGGCGTCGATCCGCCCGGTGTTGGGGAAGGCGTAGAACGCCCCCGAGGGCAGGAGGCAGGAGACCCCGTCGATGCCGTTCAGGCCCTGCACGATCACGTCCCGGCGTCGACGGAACTCCGCGACCATGGCCGCCACCGGCTCCTGCGGACCGCGCAGCGCGGCGATACCCGCCATCTGGGTGAAGGCCGCCGCGCAGGAGTTGGAGTTCACCATCAACTGCGCAACGCGCGCCGCCAGCACCCGCGGCATCACCCCGTAGCCCAGCCGCCAGCCGGTCATGGCGTAGGCCTTGGAGAAACCGTCCAGCAGGATGGTGCGCTCCTTCATCCCCGGCACGCTGAGGATGCTGTGATGGGGCGCGTCGTAGTTGATCTGCCAGTAGATCTCGTCGGCCAGGACGAAGGCACCGACCCGCTGCGCTGATTCGGCGATGACCTGCAAATCCTCCCGGGTCAGCGACGAGCCGCAGGGGTTGTGGGGGGAGTTGATGACGATCAGGCGTGTGCGGGGCGTGACCGCCCGCCGCACCTGGTCCGGATCCACCCGGAACCCCCGCTCCTCGCGCAGGACGAGGGGCTTCGGTACCCCGCCGGCAAACCGCGTCACGGATTCGTAGATCGGATAGCCGGGGTTGGGGTAGACCACCTCGTCGCCCGGGTTCACCAGGGCGAGGATGGCGAAGAACATGATGGGTTTGCTCCCTGGGGTGATCACCACCTCGTCGGGATGCACCGGGGCCTTCCGGGTCGCCTCCACGTGTTCGGCGATCGCCTCGCGGGCTTCCAGCAAGCCCGCCGACGGCGTATAGTGCGTGTAGCCGTCCCGCAGCGCCTTGATCGCCGCCTCCTTGATGTGCGCCGGCGTATCGAAGTCGGGTTCGCCGATCTCCAGGTGCACGATCGACTTGCCCTTGCGCTCCAGCTCGCGGGCGCGGGCCAGCACCTCGAAGGCCGTCTCCGTCCCGAGGGCGGCCATCCGGTCGGCGAGTCGCAGTTCCATCGCTCCTATCCTCCCGTGGCGTGTCGTACCGCCGCGTCGGCGGTGATGCGCGTGCCCGTCTTCCCCGCCAGTGCTTCCTCAATCCCCTCCGGGGAGGTGATCAGCGCCTCGCCCCCCGTGGCCTCGACGAAGCGCACGGCGGCCAGGACCTTGGGGCCCATGCTGCCGGGCGGGAAATGCCCCTGGCTGAGATACTGCTTCGCTTCCGCCACCGTCATCGTGCCGATCGGCCGCTCCTGCGGCGTCCCGTAGTGGAGGGCCACCTGGGGGACCGCCGTGGAGATCAGCAACAGGTCGGCGCCGATGGACTGGGCGAGCAGGGAGGAGGCCAGGTCTTTGTCGATGACGGCTTCGATCCCTTCCAGGCTGCCGTCGGGGCGCCGGACCACGGGGATGCCGCCTCCCCCGGCGGCGATCACCACGATCGACTGATACACCAGCCCTTTGATCGTCAGGCGTTCCACGATTTCCAGCGGCATCGGCGAGGGGACCACGCGGCGCCAGCCGCGTCCCGCGTCTTCCACCATCCGCCAGCCGCGGGTGGCGGCCAGGCGCTCCGCCTCCTCCCGGTCGTAGAACCTGCCGATAGGTTTGGTAGGACGGTGGAAGGCGGGGTCATCACGATCCACGACGACCTGGGTGACGACGGTGACGATGCGCTTGCGAATCCCCCGCGCCCGCATCTCGTTCCCCAGGATCTGCTGGAGGAGATAGCCGATCGACCCCTGGGTCTGCGCGCCCAGGACATCCAGGGTGAGCGGCGGCGCGACATGGCTGGCCAGCTCGGAGCGCAACAGGTTGAAGCCCACCTGGGGGCCGTTGCCGTGGGTGAGCACGATATCCCACCCCCGGGCGAGCATCGCCGCAAGATGCGTGGAAGTTTCCCGCAGGGCCTCGATCTCCCCGGCCAGCGTGGGATGGCGCTCATCCCGGATCAGCGAGTTGCCGCCGATGGCCACGACCGCGACAGGCACGGTCGTTTGTTTCGATGGAAGTTCGGGGCTCCCTTGCCCGGCGGCACGGTTCTTGCTCGCTGGCATCGTGGAAGACCGCATCACCGGCACAGGCTCCCGCACCGGAGGGGGTGCGCGGAGCACTCTTGTCTGGCAGGAGGAGCGCGCAGATGCGCGTCTCGCTGAAGTTTCTGGTCGCCGCGCTGATCGTCTCGTTGGCCATGTCGGCCTTTGCCTTCGGACCGGCCAGCCAGGGCGCGACGGCTCAGGTCGAGCAGCGCTACCTGGTCCTGGGACGGAGCGGGCGGCTCCCGGCCGACTTTGAGACGCTGATCCAGTCGGTCGGCGGGCGGGTCCTGATGATGTTCCCGGAGATCGGCGTGGCCCTGGTGGCCAGCGCCGACCCGTCCTTCCCCACGGCGGCCTCGGCGCTGCCCGGGATCCAGTCCGTGGTCCCGGACGGGGAGATGACGGTCGGCAGCTCCGCCGACATCGGCTCGGGGGTGGTCTCCGAGGTCTCCGTGGAACCTGAGGGCGCCGTAGGGGAAGGCGTCGGGGTTCCGGCGATTCACCCCAACCAGTGGAACCTGAATCGGATCGACGTGGCCGAGGCCTGGAGCCGCGGGTACCTCGGCCAGGGGGTCCAGATTGCCGTGCTGGACACCGGCATCGACTATCTGCACCAGGAACTCGCTGGCAAAGTGAACATGGTGCTGAGCAGGTCGCTGGTGCCCGAGGTGGTACCCGGTCGGGCGCCGTTTGCCGACACGCACGTTCACGGCACCCATGTGGCCAGCGTGATCGCGGGCAAGGGAGTGCGCGTTCCGGGGGTGGCCCCGCAGGCTGAACTGATCTCGGTCAAGGTCCTGGACAAGAAGGGTACCGGCCAGGAGAGCACCGTGATCGCCGGCATCCTGTACGCGGCCAGCCTGAAGGTAGACATCATCAACATGAGCCTGGGGTTCGTCGTCCCCAGGCGCGAGCCCAACCAGAGCGAGGCCCATCACCGCTGGGTCCGCTCGCAGCAACTGGAGGCGCTGCAGCGGGCGCTGAACTACGCGGCACGCAGCGGCGCCCTGATGGTGGCCTCGGCCGGCAACTCCGGGACCAACTGGGACCTGGAAAAGGACGACGTCAAGGCCCCGGCCGGCGTCCGGCCGGTGGTGGGGGTGTCGGCCACCACGAACAGCGATGCGCTGGCACCCTACAGCGACTACGGCCGGCGGCTCGTCTACGTGGCGGCGCCCGGTGGCGGGCTGCCGACGGCGGCGGGCATCTCGATCTACGGCGCGGCGAACACCTTTTACTTCCCGCCGCGCATGGTCAACGGTCAACTGATGTTCGCCTACCTGTTCATGAGCGGCACCAGCCAGGCCGCGGCCACGGTCTCCGGGGTCGCCGCCCTGGCGGACAGCAAGATCGACGGCCGCCTGCCGGGCCTGCTGTTGCGCTTCATCCTGGCCAGGCGGTCCGAGGACCTGGGCCCGCGGGGCAGGGACGCCTTCTTCGGCTACGGCCTGGTGAACGCCGGCAAGGCGGTCGGCCAGCGCCACTGGCCCAGACACCTCTGGGACCGGGACGACGACCCGTAACACGCGCGCCGCACGGCGCGGGGGCGGAGACGGGCGGGGGAAGCGTCGCTTCCCCCGCTCGCTTTGCACAGAAGGGAGTCGTCCGGCGCAGCGGGAAGTGGAGAGCCCGGTCCCATGAATCAGACGACCGCCCGTCCCCGCGTCATTCAGTTCGGCCTCGGTCCCATCGGCGTCGGCATCGCCCAGGTGGCTCTCGAACACGGATATCAGCTGGTCGGCGCCGTGGACATCGATCCCGAGAAAGCCGGCCGGCCGCTTTCGGAGTTCGTTCCGGGCGCCCCGGCCGTTGTCGTTGAACGGACCATCGACCCCCTCCTGAACGCCGGCGCCGACGTGGTCCTGCACTCGACCCAGTCCCGCATGGAACAGGTTGTGCCCCAGATCGTCCCGCTGCTGGACGCCGGGCTGAACGTCATCTCCACCTGTGAAGAACTGGCCTACCCCTGGCACCACCATCCGAAAGAGGCCACGCTGCTGGACGAACTGGCCAGACGGCGCGGCGGGCGGGTGATCGGGCTTGGCGTGAACCCCGGATTCGTCATGGACGCGCTGCCCGTCGTGCTCACCGCCCCCTGCCGTCACGTGGACCGCATTGCGGTGGAGCGGGTGGTGGACGCGGGACAGCGGCGGGAGCCCCTGCAGCGCAAGGTCGGCGTGGGCCTGACCGTCGAGGCCTTCCGCCGGGGGGTAGACGAAGGGACGATCGGCCACGTCGGCCTGCCCCAGTCGGCGGCGATGGTCGCCAGAGCGCTGGGGTGGAGGCTGGAGCGGATCGAAGAAACGGTCGAGCCCGAGGCGGATCGCACCGGCAGGGTGACGGGGCTGCACCAGGTCTGCCGCGCCTACAGCGACGGCGACGCCCGGATCACCCTGGACCTGACCATGGCCACCGGCGTCGGGCGGGGGCGGGATGTGATCCGGATCGACGGGATACCCCCGATCACAGTGGTAATCGACGGCGGAATCCACGGGGACATCGCCACCTGGGCGGTCCTGGTCAACGCCATTCCCCGGGTCCTGGCGGCGCCCCCGGGCCTCCTGGTCGCCACGCAGCTCCCCCCGGCCACCTGAGGGCCGATCCGGCGGCCTCCGCCGGGCCTGTGCGGACGGTCCGCGCCAGCGTGAGGACCGCGACCTCTCCCGCGCCGCCCTGCCGCAGGACCTGGGCGCACTCCCCCACAGTGCTCCCCGTGGACATGACGTCGTCCACCACGAGCACGCGGGCCCACCTCACCGCGCCGCGGAGGATGAAAGCGCCGCGCACGTTCGCCCTCCGGGAGGCGGCGCTCAGTTCCGCCTGAGCAGGGGTCGGCCGTCCGCGCTCGAGGACGCGAGCCTCTACCGGAACGCCCAGGGCGCGACCGACCTCTGCGGCCAGCAGGTGCGCCTGGTTGAAGCCGCGTTCCCTCTGCCGCTGCGGGTGGAGCGGTACGGGCACGATCGCCTGGACCCTTTGCAGGCCCGGGTCGGATGCGGCGAGCCCGGCCAGCAGTGCGCCCAGCGGCCCGGCCAGCGCCCGCCTCCTGCCGAACTTGAGCGTGTGGATGGCCTCCCTGAGGGGCCCGTCGTAGGCGCCCCACGCGCGGGCCCGCGTGTAGGCCGCGCCCTCGCCGGGACACCCGCGGCAGCGAAGGGGCGCCGCGCCCCGCGCGACCAGCGGGTGCCCGCAGCGGGGACAGAAGGGAGGCCGGATCTGCGGAAAGGTGTGGAGGCATCCGCCGCAGAGGGGAAACTCACCGGGTGCCCCACAGAGCTGGCAGCGGGGAGGGAACAGCAGCCGGACGGCGGCCCGGAGGAGGAACACGCCGTCCAGCGTACGGAGTCGGGTCGGGCCGCGGTATCCCCAGGGAGGACTAGGTGCCCTCCCGCCAGGACTGCAGGTACTCGCGCTGCTCCGGGGTCAGGTCGTCGATGCGCACGCCCATCGCTTCCAGTTTCAGCTGGGCCACGGTCTGGTCGATCTCCGCGGGCACCGCGTAGACGTCGGGGCGCAGTTCCCCGCCGGCCCTGGCCAGGTACTCCATGGCCAGGGCCTGGTTGGCGAAGGACATATCCATCACCGCGGCGGGATGGCCTTCCGCCGCGGCCAGGTTGAGCAACCGACCCTCCGCCAGCAGGTACAGGCGCCGTCCGTCGGCCAGGCGGTACTCCCGGACATACTCCCGCACCGGGCGCGTCTCCACCGCCATGTCGGCCAGGGCCGGAATGTCGATCTCGACGTTGAAGTGGCCGCTGTTCGCCAGGATGGCGCCGTCCTTCATCAGCGCGAAGTGCTCCCCCCGGAGCACCGCGCGGTTTCCCGTCACCGTGATGAAGACGTCGCCCAGGCGCGCCGCCTGAGCGATGGGCATGACCTGATACCCCTCCATCACCGCCTCCAGGGCGGGCAGCGGGGAGACCTCGGTGACGATGACCTGCGCCCCCATCCCCCGCGCCCGCAGGGCCAGGCCGCGGCCGCAGGAGCCGTACCCGCACACCACCAGGGTCTTCCCCGCCAGCAGCACATTGGTGGCCCGGAGCAGGCCGTCGATGGTGGACTGCCCGGTGCCGTACCGGTTGTCGAACAGGTGCTTGGTCTTGGCGTCGTTGACGGCGACGATGGGGTAGCGCAGCGCGCCGGCCCTGGCCATGGCGCGCAACCGGATCACACCGGTGGTCGTCTCCTCGGTGCCGGCGACGACCTCCGCGAGGAGGTCGGTCCGGTCGCTGTGGATGGTGGAGACGAGATCCGCACCGTCGTCCATCGTCATGTGGGGCCGGAGGTCCAGGGCCTGGTGGATGTGCCGGTAGTAGGTGTCGCGGTCCTCCCCCTTGATGGCGAACACGGGAATCTGCTCTTCGACCAGGGCCGCGGCCACGTCGTCCTGGGTGGAGAGCGGGTTGCTGGCGCACAACCGGACCGTGGCCCCGCCGGCGACGAGGGTGCGCATCAGGGCCGCGGTCTCCGTCGTCACATGCAGGCAGGCCGCGATCCGCCGCCCGGCCAGCGGACGCTGTCGGGCAAACCGGGCCCGAATCTGGCGGAGGACCGGCATCTCCGTCTCGGCCCACGCGATGCGCTGGCGGCCCCGGGCGGCCAGGGACGGATCCTTCACATGGTGTTCCACACCGTTCCCCCCGCAGGCGACACAGGATGCGCCGTCATAACGGGGACACCTCCGGGGCGGCCAGGCCCCCGGTCGATAGGCCCGCCATGACGGCGCGACTACTCAATGAAATCCTTCAACCGCTTGCTGCGCGAGGGGTGGCGCAGTTTCCGCAGCGCCTTGGCCTCGATCTGCCGGATGCGCTCGCGGGTCACCCCGAACTCGCGGCCGACCTCCTCCAGGGTCCGCGGCCGTCCGTCGTCCAGGCCGAAGCGCAGTTTGAGCACCTTGCGCTCGCGCGGGGTGAGCGTCTCCAGGACGTCCTCCAGCTGCTCCTTGAGCATCGTGAAGGAGGCGGCCTCGGCCGGGGCCAGGGCGTCCTGGTCCTCGATGAAGTCGCCCAGATGGCTGTCCTCTTCCTCGCCGATCGGGGTCTCCAGGGAGATCGGCTCCTGAGCAATCTTCATGATCTCGCGCACCCGCTCCACGGGGAGGTCCATGGCCCGGGCGATCTCCTCCGGCGTCGGCTCGCGTCCCAGGTCCTGGAGCAGCGTCCGCGAGATCCGGATCAGCTTGTTGATCGTTTCGACCATGTGCACCGGGATGCGGATCGTCCGGGCCTGGTCGGCCAGAGCCCGCGTGATGGCCTGCCGGATCCACCACGTGGCGTAGGTGCTGAACTTGAAGCCCTTGCGCCAGTCGAATTTCTCCACGGCCCGGATCAAGCCCAGGTTCCCCTCCTGGATCAGGTCCAGGAACAGCATCCCGCGGCCCACGTACTTCTTGGCGATGCTGACCACCAGGCGCAGGTTGGCTTCGATCAGGCGGCGCTTGGCTTCCTCGTCGCCCTTCTCCATCCGCTGGGCGAGTTCGGTCTCCATCTCGGGCGAGAGCAACGCCACCTTGCCGATTTCCTTGAGGTACATGCGCACGGGGTCGTCGATGGCCACCCCCGCCGCCTCGCGCGCCTCTTCCTCCTCCTCGCCCTTGCCCTTGGCCTCCGCCTCCTTGGCATCCTCGACGACGTCGATCCCCTGCTCCAGGAGCACGGAGTAGACGCGATCGATCAACTCGATGTTCTGTTCGGCCTCGGGGAACTGCTCGAGGATTTCGTCGTGGGTCAGATAGCCGCGCTTGCGGCCCAGGTCCACGAGGGCCCGGAGTTCCGCGGGCATCTGCTGCTGTCCGTCCTGAGTTGTCTGCGCGGCGTCAGGCGCCGCCTTCTTCTTGGCCATGGTCGCCACCTCCCGGACGGGAGGCGTGCACAACTCCAATCAGTTCTAAATACTCGCTTTGCAGCCGTCGAACCTGCTCCGTATCCCCTGCGGCCTGGGCCGCGGCGATGGCCCGTTCCAGGGCCTGGCGGCGGCGGGCCTGCGGCTGGCGCTCGACGATGTAGGCCACGGCGTCGCCGACCGCCTTCTCTCTGTCCTTCTCCGCCACCGGCGGCTCGTCGAACAGCAGCCCGAGGAGCAGCCGCTCGGCGGATTCGTCCTCGAGTTCGTCGCGCAGCACGTCGCCGCCCGCCTCGGGCGCCGAGAAGAGGACGGCGGCCAGCGTTCTGTGCACGGGATCGCTGAACTCCTCCGGTCCCAGACGGGCGGCGATTGCCGTCCGCCACCGGGCGTCGTGCACCATCAGATGCAGCAACAACCGCTCGGCCTGGCGCCGCGCCCGGTCCGGCGCGGCCGCGATCGCCTCGGGCTCCCCGCCCGACGCGGGGCCTGAGCCGGCCGCCGTCCCCGTCCCTTTGCGGTGCCGCCGCAGTCGCTGGCGCACCGCGTCCTCGCGCACGTCGAACCGCTCCGCAACCAGCCGGACGTATTCGGCCTGGCGCACCGGGTTCGTGACCAGGGCCAGCGACGGGACCAGCTCGTCCACGATCCGCACCTTTCCCTCCACCGTTGTCGGGTCGACCCGCGCTGCGACCGCCGCCATCTGGTACTCGAAGATGGGCAGCGCCCGGGCCAGCAGCGACCGGAACGCCTCGGCCCCCTGCGTGCGCAGGAACTCGTCGGGATCGCCGGCCGGCAGCACGACCGCCCGTACCGGCAGATCGGCCTCCTCGAACAGCGCCAGGGCCCGTTCCATCGCCGCCTGGCCGGCCGCATCGGCGTCGTAGACGATGATGGCCCGGGAGGCCATCCGCTTCATCGCCGCCACCTGCTCCGCGGTCAGCGCGGTCCCCAACGACGCCACGGCATTTGTGATGCCGAACTGGTGCGCCGTCAGGACGTCCATGTTGCCTTCGACGACGACGATCTCATCCAGGTGCCGGATCGCCTCGCGCGCCCAGTTGAGCGCGTACAGCGTCTTGCCTTTCGTGAAAACCGCGGTCTCGCGGGAGTTCAGGTACTTCGGCTCCCCGCCGTCCAGGGCGCGCCCCCCGAAGGCGATCACGCGGTCCTGGAGGTCGATGATCGGGAAGATCACCCGATGGCGAAAGACATCGTAGTGGCCGTCCCCGCTGGGCCGGAGGTTGACCAGGCCGGCCTTCTCCAGCAGCGCCGGGGGATAGCCGGCGTTCCCCAGCGCCCGCAGCAGCTCACCCCAGGCGTCGGGCGCATACCCGAGGCGGAACCGCTCCGCCGTGGCCTGATCGACGCCCCGCCGCTGCAGGTAGTCCCGGGCGACCCTGCCGCGGTCGGGATCCCGCAGCTGCTCCTGGAAGAAGGCGGCCGCGGCCTCCAGCGCCCGGTAGAGGCGGTCCCGTTCCGAGGCCAGCCGGGCGGCCTCGGGGGAGCGCCGGAGCGGTACGCCGGCGCGCCGGGCCAATGCTTCGGCGGCCTCGGCAAAGGACAGGCGGCCTGTTTCCATCACGAAGGTGAAGGCGTCGCCTCCCCGCTGGCACCCGTAGCAGTGCCACAGTCCCTTCTCCCGATCGACGTAGAACGACGGCGTCCTCTCCTGGTGGAACGGGCAGAGACCCCTGAAGTAGCGTCCGGCCTTCTTCAGGGTGACGTGGCCGCTGATCAGGTCGACCAGGTCGACGCGGCGGCGGATCTCATCCTTGATATCGGCCGACAGGTACCCGCGCATGAGTCCCCCGGGGGAAGTGGAGAGGGCCCTATCTCGACGGAGATAAGGCCCTCCCGCATCGGCCCCGTCTGTGTTCGGCACGACCCTCAGCCTTCCTGCCCAACGGGTCGGCGGCCGGGATTATTCCCGCCGAGGCCCCGGGATACCGCCGGGGCGATGGGGATCCCCTCAGCGTGTGGCGGCCTCGGCCTTCTGCTGCCTGGCCTGGGCGACGACCTTCTCGGCCACGTGCGGGGGGACCTCTTCATAGTGGGAGAAGGTGGCCTCAAAGGTCCCCCGTCCCCCGGTCATGGACCGCAGGTCCGAGGCGTAACGGAGGAGTTCGGCCTGAGGCACCTGGGCGAGGACGACGGTCGTTCCGTCCCCCTGCGGCTCCATCCCCATGATCCGGCCGCGCTTGGCGTTGAGGTCCCCGATCACATCGCCCATCTGCTCCTCGGGGACCCGTACCTTGAGGTCCATGATGGGCTCCAGGAGGACCAGCCCGGCTTCGGTCGCGGCGTCCTTGAACGCCATGGACCCGGCGATCTGGAAGGCGATGTCGGAGGAGTCCACCTCGTGGTACTTGCCGTCGTACAGGGTGACCCGCACGTCCACCACGGGATATCCCGCCAGCACGCCCTCCTCGAGCGTCTTGCGGACCCCCTTCTCCACCGAGGGGATGAACTGGTTGGGGATGGCCCCCCCGAAAATCTTGTCCACGAACTCGAAGCCCGCGCCCCGCTCCAGGGGCTCCACTTCCAGGAAGCAGACGCCGTACTGTCCCCGGCCGCCGGTCTGCTTGACGTAGCGGCCCTGCGCCTTGGCCCGGCCTTTGACCGTCTCCCGGTAGGGAACCCGCGGCAGGTGCAGGACGACGTCCACGCCGAACTTGCGGCGCAGGCGGTCGGCCATGATCTCCAGGTGCGACTCGCCCATGCCGGAGATCACGGTCTGTTTCAACTCGGCGTCGCGGTGCACGCGGAAGGTGGGATCTTCCTCGGCCAGGCGGGCCAGGGCGGTTCCCATCTTGTCCTCGTCGCCCTTGCTCTTGGGCTCGATGGCCATGGAGATGGCGGGACGGGGGAAGGCGATAGGCGGGAGGACGATGGGCTGATCCCTGCCCGACAGCGTATCGCCCGTCCCGGTCTCGACGAGTTTGGCCACGGCGCCGATGTCCCCGGCGCCGACCTGCGCGGTGGGCTCCTGCTGCTTGCCGCGGACAAAATAGACCTGGCCGATGCGCTCGGGCTTGTTCTTGCTGGCGTTGAGCACCTGCGAGTCCGAGCGGATCACGCCGCTATAGACACGGAAGTAGGACAGCTTGCCCACGTAGGGATCGGCGACGGTCTTGAAGACCAGTGCCGCCGTGGGCCCGTCGGCGTCGGGAGTCAGGGTGATCTCCTGCTGCCCGCCCTTTGCGGCCGGGACCTCCGGCCGATCGGTGGGCGCGGGCAGCAGGGTGGCCACGGCGTCCAGGATCGTCGAGACGCCGAGCAGCCGCAGGGCGGCCGCGCACAGCACCGGGACCAGCGTCCCCGCCCTCACGCCGGCGCGGAGGCCGTGCATCAACTCCTCCTGGGTGAGTTCGCCTCGCTCCAGGTACTTCTCCACCAGCGCGTCGTCGGTCTCGGCCGCCGCCTCCACCAGCTTCTCGCGGGCCGACTGTGCGGCCTCGCGCAGCTCCGCCGGGATCTCGCCCCGGGCCGCCTCGCCGTTCTTGAAGGTGTAGGCGGTCATCTGGAGGAGGTCGACGACGCCGGACAGCCCGGCCTCCACACCGATCGGGATCTGGATGGGAGCGACTCTCGTGCCGAACCGCTGCCGGAGCGACTGCAGCACCGCCTCGAAACGCGCATTCTCCCGATCCAGCCGGTTGACGATCACGAGGCGGCTGACCTTCCCCTGGTCGGCATAGCCCCAGGCCACCTCGGTCTGCACCTGAACGCCGGCCACGGCGTCCACGACGACGAGCGCGCCCTCCACCACGCGCAACGCAGCCGCCACCTCGCCGACGAAGTCGGGATAGCCCGG